>JAGVXL010000001.1:61931-575132 GCA_018303805.1 Candidatus Pacearchaeota archaeon | reverse complement strand
TGTAATTTCAATTTTCCCTCTTTATTTTCTTGTTCTTTTTCTTCCATAGTTATATATAAAAATCGCTAATATTTAAATGTTTGTGTTTTCATCTATAATTATCTATGTTCATATATAGAAAGGTTTAAATAGTAGTTATTCTTATAATTCATATACAATTATATACAACCATATATAAAATGATACAAATAGACCAACCCCAAATAAGAGAATTTGCAGACAAAAGAAGCAAGAGAGCCGAAGCTATCTTACAGAAAGGAGAGCCACAGCTTTTAGATGAATTTACTTATCTTGTTTCATCGCAGTTTGATAGCAATAAGAAATACAAAGTTACTCACATAGATAGCTATTCCTGTGAGTGCCAAGACTTTGAAAGAAGATGTAAGGGAAAAGGATTATATTGCAAACACATTAAAGCCATTTTATTATTTGAGAAGCTAAAAGTGAGTTATGAAGTAGAACAAAATCCAATAAGGAAAGAATTAGATTTAATGATAGAAAAACCTCTTAATGATTGTTGCCCTTATTGTGCTTCAAAAAATATAATTAAGTTTGGAGTAAGAAAAACACAATTAGGAAATAAGCAAAGATACAACTGCCAAGAGTGTAAAAAGAAATTTGTATTAAGTCCAATCCCAAAGATTAAGGGTAATGCTAAATTAGTTTGTTTAGCAATGGATTGCTTTTACAGAGGTTTAAGCTATCGTGACATTTCAGCACAATTCAAAGAATTTTATGGTTTATCAATTTCTCATATTACTATAAGAAATTGGGTTTTGAAATTCAGTAAGTTGATGGAAACTTATGAAAAGACAATACAACCACAAAGTCAGGGAAATGTATGGAACGCAGACGAAACAATGGTAAGAACGAAAAAAGGCAATAGAAAGAAAGGAGCAGATTACGAATATAAATGGAATGTAATGGATAAGCAAACTAAGTTTTTATTGGCTTCTAAGTTATCAGGACATTCAAGAAAAAGCAAAGACGCACAGAAAGTAATGATGGAAGCATATAAACAGAATGGTAAAATCCCATTTCAGATTATAGTTGATGGCTATGCAGGTTATCAAGATGGAGTTCGTAAGACTTTTAGGAATTGGGGCAACGAAAGGAAGGTTAAATTTACTTCAATAAAAGGACATAGAAAAGAGATTAACAATAATGAAATAGAAAATTTAAACGGGCATCAGAAAGAATTTGATAAAGTCAGAAGGGGAATTAATGAAACTCAGACATATGCGGATGGCTTTAAGACTTTTCATAATTTCGTGAGAAAAGGTGTTAAGGATAAATTAACCCCTGCTGAAAGATGGGGTATTGGAGTTAGGGGAAATGCTTGGGAAACTATTTTATTAAACTCAATTAAACATCAACCGCAATTAACAGGAGAACAAAATGTAAGCAAAACAACCGATTAATTAACAACACCGTAACCAAATGTATTTATAAAACCTAGATTTCTCCCTGTAACATGAAACTTGGAGTATTATTTTCAGGCGGAAAGGATTCCTGCCTTGCAATGCAAAAAGCAATGCAACAGCATGAGATTGCATGCTTAATCAATGTCATTTCCCAAAATGAGGCAAGCTACATGTTCCATGTGCCTAACATCCATATTGCGAAAATGCAGGCACAAGCCATTGGCTTGCCATTAGTCCAGAAAACAACAAAGGGAATCAAGGAAAAAGAGCTTGATGATTTGAAAGACGCATTAATCGAGGCAAAAGCCAAATTTCAAATTGAAGGCATAGTGACAGGAGCAATAAAATCTGTTTATCAGGCAAGCAGGATTCAAAAACTATGCGATGAACTTAAATTGCAATGCCTAAATCCCTTATGGCAGAGAGATGAGATTGGAATCCTGAATGAACTTGTAAAAAACAAATTCAAAGTGATTATCTCGGGAATTTTCGCATTTCCCCTTGACAAGAGCTTTCTTGGCGAAATGATTGATGCTGAAATCATAAGGAAACTTGAAGTTCTAAAGGAAAAATATCAAATTAATCCCGCGGGGGAAGGGGGAGAAATTGAAACGACAGTCCTTGATGCGCCATTTTTCAAGAAGCAGATTCAAGTTCTGGAATCAGAAATTTCCTATGAGAACAATGCGGGGATTTTCAGGATTAAAAAGGCAAAATTAGTGCAGAAATAAATTCAGAACATAAAACGCTCCACTTATCAAGCAAACATTTTTAAAACAGACAATCTTATCAAGAACATGGCTAGAAGGAAAATAGCAAAACCAAAAAAAGAAGTGAAGCCAAAGAAGAAAAGCAGGGCTGCTTTTGTCCTTGCATTCATTGCAGTTGCGATTTTGCTGCTTAACGGCTTGCTTGTGATTTTTATGCGCAGCAAGCTGGCGAGTCTGCTGGCAGATTATACTGGCAAGGTTATAAACGCAGGCACGTTGCTTACATATGGCATAATCTGGCTTGCTTTGGCAGTGCTTGTCTGGATTACAGCGCAGAGGATTGAGAAAACCCAGATAAAATCAGAGAAATGGCTGCTGCTTGCCCTCGGCGTGATAACCATCTTTCCCGGAGGCAGGGTGGAATCAGGCATTCTTGTATTAATTTCAGCATTGCTCTACCTCAGGCAGAAATAAGCATTCTTTTTTGGGAAGAAAGGAATTATAACAGCAGAAAAGAGAAAAGATATGCAAGGCTATTCTTTAGTGATTTTTATGAATATATTTATAAATCTCTAAGCTTTTTTCACAAAATGGACAGTTTTTTATGGCATAAGGTAAGCCCAGACGAGAGGGAAAAGATAAAGAAACAGGCAAAAGAGGTTATGGATTCTTTTGCAGAGGCATTGAAAAAAGTTGAGCCGGAACTCTCTGATAATTTTGAAGTTAGAAGGAAAAGGCAGTTCAGGGGAGAGGGTAAGGGAAAAATAAGCAAAAATTTCAGAAAATTTTTCTTTGAAAACGCGCCCAGCAAGTCCGGAGATTTCATAAAAGCCGAGAGGGGAAAATGGAAGTAAAATGCTGAAAGAAAAATTGCAACTCATCAGGCATGGAAAGCTGACAGCAGAGCAGAACCTAAATCAGTTTCTTGAAAAAATAAAAAAAGAGGATAAGGAGATAAATGCCTTTCTTGAAATCAACAAGAATGCATTGCAGGATGCAAAGGAAATTGACAAAAAGATTAAAGCTGGAAAGGCGGGAAAGCTTGCTGGGCTGGCAATAGCAGTAAAAAGCAACATAAATGTTTCTGGCATGGCTGCAAGCTGCGCATCAAGAACACTTGAAAATTACAAGGCAGGATATGATGCAACAGTTATTTCAAAACTGAAAAAGGAAGATGCTGTTATTATCGGCATGACAAACATGGACGAGTTTGCCTGTGGCAGTTCTGGCGAGACATCTGCATTCGGACCTGCAAAAAACCCCTTATGTAAGGACAGGATTCCCGGAGGAAGTTCATCTGGCTCTGCGGCAGCAGTTGCGGCAGAGTTCTGTGATATTGCATTAGGAAGCGATACAGGAGGCAGCATAAGAAATCCAGCCTCTCATTGCGGCGTCATTGGAGTAAAGCCAAGCTATGGCAGGGTTTCAAGATATGGCTTAATCGATTTGTCAATGAGCCTGGACCAGATTGGCACATTCAGCAAGGATATTTATGGCTCTGCCCTTTTATTAAGCATCATCTCGGGCTATGATGAAAAAGATGCGACAACATTTGATGAGAAGGTTCATGCATATCACGAGCTGCTGGAAACCCCAAAAAACATAACGATAGGCATTTCCAAAGAATTAAATAATCTGACAACAGACAAGAAGATTCTTGAGAAGATAGATTCTATAATCAATAAAGCCAGGATTTTGGGATGGAAAATCAAGCAGGTTGAGCTCGGGCATGTTGATTTGGCTGTGCAGGCATACTACCCCATATGCTACGTTGAATTTTTCTCTGCCACAAGAAAATTTACAGGGAGATTGTATGGCAAAAAAATTGAAGATGTTTGCGGGCCAGAAGTGTTGAGAAGAATTCTTGGGGGGAGTGAGATTTCAAAGGCAGAGCATCATGGCATGTATTACAGAAGGGCTTTGAAAGCAATGTCTTTAATCAAGAAAGATTTTGAAAATGCATTTAAGGAATGCGACATCATTCTTTCTGCCACTGTTCCAAGGCTGCCTCACAAAATTGGGGAGAAGATTTCAATAGAAAACATGTATGGCTATGATGCACTCACTATTCCTGCAAATCTTGCTGGGATTTCAGCAATAAGCGTGCCAATCGGCAAGATTAACGCATGCCCTGCCGGTTTGCAGATTATGGCTCCTGCCTTCGCAGAAGCAAGGATGTTTCAGGCAGCAAAGGCAATAGAAGATTTAAATTGTGTTTAAATTAATAAAAAAATGGCTCTTAAAATTGACAATGTTGAAATTTCATGGCTCGGGCATTCCTCCTCCAAAATAAAAACAGACAAGATTATCTACATTGACCCTTACAATTTACAAGAAGCTGAGAAAGCAGATATCATTCTTATAACACACCCCCATTACGACCATTGCAGCATCGCTGACCTAAGCAAGATTGCAAAAGACGGCAGCATTGTTGTGTGCCATGCTGCCTGCCAATCTACAGTGACAAAGCTCAGCCAAAAAATAAACATGCAGCTTATGCAAGCAGGCGATGAGCTTAATCTGGGGAATGTGAAAATAAAGGCAGTTCCTGCATACAACATGAAAAAGCAGTTTCATCAAAAAACAGAGGGCTGGCTTGGCTATCTTGTCAGCTTGAATGGAATTGTGATTTATCATGCAGGCGATACTGACTTGATACCTGAAATGGAGAAGCTTACTGGCTTTGCAAAAAAAGGCAGTAAGCTGATTGCATTGCTGCCTGTTGACAGCGCATTTGCAATGAGTATTGACGAGGCAGTCAAGGCAGCAGCCATGCTGAAGCCATTTCTTGCTGTTCCTATTCATTTCAAGCTTGAAAAAGACGCTGAAAATTTCTGCAAGTTGTGCAAGGACGCAGGCATAAGGGCAGAAATTTTGAAGTAAAATTTCTGAAGAGGGAATATAGGCTGGAATTTTTGGATAGAAAACAGGATAATTTGAGAATCAAAGGGAATCTATTTTTTCTTTTAATTCACCCCGATTCGGGATTGATTTAATCCCCTCAATTTCCCCCTGATTTTCCAGATTGGCAAATATGCAATAAATATTTCTTTCCTTGCAGTAATCATAACTATCTTTTTTGTCTCCTCCTATGTAAATTACTGGCTTGCCATGCTTTTTCACAAACCTGTCAAATACCGCCCTCTTATCATCCTTTTCTGTTTCTTCTAAAGTTTCAATTATATCAAACAAGCCCAAGAATTGTGTTATTGATAATATTTTTTCAAGCGCAGGTTTAGTGTTTGTGGTTATTAATGCTAATCTGTATTTATTTTTCAGGGAGCTGAAATAATCCACAATTTCTTTATTTTTAAAATCAGGATTCTGTTTGATGTTCTTTACTACAGAACTAAAAAACATCTTTCTTGCTTTTATTGTCCGTTTTTCGTCTGTTAAATTTGGATAAAGCCTTTTCATCACTTCATCCACTCCCTTAAAATAATCCTCTCTTTTTGCCCATTGATTAACAGATAAATCCTTTAATTTTTTAGATGCTTTTTTATACCATAGAACATGGGCAGTATCCCATGCCTATTTTTTTATAAACAATCCTGAAAGTGTTGTAGCAATAATTGGTTTCATTTCTCAAAAAGGATTTTAAACTATATAAATTTTATTAGAGGATGATTAGTTTTGAAGTAAAAAATAAAAATGAAACATTTTGAGTTCTTGAAGAAAGGGCAATTCAAAAAGCTGGACAAGTCGGATGAGGGGCATATTGACAAGGCAATTTCAAAACTCATCAAAAGAATCAACAGCAGGAAAGAGTATTACACAACTTCAAGCTGTTCAGGCAGGATTGTGCTTATGGTTGGGCAGGAAAAAAAGCAGGAGGGCTTGTATCTTTTCAAGAGCCATGAAAAGATTTCCCCGAGAGAATTCAGAAAGGCAATAAGCAGTTCAGCAAAAAAGCATCATGGATTAGTCTATTTCAAAATGGAGCCGTGCATCCTGCATGCTGCGTGCTCAACATTGCAGAAAGCGCAGGAACTCATAAACAAAGCAAAGCTCGCGGGCTGGAAAAAAACAGGGATTATCACATTCGGCAGGAGAATAGTGTGCGAAATTGCATCAACAGAGAAGCTAGAGATGCCTATAGCCAACAAAGGAAAAATCCTTGTAAATTATTTTTTCATAAGGCTTCTTGTTAAGGAAGCTAGCAGAAAGCTTGCTAGAACGTGGGAAAAAATTAAGAAACTGGAAAAGGCAATTTGATAGGATTATATCCTTTTTTCCTTATTTCTTAAGAAATAAGCAACAGCATCAGGATAAACTTCCCAAGACCAAACCCCTTTTAGTGTGGCTTTATGGAAATCCTTCTTTTCCTTTTCTAAGTAATCCTCACCAAACTCTTTTTTGGTTTTGTTTACCATTCCTTCATAATGGATAGGACCCAATGTATGCCCTATCCATTTCCAAACATCAAAAAATCCTTCATTGAAGTCATATTTAAATACTCTTGCCATAACCGGGTTTTTAGTTAATCCCAGCAGATACTCATAACCATCAAATCCTTTTTCCCTCAATTCCCTGTCTTTCGTTAAAGCATAATGCATAAGTTCACATCTCGATTGATGCTGCAAATAATTTTTATCCTGCAGAAGCACAACATCCTCTTCAGTCAAATCCAATTCCTTTAATTTGCCCCTTAAAAAAGTATAACCCTGCTTTTCCCTGTCAATTGCCACCCCCTCTGTTGTGGATTTTGTTGGGGTAATCATCCCTATTTCTTCTGTAAATCTCAATGAGCATGGCAGATTTTCAGAATGAATTTGATGGGCGGCATGCCCTAATATCTCATGGAATGCTATGTTATATGCTTTAGCCGGAACAGCAATGACTTTTTCATTTTTTGGAAAAAAATCAAATCCACAAGAACCCATGCTTAAAACCCTTGTTTTTGAGTTCCAGTAACTCCACTTATCCCCTGATTTTGGGGGGAGCAGCAGTATGTTCATATCAAAATCGTTAGGCAGATAACCCCCTGATTTTCCATACTCCAAAATATCTTTTTTTAATTTAGGAAGCCAGTCTTTTGCTGATTTCTGGGCTTCTTCTATAAATGGGCTGACTCTTGAATTGTCCGTTTCCTGACTTTTTTCAGAATGTTCCCACCTTTCCACCCAAAGGGGAGATTTGACTTTCATTTCCAAATGTTCAAAAGAGCCATTCCCGGCAATTCTATCAAAAAATTCCCTTACTGATAAAGAAAAATTTGGGTCTGTAAAATAGTCCATAACCAAATCATTCAATCTTAAATTAGAATGAATATTCCTCAAAACAAGCCCATCAAATTCAGATTCCGGCTTTATGCTGTCAGCTTCAGCCAGCAAGGCCGCCAAGCCAGACTTGTAGACTGCTCTTCCATGCATATTAGCCAATGAGCCAAAATATCTGTCAGAGAGCTTATAAAAATCCCCAATTTTCCTGTCCAATTCCCTCAATTTTGGATTTGTTATTTCCACCATAACTTATTGGATATGCCCTCGCTTATAAACCTTTCTGTTTGTTACCACTTATTAGTTAATAATTATAAATATAATGGGGGGAAAAGATTAAAAAGCTGGAAAAAATCATCTGGAAATAAAAATGGCATCTGTAAAAGGAAGCAAAACAGAGCAGAACTTGCTGAAGGCGTTTGCAGGAGAGTCGCAGGCAAGGAACAGATACACTTATTTCTCCAGCATAGCCAGAGATGAGGGCTTTGAACAGATTTCCTCAATATTCCTTGAGACAGCAGATAATGAAAAAGAGCATGCAGAAGTTTTCTTCAAATATCTTCAGGGCGGGAATGCCGAGATAACCGCATCTTATCCTGCAGGCATAATAAAAACAACAATCGAGAACCTAGATGCTGCTGCAGAGGGTGAGGCAATGGAATGGGGGGAGATTTATCCTGAGTTTGAGAAGATTGCAAGGCAGGAAGGTTTTGAGGAAATCGCAGGCTCATTCAAGGAGATCGCAGAGGTTGAGCAGCAGCATGAAAAGAGATACAGGAAACTGCTGAAAAACCTTGCTGAAGGCAAGGTTTTCAAAAAAGCAGAAGCAGCTAAATGGAAATGCAGGAACTGCGGCTATGTCCATGAGGGCATGGAAGCTCCAGAAAAATGCCCTGCATGCAAGCATCCCCAGTCATTTTATGAGCTTTTCGCTGAGAATTATTAAAAAAAGCATTTTCTTTTAGAAAAAGAAAATCCTTGGCAAAAGAAAAGCTAATTGATTCTAAAAGAATATAAACTACAGCAGCCAGAAATATAAATGGTAATAGAAATCGGAAAGCAGTATCAAAGCACACTCAATAAAGCAATCCTGCTTTACAGGCATGGCTTCTTTGAGGAGGAAACAAAATTGATAGATCAAATAAACGGCTTGTTCAACCCAATCGGCTGTTACGTATGCCTGCATAGAATAGAGGAAAGGCACATTTTAATAAAAAGGAATGATGGCAATAGTGAGGAAAAATTAAGATTTCATAAAAAATGTATTGATAAACTGGCAGACAGCTAAAAAAATAAGAAAGGAGGTATCGGAACATTGGTTCTGATGTAAAATGCAGTCAAGAGACAAACTCGGCAGATTTCTTAAAGGCATGAAGCCTTGGAACAAGAACAAGCCCATGCCTTTAGCATCAAGAAAAAGGGAAAGCAGGACAAAAAAGTTATTATTCAAGCTGGGCATAACAAAGAGCCATAGAAAAGGCATTCATCTCAGCAAGACAATAAAAAAGAAAATCAGCATTTCCAAGATAAAACTCCTGAAACAGCATCCAGAACTGAAAAAGCAGCATTCCATTTACATGAAGAAATACTGGAAAAAGCATCCTGAAAAAGTAGAAGCACACAAAAAATTCCTTATTGAATTATGGAAAAATCCAGAGAAAAGGGAAAGGGCAAGCAGAATAGGAAAAGAAGTCTACAAAAACCACCCAAATTTAAGGGAAGCTTCAAGAAAGAGGTTCATTGCATGGCTGATAAAGCACAAGAATGCAATGAGATACATTGAGCAGGGCAAGGGCAACAAAAAGAAATTAAGCAAAATCACAATGAGAAAAGAGGAAGTCAGAAGCCTGTATGAGGTGATGATAGCAAACTGGCTTTTCAAGAACAAGACAGCCTATTTCTATGAGGGCAAGATGCTTGTCTTTCCAGATTTCAAGAAACTCGGAATTGTTTTTGCAGTTCCTGATTTCTTCCTTCCTGAATACAACTGCATAATTGAGATGTATGGGCAATACCGAGACAGCAGAAGCGGAACAATAAAAAAGAACAGGGCTTACAGATACTATGGCATTCCTTTCCTTCCGATAAGACCCTCTGAAATTAACAATCTTGACACAATCATCCCAAAATTCCTGAAATCCATAGGAAAAAATCCCCATCTCACCAAGCAAGCAAGAAGCATCATGTGGGGGATGCTGGATTAAGGGGCTGATGCCCCTTCCGAACCACCTAACTAGATATCTAAAAAGAGTTATGTGAAGATATAGAGATAAAAAACTTTAATTTTTTACATTTATTAAGTAAGATACAACAATTGTTATAACTGTCATAATAGCAGTTGCTATTAGCTGATAGTTTGGAAACTTTATCTGGGTAAAAATAGCAACCAAAATTATTAGTAAGATAGAGACGAATATACTAACTACAATTTTCTGTTTTTTAAAAAAGGGAATTCTTTTTCTTAACCATAAAAATATTCCATAAACTACATTAGATGTAATGAAGATGATTATTATACTAATTAAAAACCCTGAAACAAATAAATCGCTACTTGTACTCTGCTCTGTTCCTCTAACTATCCTTATTATTTTTGGGAATTTATAAATAAGATAAAGCCAAATAATTGAAATTATAAAATAAATAGATCCTAGATTTGCTTTAGATTTTTTAGATAAATTTTTTAATACCTCTTTTTCATTATCTTTAGGATAGTATATAGTATAACTCATCTCAGTTGTTTTTACACTTTTATCTTCCTCTAATTTTTCAAGAATGCCTTCCACTTCTTTTTTCCCAAGTCTCTTATCAAATTTTTCATGAATTGTTTCATTATCTAGATTATCCCACCTTTGGGCTTTTACACAATTGTCTAAATATCTAAAAATCTCTCTTTTTTTATCATCAAATAATTTAGCCATTTTTTGGGGGATTACCAGTTAATTTCGCTGAGATGTTTTTTAAAGTAGTATACTATTGCCCCAATAAGTCCTGCAGAGAATAGTATCCATCTAAAGAAATCAGTTATACCAGTAAACTCTTGTATTATAACTGAAGCTACATATAGTCCTATCAAAAAAATTACTGGAACTGCAAAAAATTTATATGCCGCCTCTTGAACTTCACTTTCCCATTTTGTAGGTTTAGTCATATGGTCCTCAAGAAACTAAAATATTTAAAGGTTTATTTCCTGCCCAGCCTGTTTTCTCGCCCCAAACCTCGCCTCACTGCAGTTCGGCTCGGTTTCCCAATGAACAAAACCCTGCTATATAACTGCTAAAAGAGATACTTTGATAGAGCTAGAAGAAATCTATAATTTATCTTAAATTGGCTTTTTCCTTGCTTTGTAAATATGGGGTGATAATCTTCATATACTCTTCAAATTGTTTTTGGGCCTCTTCCATGATTGGTCTATCTAATGGGTCGTTTATATCGTAAAACTTCATTTCTTCAAATGGGATACAAACTCTAACATTATCTAATTTCAAATCATTATCATAATCAACGTAGCATATTTCTTTCTTTTTGCTTTTAGTTGCATAAAGATAAGTAGTATGTACTGGACTGGCACATAGATTCTTTCTAACAAGTCTTACTTTGTCTCCTTTGATAATTCCTTCTAAGTCAGAGGATGATACAGGAAAACAACCAGTTAGACTTATAATTGTAGGAATCAATAATGTACTTAAGGTTTTCCTAAATTTATTCATTTTTTAACATTCCCAGAAATTCTCTGAGCAGAAACCATCCCCTTATTATTTTTTATATGAGATAGAGTTTAAAAACCCATCGGCTCAATCCCAAAAAACCCACGGGCTCAATTATGGACCTGTCGAGAATTGAACTCGAATCTCTTCGTTGCAAACGGAGGATAATAGCCATTATACTACAGGCCCATCTATTAACTGATTATTTTTTTAAGAACAACCCCAATATTTAAAGTTTCGCCACCGCTTTCCCTGTCAGAACCCCACTGCAGCCACCCCCCAGGATTAAATCAGGGATAGGGATAAAAATAATCACCGAAAGCTTTAAATAGTATACTTAAGTATACCTTAGTATATGGAAACAACAATAAAATTAAATCCTGCAACAAAAGTGGAACTTGACGGGTTCAGGCAATACAAGAGCGAGAGCTATGATGAGCTAGTCAGAAAGCTGCTATACCTTGCAAAAATGTGCGAGAAAGAGCCCAAATTAAGCCAAAAGACTATTCTTGAAATCAAGGAAGCCAGAGAAAGGATTAAAAAAGGCGAGTTCTACACAGAAGAAGAGGCAAAGAAAATTCTTGGGCTTTAAGGCATGTACCATCTTATTTTTGAAAAGAAGGCTTTGCATGATTTGAATAAGCTTGGCAGGGAAGTAAAGGAAAGAATCTGGAACAAGCTTCAGTTATGCAAGGAAGAGCCTTTTAGGTTTCTTGAGCATTTGGCAGAAATTGATGGCTTTAAGCTTAGAATCGGGAATTACAGGGCAATAGTTGATGTTGATATTTCTTTAAAAACAATAAAAGTCACTAAAGTCGGGCATAGAAGGAATATTTATGAGAGATAAAATCCCAAGAACCAAGCCCAGAAAGAAATCAAGGATAGGGATTAGAAAACCAAAACCTTTAAAAATAGGAAAATCTTACTTTCTTACATAGGAGTGCAAAATGGAAACCGAAATAACAAAAATAAGCTCAAAGGGGCAGGTAGTTATACCGCTAAGAATAAGAAACGAGCTTGGAATAAACAAGGGCTCAATTTTAGCTGTAGAAAAAATGAACGATTTGGTAATCTTAAAAAAAATAGATGTTGACCTGATAAAACAGTTCAAAAACAGTTTAGAAGACGTTAAAAAAGGGAGAATAAAGAGAGTTGCTTAGTCCTTCTTTATCTTCTTTCACTTTTTAAAAGATTCTCAAGATATCTTCTAAACTCTGGAAAATATTTTACAGTCTCGTCAATTGTTTCCTGCTGAGCCTTCTTTCCCCCAAAAGCAACAACAAGAACTGCTTTTAAATCATCATAAATCAGATAGTAAATTCTTTTATCTTTTATTTTCTTCTCACGGAAAAACCTGTATCTTATTTGGCCGCCAATATAAGGATTTTCTTTAAGCTGCAGAAACATCTTCTGTATTATCCCTCTTTCAAATGCAGAAATCTTTTCAATCTCTTTTTCAAAACTTTCAGTTGTGTAAACTGCATAAGTCATACTCTTTTTAAAAATCTGTTAATTTTAAGTTTATCTGTTTTGCAGTTTTCTGTAATCTTTTTAACCCTATCGCCCCATCAGAAATCAAAAGATTTCTGAGATTTCCGATACCTTCCCTTTTTCTGCCAAAAAACCCATTGCTGCCACACCCCGCCATGCAGAAATCAGGGATAGAGACTAGAAAACTGAGCCTGCCCTGTCTGATTAAACCTCTTCATAAACTGCTCAATCAAAACCTGCGGCGCAAGCCCTTTTTTGCTGCATGCCTTGACAAAATTATCATAAATTTCCTGGTCAATGTTGTATTCCATTCTTCTCTTTTTTGCTTCAGGGGGTCTTGCTCCCATATTATCAAATATTAAATAGAATTTATAAATGTTATGAGCTCTCACACCCCTAAACCAAAAAACAGGCAGAACAAAGCCCTGTACATCAAACAGGATGCCTGATTAGGTGACCACAAAATTGCAGAATGTAGTCACCTCAATCTCCTTCTTAACGCCCTGTACTCCTTCAAAAGAAGGTCAATTGTTGGTTTTAAATTATGATTCTTTTCATACTCTTGCAGTGCATGATAATAGTCTTTTCTATTGTTAAAATCAATATTTAGTGGCGGCAATCCATTTTTAATCAGTATGTTATTCAGCAGCAGCCTGCCAACTCTCCCATTACCGTCTCTGAATGGATGTATATTCTCGAACTGATTATGAACAACTGCAGCAAGAATCAATGCAGGATATTTTTTTCTATTCTTGCTATACCATTCAACTAACTCGTTCAGCAGCGTGAGAACCCGCGATTGTGGGGCTCCATGGTGAATAACATTTCCCAAGCCATCTCTAACAACAACCTCCTCTCCACGCATCCTAAAATAACCTGCAAAATTCCTTGAATTTCTAAAAACAATTTCGTGAAGCTCTTTTATCAAGTTCAATGATAAATGCTCTTTTGTGTTTCTTATATATTGGATTGCCTCATTTACACCATAAGCTTCAGCAATATCTTCTTTTGACTTTTTAGGCCATTTGTCTTTCTCTAAAATTTCCTTGACTTCTAGGCGATCTAATTCGCTTCCTTCAATGGCATTTGTGCTGTATGTAAACAGTTCTGAAAATAGCTCCCACTGTCTCTTAGACAGATGAAATACCTTCAACTCCCCTACGGCTTCTAAGTTCTCAACTAATTCTATTTCCTCGTTTGATAAAGGCGTTTGCAGCGGGTCTTTTATTATTTTGTACTGATTTATCTCTTCAAGAATCAGTTGTCTTGCTTTTTCCACTCTTTCTTTCAAGATTTGAGAATTCAAATCTGCCCCAAGATATTTTCTTATCTTGTGAACTTTGCCGCCTTCCCTGAATGAATGGGCAAGATAGTTCTTCACCCTTCCTTTAACTCTTCTTTTTTCTATATACATCTGATTATATTAGGTGACTACATATTTAAATCTTTCTATTTTTTGTCTACATAATCCGTCTTTTAGCCCCCTTCCTCAGCTAAAAAACTCAGAACCCGGCCCTGCAGATTAGACAGAATACAGAAATCAAAAACCTCGTTCAAAATATACAGAATCTACCTTTCCATCTGCTTTTCTTTTTTCTCTTTTGTTTCTTCTAATTTTTCTATTTCCTTATTATAATATCCTGCCAATTCAACTTTGCCCTTTTTTTTTGCAATCTCCTTTTTCTCAACATGAAGATTTATCTGCTCTTTGATTGATTTAATCCCTTTTTGCAGCCGTTTTTTTCTTTTCATAGCTTATCTACCTCTTTTTCCAGTTTATTCAATAATCTTTCAGCGATTTCTATCTGTATCTCTGCTTTAACTTTCTTGTCATCCCTTATTTGTTGATAGGTATCATAAACTTTCTCTGCTTCTTTGCCAGCTTCTTTTTCTATCCATTGAAGAAAATCTTTCTTATTATATTTTTCTTTTTTAAGAAGTTTGTTAATAAGAAAAACCCCCCTTAACCTTAAAATAATTGAATAAATCACATTAACAGAATCTAAATCTTTAAATCCCTGTTCTTTATCCAGTTCTATAAATCCCCTGTTTATCCTGATTATTCTCCTGCTGTCCCCTATAAACCCTTTAAATGAATTTCTGCCTATTTTCTTGCTTTTCAATTCATCCAGCAGAGAGCTGTTCAATATTATTTTGGCTTCATCTATCCTGGGCAGAATCAGTTCAGGGTTGGTTTCTAAAGTCTTTTTGATGCTCTCCAAGGTTGCAATAGAAACATGATATCTCCCTGAAATAATCTCTTTTTTTGTTTTGTTTGAAATAGCAATTATGTCTATGTCTGACTCTTCAGTTTGCTCATTTCTCGCATAGCTTCCTGTGAGATATATCCCTAAAATGTCTTCCAAATAGCCAGAGAGAATATCAAAAACCTCTTTCCTTATCTCCAAGCTCCTGTCCACCAGGATTATTCTTGCTTCTTTTCCTATCCACTCTCTAGGCAGCAGAACCCCAGCAGAATTGCCCCATCTTCTTATATTTTTAATAACTCCTGTCTCTATCATAGTTTAAACAATGTTTAAACATTATTTAAACCTTTCTGTTTTTAGCTTTTTGACCCTTTCCCCACCTGTTTTCTCGCCTGCTGGCTCGAAAACCCAAGAACCAAGCCCTGCAACCTAAACGGAATACACGAGATAAGAAAAAATCTACCTTTTCTTCCGCTGCTTTCTCAGGATATCAGCCCTCTGGCTTGCTCCCTTCTCAAATCTCTCGGCTTCCCCTATCCAATAGCCCTCCCCCCTTCGTGTTCTGAAAGATACTCTCTTTCCTTGAACCCTGCCTTTTCAACTAAACCTTTCTTTAAAACAATAACATACTTATGATAAATCTTACCTTCTTTCTTTTTAGATAATTTAACACAATTCATCTATCAGCTGAAGCAGACAGATTTCTTGCTAAGGTTTAATCTCTTTCAGAGGGAAGATTTTTTAAAATCCCTTTTGCTTGGCCTGTTATGGTAAAAATCGGCTTGGAGATACATGGGTATATTTCTTGTTAAAACCGAAAGTTTTATATATCTAATATAACCTATAATAGTTATGTTAACAGAAAGAGAAATCGAGATTATAAAATTAAGAAAAAAAGGATTAAAGCAGAAAAAGATAGCAGAAAAACTTAATCTTTCTCAACCAGCTGTATCAAAATTTGAAAATAATGTTAAAAAGAAAATTAAAGATTCTTGGAATACTATAGAAATAATCAGAAAACTTGGAGTTAAAATTGAAACTTAAAAATTACCTTCCAGAAATAGAAAAAGCAGAAAATAAGGAAAAAAGGAAAAACATTTGTTTGCATGGTGTTTCTCCAACTATAAAATCAATTTATTCAGATATTAAAAAATTATATAATAAGAAAACAATTAAGAAATTATCAAAAGAGTTAAATATCCCCTATCAAACACTTTATTCTTGGGTAAGGGGATACAATCCTATTCCCATCTCAAAAATTTATGTTTTATTAAGATTCTGGAAAAAGAATTGTAAAAAAAGTGAAAAAGAATTCACAAAGAGATGGGATTTTATTTACATGGGTAATGAAGGATATAGCCAAAATAGTCAAAGAAAAATAATATTACCAAGAGAATTAAATAAGGATTTAGCTTATATAATTGGTTTTTTCCAAGGAGATGGGCACCTTAAAAAAGAAAATGTAGGAGATTTTCAAGAACATTCCATATATTTTTATGAGGGTAATAAAGAATTTTTAGAAAAGATAAATGAAATTTTATATAAACAATTTAACATTAAGGGAAATATCTACTTTCAAACAAAGGAATCAAAAAAATGGTACACATTAAGAATTTGTTCTAAACCAGTCTATCTTTTTTTTAAAAATGTGCTAAATCTAAAATCTGGGAAGAAGGTTAGAGATATTGAAGTCCCAAGGATTATAAAAAGTTCTGAGCTGCCTTTACAGTTTTCTTTTATAAGAGGATTTTTTGATGCTGAAGGGGGGGTAGGAGAAACCAAGAAAAATCCTTGGTTAGATATTGGGCAAGCCTCAAGTGATCTTCCATGTGAAATACTTATTTGGGTTAGAGATAAACTCAACGAAAATGGAATAAATCTAAGTGAACCCAAGAGAACTCAAAATCAAGAGTTCTTTAGGATAAGAACATCCAAACGAGAGACTATAAGAAGATTTTTTAATGTTATATCCTCCAATCATCCAGAAAAAATAAATAAACTAAACCAAATAGCCTTGAAAAATGTCAAATGTTAAGATAGGATTAGAAGTTCATGGATATTTAGTAACAAAAGAAAAACTTTTTTGTAGATGTCCTACTAATTACAAAAAAGGAAATACTAAACCTAATACTAACATTTGCCCAATTTGTTGTGGATATCCCGGAAGCAAGCCGATGCTTCCTAATGAAGAGGCGATAAAGGAATCAATTGCAATAGCATTAATGCTTGAATGCAAATTAAGCGAGAAGGCATTGATATGGCAGAGAAAGCACTATGACTGGCCTGACCTGCCAAAAGGTTATCAGGATACAATCTCTGGCTCTTATAGTGTACCTGTCGGCTCTGGAGGAGAATTCTTAGGCATACGCATAAGGGAAGTGCATCTTGAGGAAGACCCTGCAGCATGGAATCCTGATACAGGAGAAGTTGATTACAACAGATGCGGCTTGCCTCTTGTGGAAATTGTTACTGAGCCGGACTTTAAATCCTCTAAAGAGGTTAGAGAGTGGCTGAAAAAATTGATAATCACACTTGGATACATAAAAGCACTAGAAAAGGATGCAGGCATAAAGGCAGATGTAAACATCTCTACTTCTGGAGAAAGAGTTGAGATAAAAAATATCAACTCATTGAACAGTATAATGAAAGCAGTAGAGTACGAGACTGCAAGGCAGGAAGCTGAAACAAAAAAGGGAAATACTGTAAAAAGGGAAACGAGGGCTTTTGACGAGGCAAATGGCATAACAATTTTAATGAGAGAAAAAGAGCAGGCAGAGGACTACAGATTTATTCCAGACCCTGACTTGCCAATCATGCTTCATGACAAAAACCTCGCTGCTAAGATTGAGAAAGAACTGCCTGAACTTCCTCATGCAAAAACAAACAGATTTGTGAAGCAGCACAAGATTGAAACTGACACTGCAGAAGTGCTGAGCCAGAACAGGGCAATTTCAGAATTTTACGAGCAAGTGCTGAATTTTGGCATTGACAAGAAACTTGCTTCATACTGGGTTACAATTGAATTGCTGAGGATTTTAAACTGGAATAAAAAGCAGCTTGAGGATGTGAGTATAAATCCCGGGCATTTTTCAGAGCTGCTCAAAATGATTGAAAAAAAGGAGATAACTGAAACTGCTGCAAAAAAACTTCTGAACAGGTTCATCCCTAAATCATTCAATCCAAAGGAAAAACTGAAAGAGACAGCAAGGATTGAGGACAAGGAGGAACTTGAAAAAATCTGCGTTGATATCCTGAAAAATAATCCAAAGGCAGTCCAGGATTTTAAATCAGGGGAGAAAAAAGCGCTTGACTTTTTGCTGGGGCAGGTTATGGCTGCAACAAAAGGCAGGGCAGACAGCAGGATTGCAAGGGAAATATTGCTCAAATTATTAAAATAACAATGTTAGATTAAGTTTAAATCACACCAGCAAATTCCAGCAGGGTATAAAGCAATCCAAGTAAAAATATTAAGATTAAAATTGCAGAAATAATCTTACTTGCCCTGATTCTGTATTCTGGTTTCCTGTCACCATATTTTTTTGCCCTGTTATGCATCAACACAATCAGAATGCCCTCTAAAGTCATTGTTATGCCGCCTGAGATTGCTATCGTCTTAAAAAATATTTCTCCCTGAACAAAAAATAATATCAGGAAATAGAACAAAAAAGGAACAAGGCAGGCATAAACCCAAGACAAATTTTCATTCTTCTTGTAATCATAATGATACATCTCCTTCAGTCCAAGCCCTAAGCTCATAAAGCTCGTTGACATCGCAAATATTGCAAAAAGATTGCCAAGCAAAAAGACAACGGTGCCAAATTTCTGACCCAGGCAGATAGTTGCAATCTCTGTTGTTCCTGAGCCGCATGCACCGACAACTGACAGGGAAAACAAAAAGTAGAGAATAACTGGAATTAAAACCCCGGCAAGAATTGCTTTTTTCAGCAGTTTCCTGTTCTTTTGCAGCTGCTCTTTCATTTCAGGGACAGCAACAGCCCCTGAAAGCGCAAAAAGTATCACCCCATAAGGAGTTAGAATCCTGCTAAAGTTGAATGACATAAGATTTGAAATCTCAAGCCGTGGCAATGAAAGCAATGATACTGACAGCAGGGCGATTATTATTAATGAGCTCATTATCAATTCTGATTTTCCGACCATTTTCAAGCCGATATATACAACAAAAGAGACAAAAATGAAGAAAAGGATGCTGAAAATAAAATTGAACTGGAAGGAAAAGCCGAGAAAATTCAATAAAACATCCTGCATGCCAAAAAGCTCTGTAAAAGTTCTGCCGACACCAATGATATATGAGACTAACGCGCCATATATCCCAAATATCATTGCGAAAGCCATCAGCATGCTACCAACCTTGCCAAGATATTTTTCTGCATAGCCCGGCAACTGGTGATTTCCCTCTGTCCTTAGCACAATCTCTCCTGTGAACAGGTAGATAAGAAAAGAAGCCGCGCTTAACACAACAAGATTCAGCAGGCCTGTAAGAAATCCTGCCTTCATGATGGCATAAGGAATTGCAAGAATACCTGCACCAATAATTGTGCCTACAAGGGTTGTGACTGCCCTGTAAAAGCCCTCTTTTTCCATGCAGGGAAAAGTGATTAACCTTTTAAATTCCTTTTGCCTGGAATTGCTTGGGCCTATCGCCTAGCCTGGATAGGGCACTCGGCTTCGGAGAGCTCTTTTAAAAAAAGACCTCGAAGAAAAACGAAAGAAACCGAGAGACAGGGGTTCAAATCCTCTTAGGCCCATCTTAATATTTATAAAATAGGCCACCATATATCAAACATGGCAAAAAAAGGGAATAATAAAGAACCAGAGAAGAAAGAGATTGGTATTACTGCCGAGAAGGATGAGTTCTCTGAGTGGTTCACTCAACTGATGATTAAGGCGGACTTGGCTGATTACAGCAGTGTTTCTGGATGCATTATCCTGAAGCCAAGCGCATATGCAATATGGGAAAAAATCAGGGAAGAGATTGACAAAAGGTTTAGGGTATTAGGCATAAAAAATGCATATTTCCCATTGTTCATCCCTGAAAAAACACTTGCAAAAGAGCAGGAGCATATCAAAGGGTTCAGTCCGGAGGTTGCATGGGTTACAGAAGCAGGAAACACAAAACTTGCAGAAAGACTTGCTGTCCGCCCCACTTCAGAGACTATAATGTATGAGTCATACTCTAAATGGATAAGAAGCTGGAGGGACTTGCCGTTGAAAATCAACCAGTGGAATAACATTGTAAGGTGGGAATTTAAGAATCCTATCCCCTTCCTGAGGACAAGGGAATTCCTGTGGAATGAGGGGCATACTGTTTACGCGACAAAAGAAGAGGCAGAAGCTGAGAGAGAGCAGGTGATTTCCATATACAGGGAAATTTGTGAAAAATTTATGGCACTGCCCTCATTAATTGGCAGAAAAAGTGAGAAAGAAAAATTTGCGGGGGCAGAATACACAATTTCGATGGAATTCCTGATGCCAAACGGGAAAGCAATACAGGGGCCTGACTTCCATTATGACGGGCAGAACTTTGCAAAGGCATACAGCATAAAATTCCTTGACAAGAGCGGAAAGGAGCAGTATGCCTACCAGAATACATTCGCGATAACAACAAGAATGATTGGGGTTATGTTCGCAATTCATTCTGATTCAAAGGGATTAATACTGCCGCCAAAAATTGCCGAGAATGCTGTTGTTATTGTTCCAATACTTTTTGATGACAGCAAAAACAAAGTCATTAAAAAAGCAGAAGAAATAAAAAAGAAACTTGAAAGATTCAGCCCAATCCTTGACGCAAGAGAGGGGCATACTCCCGGATTCAAGTTTAATGAATGGGAATTAAAAGGCATTCCCCTGAGGATAGAGATAGGACCGAAAGATATTGAAAAAAATTCTGCTATTCTTGTCAGGAGAGACAGCAGCAAAAAGGAAATTGTAAAAATTTCTGAGATTGAGAAAAAAGTTCCTGCAATTCTGGATGACATCCAGGAATGCCTGTTCAGAAAAGCAGAGAAAATGCTGAAAGATGGAATAGTGAAAACAGCATCGCTCCAAGAAACAATAAAGGCAGTCAAGGATAAAAAAATTGCCCTCACGCCCTTATGCAAGTCAAGGGAATGCGAGGATATGCTGAAATCAAGGACAGACGGCGCAAAAGTCCTGAACATACCAGAAAAGCAGAAGCCCCGCAATGAGAGATGCATAATCTGCGGAAAACACGCAGATTATCTTGCCTATATTGGAAAATCATATTAAGGGATTAAGCTCTTTCTCCAGATTCTCCCTGAATTTCGGCAGGTCAGAAACAGGGACTTTTGCAGCGCAGGCGTTTTTATGCCCTCCTGACCTTCCTTCAATACCCTGAATTGCAATTGCTGTTTTTTCTCTTATATCCTGTTTTGAACGCAATGAAATCTGCGCATCGCTCCCTTTTATGTATGCAATTGCAACTGTCTTGTCAGGGAAATTATAGAAAAGCTCATTTGCAAGCTCGCCTGAAATGCTTAAATCTCCAGAATACTGGAAAAACAGGAGCTTGCCTTTTGCAAAGGATTTTGCCTTTTCCAGAAGCTTGGAATATTTCCCGTTTATCTCCCTGAACCTTTTATACATCGTTCTTGTCTTGCTGTTCTCATCAAGCAGTTCATGCAAATCTTTTACTTCTATAAGAAACTTAATCATCCTCACGACATTTGTTGTCCTGTCTTTTAATGCAAAGCTTAGTATTTTTGCAATCTTGCCAAGAGGAGTTTCATAGAGTGCCTGGGCAGCTGTTTTTACATCTGAAAAAATATCCTGGTATTGCTTGTGGAACTCTTGTGAAAACTCAGGCAAAAACCAGTCGCCGATGCAGCCGAGCATCGCAAGCCATGCATCATTCTTCCTTCCTGCAATCTGGTAAGCCCAGTAGGAAGTCGGCTCGTTTGTTGCAGGCTCTGATGCAAGCGGGTTGAAGTAAAAAACACCTTCATGCTCCTGCAATGGATGATGGTCAAGCCACACAACCTTTATTCCTAAAGACAGGGCAGTGTCAATAAATTCCTTGGCAATTAATGGCTTGTCAAGAACAAATACATAATCCGGATTGAACTCGTAAAGCTTCCTTGTATAACTTGCATTCAAGTCAGGAAAAGATTTAATCACAACTCCCTTCCCTTTTCCTGCAAGTCTCCTCAAAAGCAGGAAGGCAGACAAGCCATCAGTATCATTATCAAACAAAAAAAGAGGGTTCTGTGCAGTATTTAGCAGTTCACGGAATTCCAATATCTCCTTTTGGGTGAGCATTTTTATTTGTTCGGAAAGCTTGCTTATATCCTCTTTCCCAACATAACCTGCTCTTTCATGTGTATTAAATCTTTCTGAAGCTTTCTTGCCTTACTTTCATTATTCAACACTGCAGCAAGTTTTTCTGTCGGGGACTCAAAGATAGTGTTTAAATTCTTGAATGACTTGACAAGCTTGAGGATATCCTGCTGCTCAATTTTTGCCTTGCTAAGCAGCCTTGAGCCCTTACCAAGTGGGGTGTCCTCTTCTTTGCATGCAAGGGCAAGAAGTATGTTGTTTATGTCAAGGAGCTCTTCAAATGAAAGCACTGAAAATAGGTTTTTTGTTTTTCTTGCTTTCAGCTTTGAGTAGTCCTCTATGACAAGCATCTCCTCCTTCTCTATATCCTTTACAAGCTCCTTCAGCCTTATCCTGAGCAAGACTCCCTCATTCCCTAACTCCACTATATAACGCCTTATCATTGTGGATATCTTGAGAATTATCTCCGCCCTTTGGATTATAAGGCATATGTCATTTATAGTAGCCAGATTTGTGAATTCAAGCACGTTGAGGTTTGTAAGCAAATCCTGAAAAATTTCACAATGCTTTTCAAGAAGCTGCAATGACTCAATTGCCCTGCTTAAAACCTCGCTGGAATTCTTCAGGCTGTAGCGCAAATTTTCATAATAGAGGGTTATAGTATTGCGCCTCTCTGAAACAGCAATGGCAATTGTCTTGAACTGCTTGGCGGTTCTTTCTGCTGCCTTGTGCCTTGTTCCGGTTTCTCTCGTCGGAATTCTTATGTCTGGGGAGAGCAGTGTATTTGCATAAAGAATCTTTTTCATATCCTTCGAAAGGATGATTGCGCCGTCCATCTTGCTCAATTCAACCAGCCGTTGGGGGGTGAACCTGCAGTTTACCCTGAATCCCCCCTCTATAATCTTCTGCAAATTCTGCGTGTCAACAATAATCAGCGCCCCTTTCTTTGCCTTTGTTATGTCTATTATCGCTGAACTTAATGCAGTTCCAGGCGCGACAAGCTTCAAAATGGGAAGGATATCCTCCTGCCTAAGTTTCTTAACAGAGACTTTCGCATAGTCCTTAGAATTAGGTTCTGGGGTGCTATGCTTCTCCTCTTCCTTAATATTACTGGCAACCTCTTTTTTCACTTCACCCTGCTCCATGCTCAACTCCTTAAAAATGAAATTGTAGAACTATATAAATTTTGTTTATAAAGCTTGCCATCCAAGAAGTGTTGGACCCTGATGGACCCGACGTCCGTTGAAACTGAATTGCAAATCGCGTATTTTTAGCCTACTTCTGAAGCCTATGAATATAATTGATTTATATAGATTAGCATAACTTAAAACAGCTTTTGAATAATAGATTTACTAAACCAAAAGGTTTAAATATACTAACAAATATTTGTTTATACACTAAGATTAGTTTATTAAAAATGGGAACCTTTACTGTTTCAATACCTAAGGATTTAAAGAAGAAGCTGGACGAGCATTCAGAGATAAACTGGGCAGAATATCTGAAGAAGAGATTTGAACTTAGAATTAAAGAATTAAAAAAATTTGAAGAGTTGAAAAACTCTGGGAAACTATAAAATGGCTTCATTAACCTTGTCTGTATCTGAAGACTTTAAGAATCAGCTAAAGGCATTCATGTGGGTAAATTGGAGTGAAATTGCTAGAGAAGAAGCTATGAAAAAGATAATATTTGAGAAATATTTGAAGAGTGGAGAGATTTCTGATATAGACTGGGATTTCTGCGAGAAAATTGACTGGCATCCTGTAGATGAGCTGCCTCTGAAAGAAGAATTTAAGAAAGAGATAGAAAAAAGGAAGAAAGGACCTTTTTTGAAATTTAATTCTGTAGATGAAATATTTAAACACTGAAATCTTATCTCTTTTTGCATAAAAAGGTTAAAATGAGTTACAGCATCTATGTTCATCCTAAATGTCAAGAGGAAATAAATAAATTATGCAAGAAAAATCCAGTTCTTGGGTCTTCTCTTAGAAAAAAGATGAATGAAATTATTCAGAACCCGCAGCATTACAAGCCCTTGAGATATGACCTATCAGGTGAAAGGCGGGTGCATATCATGAAAAGCTTTGTTCTCAAGTTTGAAATTGATGAATCCGCAAAAACAGTCAAGTTTATCTTTTTTGGGCATCACGATGAAGCTTACAAGAGATAAAATAGAATTTAAAAAATCACTTAATTTTGAACTACTTATAGATGATTCTTAGGGCAGTTTATTTATATAAATTGCTATACTAAAATATAGAAATCGGGATTCAGATTATTTTATCATTCATATCTCAACGCATCAACTGGTTTTAGTTTTGATGCCCCATATGTGGGCACTGCACCAGCAATTAAGCCAACAACTATGGAGAGTGCAAAAGCTCCCACAATGAGTTGGGGGCTGACATAAGTTGAAGCAAGTGAGAATGGTCCTCTTCCTACAGAAGATTCCTGCAGAAATATGACATTAAAAGCAGAAGACTTTTTAATAAAGATGAAGCTTTTTATCAGTAAGATAAACAATGAAGATATAAATTCTATTAGAGCAAATTTTCAAACCCTGACTGAATAACCAAATTGTAATTCACCTAACTTTTAATCAATCAACAATCTCTGTCTTAAGTTTCCTGAAGCCGCAGAAATCTGTCGTGTAGTTGTATGCCCCTGCATTAAGAAAAACAATTTTGTCCCCTACTTTCAGCTGCTTTAACTTCACTTTATACCGAAAAATATCGTCTCTTGTCGGAGAGTTTCCTTTTATTAGATAATACTCCCCTTTCTCATAATCAGCAAGCTCATTTTCAACAAGCATTTTCGTCTCTGTTATCAATGTGTCCAATGCACAATTGTAAAGCGAGGTGTTGACAACAATTACGCTGCTATAAATCTGGATTATTCCAGTTTCAAGCTTTACTGCAGGAGCGGCAACAAACCTGCCCGGCTCTATGTATGCTTCTATGCCTTTTTCATGCAGCCATGCTGCTGCTTCCTTGATTTTATTAAAGATGTATGGCATTATCTCTGCTGTATAACTCTTGTACTGCACAGGCAAGCCGCCCCCAAGATTTACAAAATTTATCCTTTTCATGCTCTGGCTTGCCAATGAATCAAGCAGCTCGCTTTTGATTTCCCATTCGCTTGTGTTCTGGCTTTTCCGGTGGATGTGCACTCCCAGCCTGCTGATGCTGGGATTATCCTTTATTTCTGATATTATCCCATTGACTTTTGAAGAGGGCATGCCATATGCAAAATATCTGCCTGATGACACCCTATGCTCATGAAACTGCATTCTCAATGCCAAATCAATTGTGATTTTGCTTTTTGCAAGAAACCCAAGCAGTTCCTGCAAATCCTTCTCATTGTCAACAACAAATTTTCTTACGCCTTTTTTTGTTATCTCTCCGATATCTTTTTTGCTCCATGCCTGAGCAAAAAACCATATTCTCTTTTTGTTCTTAATCATGCCTGTTTCTTCAAGAAGATGTATTGAGAATTCAGAATCTGTCGCCTCCTCCAAGATTTTCCCAACCTCCCTGTTAGTCTTAAAGCTGTAGCTTGTTTTCACGCCCAACTTTTTCAAAAGTTCATACTGCTTCAGAACCATTTTCCTGCTTAGAATGAAACGCGCTTGCATTTTAGAGTTGAAATTTTTTTAATCAGATTTTCAGCAGTTTTTCTTTCTTCAAAATTTCAAGAACAGGTATCATGACAAGGGGGAAGGTGATTGTGACATCGCCTATGACTGTTGCTGCAGCCGCATCATCCTTTATCTTGCCCCATGATTTTGCCTCATTGGTTGTTGCTCCTGAAAAGCTGCCAGAAGTTGCATGGGATGTTGTCAGGTAAACAGCATAATCAAACCCCCCTGAAAGCAGCCCTGCGAAGATTGCGTAATGCTTGGATATGCTGCCTCCCAATGCTATCAGCCCTTTTTTCTCATCATGGCTGGAGCAGAGAACCGCATTCTTTATGTCGTGGATGGTGTCAATAATAAAATCATTATGCTTCTGCTGGAACATGAACAGGTGAAATCCTATAGCAGAGTCAGCAATTCCGGGGCAGAAAACAGGGATATTATTCTTGGCTGCCTGATACAAGAAGGAATTCTCATCCTTGAACATCAAGCCAAGCTCCCTGAGCAGTTCTGAAGTGTCAATCCTTTTTTTCTTTTCATAAATCCTGTTTAGGCATTCATTCATTTTATCCTCAAATTTCATATAGCTCTCATTCCTTATCAGCAAGTTCCCTATTCTGTTCTCGCCTTTTTCATGAAGCTGGACATCATCTGCATTAAAATTGGAAATTTCAAAATTATCCCCAAGAAATTTCATTATATCCTCCTCAATCGAGCCGGATGTTGTTACAATGGCATCAGCCATGCCCAGCTTGACAAGCTGCGCAAAAAAACCCCTTAAGCCCGATGTAACCATGTTTGATGTAAAAGTCAGAAAGATTTTTGCCCGGGCTTTTTTCATCTTTAGGATTATCTCCGATGCTTCATGCAGCTCTATTGCCTGAAAGCCCAGGCTGCCAAACTTGGCAACCAATTCCCCAACAGTCATGCCATGCTTCCATAAAAAATCCTTTACAATTCTCATTTTAAAATAAATACAGAAATATTCCAAATTAGGATAACCTTACAAAAGCAAAGCTTCCCTTTAAGATGAACATCTTAATCCATGCAAGGAGAAAAGGAGCATTTATAAATTTTAGTGTGCATACAGTCCAGAAAAAGATGAAAATTAAGAATAAGTACAGAAAAGGGGTTTTCTGCATTCTCTATCATGGCGAAAAACCAGAATTCCTGCTCTTGCACAGAAAGCTGCATTGGAACGGCTGGGAGTTATGCAAGGGTAAGCGGAAAAATGGGGAAAGTGCAGAGGAAACAGCAAAACGGGAAATCAAAGAGGAAACCGGACAAAAAGCCGATAAAATAATTAATCTTCACCATTCCGGGAGATATGATTACGGGAAAAAATTCCAGAAAAAGGTTGGCTTCAGGGGGCAAACTTATGTGCTATTCATTGCTGGATTAAAAAGCAAAAAAATTAGGATTGACAAGATGGAGCATGACAGATTTGTCTGGACAGATTATAGCACAGCGCTAAAACTGCTTGAATACCCCAACCAGAGAAAATGCCTCAAGATTGCAATGGGACACTTAAAAAAATAAATATCCTTAATTAAAAACAATTCTGGCATCCACAACCAAGCATTCTTTCTCATTCACAATCAGGGGATTAATATCAAGTTCCTTTATTTCTGGATGCTTTGCTGCAAGTTTCGCTGTTTTTTCCAGCACATCAAGAAGTTTCTGCATGTTGAACTTCTTGCCTCTCGCGATTAATAGTTGAAATGCCCTTGTCTCCCTAACCATGTTCTCAATCTCTTTCCTGTTTGCAGGAAGAACCCTCATGCTTACATCTTTGAAAATTTCTGTGTAAATCCCGCCAGAACCAAAAATTAAAACATGCCCGAAGACTGCATCCTTCTTCAAGCCAATAAGCAGCTCATTCCCTTTCACGAATTTCTGGACAATAAACTCAGCATTTTTGATTTTTGGCATTTTTCTCAGTGCATTTGCGATTCCCAGAGTATTTTTTAAGTCAACTGCAACAGCATTCAATTCTGTCTTATGTATAATGCTGCTGGAGGAAAGTTTCAAAACAACAGGAAAGCCAATTTTTCTGGCCGCCTTAGGAATATCTTGCCTTGTTTTAACAACCATTCTTTCTACAATTGAGAACCCCTGTTTTTCCAAAAAATCCTCTGCATCTTTTTCTGTCATTACCCTCATTTTGAATCTCCTTTCAACGCCGCAATAATTTCAACGCACCTTTTTGGCTCTGAAAAGAACAAAATTTTGTGCTTATTTAGATAATCTGCTGCTCTTTTCACCCTTCTGCCCCCTATAAAAGAAGCCAGAACTGGCTTGCGGGATTTTTCTGCAAATTTTTTCAGGGCAAGAGCAGTCTCATATGGCTGCGTCATTGCCTGAGGGGTAAGAAGGCATATCAGAACATCAAAGAAATTCTCCTTTTCAAGCAATAAAAGAGCATCCTTGTATCTCTTGGCATCCGCATCACCCATCAAGTCTATTGGATTGTTTTTGCTCCATGCTGCAGGCAGTATTCTATTCAATTTTTCAAGAATGTTTGGAGGAATCTGTATGACATTCAATCCTTCTTTTTCACAGTAATCTGCACTCAGAACTGCCGCTCCGCCGGCATTGCTCAATATCAGCACATTCTCTATTTTTTTGGATTTCACATCAAACTTGCTGAGTGAGATGAATCTTGCAAGATTCAATGCATTTGTTATTGAATCCACAATAACAACTCCTGCCTGCTTGAATGCAGCATTGTAAATCTCTGCACTTCCTGAGAGAGAGCCCGTATGTGTTAATGCCGCCCTGCTCCCTGCAAGGCTGCTGCCTGATTTTATCACTATAATCGGCTTCCTGCATTTTCCTGCAACTTCAATGAATTCTTTCCCTTTCTTCAATGCCTCAATATACAGAAGAATGACTTTTGTGTCTTTGTCAGAATTCAGATATTCAATAACTTCATTAAAATCAATGTCAGACTCATTGCCCAAGAATGCCATCCGTGAGAATCCTAATCCCTCTGAAGCTGAAATATCAATTATTGATGCCCCAAGAGCGCCGCTTTGCGACACAAAGGATATTGAGTCTTTCGCAACATTATTCAGGGCAAATGTTGAATTTAAATGCAGATAGGGATTAACAACGCCAAAGCAGTTGGGGCCGATGATTCTTATTCCATATTTTTTTGCAGCCTGCAGAACTTCCTGCTCCTGCTTTTTGTTGCCAACCTCTGAAAATCCTGCTGTTATTATCACGGCTGATTTAATGCCTTTCTTCCCACACTCATCAATTACTTGTGCAACAAAATTTTTAGGCACGCAAATCACAGCCAAATCAACTTTCTCCTTCACATCAAGAACAGACTTAACGCATTTTTTGCCAAGCACCTTGTTTATGTTTGGGTTGACAAAGAACAATTTTCCTTTGAAATGGAGCATGTTGCCCGCGATGATATTCCCAACCTTGCCCTTGTGATGCGATGCTCCAACAATGGCGACTGATTTTGGCTCGAAAAAGTTCCTTATATTCTCCATGCATGCAGAAACAAGAAGAGGTTAATAAAATTTTCCCTTGATTTTCAAAAGTCTTTTAAAATCATCTTCTTTATAATTTAGATGATAAAATACAAAAGCCGCAGTGAGCTGATACAAGCCTGTGATGCGCTGATTTATGAAAACAGCAGGCATATTGCAAAAACAAGAAGGTTTCTTTGGGATTTGGAAAACGATTTGCTTTTGGCAGAGGCAGAATTGATTGCAGGGAATTACGAGAAAAAAATAAAAAAAGATATGTTTGGGATATAAAATGAGCACAAACCAGCCGCCCGAGTATCTCGCTGCAGAAAAGAGATACTCGGTAGCAAAAAACAACAGGGAGAAAATAGAAGCATTGGAAGAAATGATAAGGACCATGCCAAAGCATAAATCTGCTGAAAAAATGAGGGCGAATATAAGAAGCAGATATAAAAAATTGAAGGAGAACATTGAAAAAGAAAGACAGCAGAAAAAAGGCAGGGGTTTCCAGCTTTCAGTAAAGAAGGAAGCCGATGCGCAAATCTGCCTTGTTGGCACAACCCAGTCAGGCAAGTCAATGCTGTTAAATAAACTGACAAATGTTCATGCTGCAATTTCTGAATTTCCTTACACAACAAAAATGCCGGAAATAGGGGCTCTTGATTATCATGGAGTCAAGCTGCAGGTTATAGAAATTCCTGCAATAAGGGAAAATTTTTCAGAAATTGAAAATGGCACCGCCTTTCTCAGCATAATGAGGCAGGCAGATTTGCTCATTCTCCTGTTCAGGAATGACAAAGAAAAAGCGCTTATTGAAAATGAGCTGAAAAAAACAGGCATCAAAACACCAGAAATAATTTACAGCAACCAAAAGAGCCTCGCGGATGAAATCTGGAAAAACCTCAACCTCGTCAAGGTTTACACAAAGCATCCTGGAAGAAAGCCAGACGCCGAGCCTCTTGTCCTAAAAAACAATTCAACAATAAAAGATATGGCAGAGCATGTCCATAAGGATTTTGTCAAGCGCTTTAAATTTGCAAGGGTTTATGGCAAATCAGTAAAATTTAACGGCATCAAGGTTGGAATCAATCACATTTTAGAAGATGATGATGTTGTTGAGCTGCATATGTCCTGAAAGGAAAAATTACGAGCAACAGGGAATGTAGTTTCCCATATCATTTCTTGTTTCTGTTATGCCTAACTGTTTCTCAATCTCATCAAGCGGAACCACGCTGATTGAGCCGCGCTCGCTTGCAAGTTTTTCAAGAATAGAACATCTGTGGCTTAGTTCTTGCTGCTCTTTTCTAACACTGTAATACGGATTAATCAATTCTTTAAAAAATTCCCTTATTTTATAAGCAGTGTTTTTCATCTTCTGTTTAATTAAACCTTCCTCAATCCCCTTGATTTTCTCGCAGAACTTGTCAAGCCCCTGTATACCCTTCCCCTGTTCTTGCTTGAGCAAATCCACTTAATGCTCTCATCAGCCTGAATTTCAGGCCTTGATTTATCAACGAGAATAACCTCATAAAAATAATTCATGCCGTCTTTGGCTAAAAAATAGCTGTTTAAAACCTCTAATCCCGGAAACTTTCTCGCTGCTCTTTGTTCTGCAACCCACTGGTAATTCATCCGCAAGATTTTTCTCGGGCTTTGCCTCTTGCTTCTCCTTCCCTTCTTTGAAGGCCTTGTCTTTGTCCTGCCACCCCTTAAAATCTTGACTCTTACAATAATAAATCCTGTTTTTGCCTTGTAACCCAAACTCCTGGCCCTGTCTATTCTTGTTGGATCTTCAAGCCTGGTTACTGCCCTGCCCTTGCGCCACTCAATCAATCTTGATTTAAGCATATCCCTTGACGGCTTTTTCCATGCCTGCCTTAAATAATAATACATCCCTCTTGCCATGACATACCCTAACATAAATGGTTTTTAAAACTTTTCTTGCCATTTTTCATTAGTTTTATAAAACTGCTTCAATTTGTTGGGGGATGCCATTTGCAGTGACGCATGTTCTGGTTGCAATAATAATCGCAGAATTGCTTAGGGATTATGTTTTCAAGAAGAAATTCCCTTTGCATTATGTTCTGATTGCAGGAATTGCAGGCATGCTGCCTGATATAGATATTTTGCTTGTTTTGTTTGATGGCATGTCTATATCCTCTGCTTTGAATGGGGGTGCGATGAATCTGCACCCTTCTTTTACCCACAGCATATTATGGATACCAATATTTCTGATGCTGGCTCTTACATTTTTATGGCTTGAGAAGAAAGGCAAAATAAGGCCAATAGAAAGGATTTTCACCAAACATAAATTAAAAATTTCAGGGATTCTCTTTGTAGTAGCATTAGGCATTGCAGTTCATCTTGCCTTGGATTCAACACTAACAGGATTTTTGCGTGTTGGATTTTTTACAGAGCCGATTGGCCTGAATTTAATCCCGCCAACCCCTATTGGAAACATGATCACAGCAGGAATAGATGCAGTCCTGCTTGTTTTATGGCTTATTCATGAGGAACTTAGGCATAAAATCTCAGGATTTATCTAGCCGGTTATCCAAGTTTATTATTGTTGTTACTTAGAAATAGTTAAAAATAGGAAGATTTAAATAATGGCTCTTTCTATATTTTGTTATGGTAAAGCAAGATGTGGGGGACAATTACAAAACTCTAACTAGTTATTGTAAAGATAATAGTATAGAGACAATTTTCTTAGAATCAAGATTTAAAGAGAGGATAAAGCAGTTAGCAGATTGGGGAGCAAGATTGCCTTATCCTTCTTATGATGCACATGGTAAATTAATTCTTGTTTATTCCCCCATTAAAAAACATGGAAGAACAAAAGAATTCAAGAAGATATTGGACTTAGAGCTTACGGGTTACGAATCAGATAAAAGTAAAGCTTTGGTCCTTTTAGCCAGGAATGCCTATGAAAAAATAAAGGATGAGGAAAAGAATCTTAAGAATCTTGGTTTTAATGTTTTCAGAATATAAAAATGGCAAAAGCAAAGATAGATTTTCATATTCACCCGCATTTTAATAGTTATAACGCAGAAAGCATTGTCGAAGCAATGTATGCAAGAGGCATTGATATTGTTGGATTGGCCGGCTATAACAGGGATATTTTTGATGATATAAGAAAAGAGTTTGACAAACTTCAAAATCCTTTCAAAGTCACAAATGACTCTCTTGCGATAAAAGTAACAAATGAGGATGACAAGGAGAGATATATCCTCAATGTCGGGGAATATGAAAACAAAGGGGGTTTTCACTTGCTTGTCTTCGGCAATCAAAAAGGCATAAAGCAGAAGGAAGGGCTGGGAAAAAATATTGAGGCTGCCTTGTCAACAGATTCTTTTGCTGTTATTGACCATCCCTTTGTCGCTTTAAACTACTCTGACATCAGCAAAGAAAATGAAGATTTCCTGTTTGGGTTGTGCAAGGATTACAACAGCAAGATAGCCTTGGAATGGAATGGCTATTCAATTCCTTTGCTTAAGAAAGGAATTGATAAGCTATTTTGCTCGACCCTGAGATTAATCGGAGAAAATATAAGATTCAGCGACACAAACAAGAAATTGGAAAATTTTTCAGGGATTTTAAAACAAAATAAGATTAACTGTCCTGTTATAGCAGATACCGACTTGCATGCAAGAAGCAAGAATGATTTGGATTTAATCGGAACTGCAAATATAGAAATAGATATTGCAGATTTTGAAAAGGAAAGTGGAAAGGCACTGCAAAAATCGTTGAAAGAAAAGATTTTTAATCTGGAGTATGAAGTAAACAAGGGCTATGTGCCCCGCAGCCACTTCCTTTTTTCTTATGCTATTCCTGTAGGGATAAGCCAGATGCATAAAGAGATTGAAAGGAGGATATTGCCAAGAGGGTAAAATGAAACTTGAAAAAGTTGTTGATGATATAATCACAAGATTAAAAGAGAGGTATCCTAAAAGAGACATTTTTCTTTCAAATAACTGAAATGGGAAAAGAATACATATTAAAGAGGTAAATAAAGAAGTGCTAAAAGAATTATCTTGCTGTAACAAAGGAGTATTCTTTCATGGGATAGAAGTTCCTGAGCATAGTTGGTACAAAGTAAGTAATTTTTATAGAACCTCATTTAATGCAGGAATTATAGAACTGTGCAAGTCAATTCCCTACTTTCCAGAATTAGATATAAAGAACAATCTGCTGAGATTAATAGGTGTAAATCTCGGAAAAGATGTTACAATAGCACCAAGAGTTCAATTTGATTACTTCTATCCAGAACTGATATCAGTTGATGATAACACCTTGATAGGTGATTGTGCAAGATTATGGGCTCATGAGTATGGAATAGATTATTTCGCAGTTGGAGAAGTAAAAATAGGCAAAAATGTATATGTCGGTACAGAAGCATTAATAGGGCCTGGTGAAATTAAGGATGATTCCAATATTAAGGCAAGGGCAATAATGATTTATGAAAAAGATTTTAGCTAAGCTCAAAGAAGAGAATTATAAATGCTATTTCTCAATAAAGCTTGACACATTTAATGAAGAAAAGATGGAAAAAGAAGAGAGAACTTTGGCCTTGGATTACCTCAATTCTTTAAAGCAATAAAAAACATATCCAAAAAATCTTTAAATAAACTCCTGTGTTTTCTTATCTCATGAAATACCTAATAAAGCCAACAAAATATGAATGGGATAAATGGGTTATTGCAAAAGACAATCTGTCAATAGGAGACGTAAGAAGGGCAATTCTAAATTCTGAATTGTTTGTCTCTGATTTGGACGACTCAATTGCCCATTCTCCGACGAGGGCATTTGTAAAGAAAAATTTCTTCAAGAATCCGCTTACGCTAATCTGGGGGGCTTTCTCCCTGCTGAAAATAATGAAGATGGGGAAAAAGAGCAGGTTTGAAATATGGCGGACATATTTCACAAGATTTGAGAGGGACCTGGCAAAAATAGAGGTTAATATTGAGAATGCCGCCAAAAGGTTGTACCCAGGCATAACAGAATTCTTTGGGTATTTAGAAGAGCATTGCCCACACCAAAAACAGATACTTATAACAAGGACTGTTGAGAAGATAGGAATGCCCTATCAGGCAATTTTAGGGTTTGATAGGGGGTATTACAGGCAATTTGATAAATACAAAGTAGTAGACGAATTAGTGAATAAATACTCCCCGAAGATTATCAGCATAGCTGGGGATTCTGAAGAAGATAAGGAGATGGTTGACAGGGCAAAGGCGAGCAGCATTGAGTATTGCTTGGGCATAAATGTCGCAGGGAGCATGAAGAAAATAAATGAGGGATTTGACATAAATATAGGAAGGAACTGGAAGGGGCTGCAGGAGATTATAAACGGCAGGGATTAACAGATATGCAGAAAGCGTATTGCGAACAGCCCAGCAAAGAGAAAAGTATATAAAGTTGCCTTTTTATTTTAATTTAATAAAAAACAAAAGGTTTGAAAATGTTAAAAATAAGGAAAGTTTCTGAAATCGTCGGCATGAAGGTATTCACTGATGGGGGGGACTACTTTGGGGAAATTGAAGAGGCAAACCTTGTTGAGAACAAGATTGACGGCTGGCGCATCAGAATTGCAAAGGACTCCAGCCTTGCACCATTTCTTGGCGGTGCTCGCGGCTTGATTGTGCCGCACCAATTTGTTAAGGCGGTAGGCGACGTAATTGTTGTAAGCAAATCTGCCGTGCCAAGCAAGGAAGAGGCTGCAGAGGAAACAGAAGAAGAAACAGCATAGTCACTGCAGTTTAAGTTATCTCAACTGGAAAAATGGCACCGTTAGGCATTTTTGGGGGGGACTGGTTCAACCAGATTGTCTTGCCTTTTGCCCTTGTCTTTACATTAATTTTTGCTATTCTAGAAAAATCCAAGATTCTTGGGGACAGCAAGCACCAGATAAATTCTATTATCTCCCTGGTTATCGCGTTTATCCTCATTGCAGTTGAGCAGGCAAGAATTGTTATAGTTGAAGTCGTGCCGGTTATTGCTGTTCTGGCTGTCCTGATACTGGTTTTTATGATAATCCTTGGCTTTGTCGGAGGCACAACAAAAGAGGGGAATATCAATAAAGGGTTAGGGATAGCAATAGCCATCCTTACAGGAATCATACTCATTGGAGCGGTTTTGTGGAGTACCGGCTGGCTCAGCAAGATTATTGAAACAGGCAAGGGCTCTGCAGGGAACATGGTCCTCCAGTCAGTGGTTTTCGTTGTTATAATCCTGGTTGTTATTATTGTGGCAATGAAAGGCAAAAATGAAAGCAAAGAGGAGTAAGCCCTCTTCTTTTTCTAAAAGAAGAGTCCTTGGGTAGAAGAAAACTACAATAGCAAAAAAAGATAAGATTTATAAAAACCAATAAGCCAAGCAAAAACCTAATAAAAATCTAAAGGATAGAAAACTATATAAAAACCAAAAAACATCTAAAATATACAAAATAAAATGGTATATTATGGATTCACACAGCTTGATGCAATGCTTCAGATGTGGGCGTCTTTTGGAGTTTTTTCAGTTTTAATACCTTTCCTATTGGTGTTTGCAGTCGTGTTTGCCATACTCCAAAAATCAAGGGTGCTCGGAGGGCAAAGGGGCATAGACGTGATTATTGGTGTTGCCATTGGCTTGCTTTCATTGCAGTGGGATTTTATGCCAAGATTTTTTTCTGAAATTTTTCCAAGATTAGGGATAGCAATAGCAGTGCTGCTCTCCTTAGTCATACTCGTAGGGATGTTCATAACTTCAAAAACCAGGGGTGTTTATTATATCATCTTGGCAAGCATAGCATTCATAATCTTTATAGTGATGCTTTCCTACACTTACGGGGGTTTTTCATTCACTTCTAACAACTGGTGGCAGCAATGGGGTGGGGGTGTAATTGCTTTGGTTGTAATAGTAGGAATAATAGTTACTCTTACTGTGCCAAAAACAACGCCTGAACAGGACTAAACCCCGGGATTAAAATGGCTCTTGAATTTTCACTTGCTTATCTTGCGCCAGTCCTTGCTTTTCTGTTTGTAATTACACTTATTTATGCCCTACTGGCAAAAACAAAAGTTCTTGGAGAAAATACATCAATAAACTTCCTGATAAGCTTTGTCATCGCAATGATATTTTTGATTACTCCATTAGCAAGAACATACACCCTCAAAGTAACACCCTGGCTTGCTGTTTTTCTTGTCTGCCTGTTTTTATTTGTTCTTATCCTCACCTTTGTTCATTCAAACTTTAATTTGATAAAGAGCAAAGGGTTTAGCGCCGCCCTTATAATTATGCTCTTGGCTGTATTTGTCATTTCAGGCATAAATGTTTTTGGCTATTTGGTAAACAGATATCTCGGAGTTGTTGGAATTAGTGTTGCTGATGTCAAGGACACTGTTTTGCAGCCAACGGTGCTTGGCGTGCTGGTTCTTTTTGTTATAGGGGCTATTTTATCCTGGTTTCTGAGCAAGAAATGAATAATATAAATTACCCTGAGAAAAAATCTACTTTGCCTTTTCTTTTGTCTTGATCCTGTCTGTTATCCTGCCAAGCTCTTTGACATTATCCACAAGGGGGTTTAAAATCTTGCCGAATGCACCTTCCAGGGCCTGCATTTCGCTTCCCAATGAGCGGATATCCTGGTTATACTGCTGGACCTTACCTAGTATTGCTGTCTGCAGGCTGTCAATTGTCGCTTCCATTCTCTTCAGACGGTCATTCAGATTCGTAATTCTGATTTCCATGTTGTCCCTGAAATCAAGAACTGCCGAGAGTTTGTCCCTTATCTCAGAAAATTTTTCTGATACTATCTCTTCTGCAATCTCCTCTATCATCTCTATGTCCGGCTGCGCTGCCTGTTGCTGTTGTTCCTCATTCTGGAAAGTTGAGGCATATTGGGGATATGCTGCATAAGGGGGGTATTGCGCCTCTTTCATGCCGACTTTAAGCTTTTTTTTCTTGCTTGGCAGCGGCACTTCTGTTTCCCCCTCTTCCATAATTGAGGGCTGCATCTCCTCTTTCCCATTCACAGATGATTTAATCTTAATTTGATTTACAGCGTCTGTTATCTCCTGCGCAGAATAATTCATGCTGCGGAGTTGCGCGACTATCTCTGTATCATTCAGCCCCTTTTTTTGCAGGTCTAATATTGTGTCTATCACTCCCGGCATATTATTGTTTGGCAGGCAACCTTTTTATAACTTTTTATGGTTATCCTGCTAACGCCTCCTTGCCTGCATTTGCCTCATTTCGCAGGGCATCATCAATCATTTTCTGCACATCCTCTGTTCTGGCAAATTTTAACGGCTCCCAGAGCTTAATGTACTTCTCAAATGTCTGCAACTGCTCTTTTCTTACAAAATTATCCAGTTGAGCAAGAATATAACGCAAATTCTCCTGGATATTCCCTATTGTATCCTGCAGCTTGCTTATATCCCCCTTTACCAGATTCAACTCTTTTTTTAAGTCATCCCTGCTCTTAACAAAACCGCCCCCAAAGCTTATCACTCTCTCCCGCAGTAATTCGTGCCTTGATTCCAAGTCAGAAATCTTCGTATTGAATTCAGACAATAATTCTGCAACCTCGCTGGTATCTTCAGGCATTTTTCCTCTTTTCTTATCTTAACAAATATTTTAAGTTTAAAATACTTCCTAAAATCCCCTATGCAGCAGGAATTTATTTAGCATAAGCACTTTTCTCTTGTATCTTGTTCTTAGATAAAAACCATAAACAAAGCCGATAATCAAGCCGCCTAGATGGGCGGTATTGCCTATTGGCACTCCTGATACTAATGAGAAAATCCATAACACCAGCAGCAGCAAGATTACTGCAAACCACATATGCATTGCAATAGGGATAAACATGATATACACAGGCAGTTTTGGGACAAGCACGGCAAGCATTCCTGCAATCCCAAAAATTGCGCCTGAAGCGCCTACTGCGCCGATGTTCAAATCCTGGCGGAACAGGAATGCCGATGCAACAAAAAACAAGCCAGAGAAGATCCCTGACACAATGTAGAACACAGCAAATCTCTTTCTTCCTATAATCCTTTCCAGAGATGAGCCCAGAAACATGAGGCTCATCATGTTAACAAACAGATGGGGGATGCTTGCATGCATGAACATGCTTGTCACAAGAGTCCAGAGCCTTTCCGAAGATAGTATCTTTGACGGAATCAAGGCAATGTAATCAACCCAGGCAGGATTCCTGTAAGTTATCGGCAGCATGGCTAAGAAAAAAATTGAATTGGCAATAATAAGCTGCAGAGTTATGCTTCTGTTTCTTCTATCTTTCATCATTTTTTCCTGCCTTTTGCCTTTTTGCTCTTTTTCTTTGGTTTTTGCTTTGCCTGTTTCCTGGCGCGCTTTTCTTTCATGCCAATTTTCTTATGCTCCTCCACACTCAACTTTGCCATCTCTGCCCGTATTAACTCCAAAATCTTCTTTTCTTTTGTTATATTCTTTCTTATTTCAACTATCTTTCCTTTATTGTCGCTTAACTCGAGGAGATTGCCGCACTCTAAACAGATAAAATCATGGGTTAAGGCATTCTCTTCTGTCAGTTCTATTTCACATCCATTGCATCTAAAAAATCTCTTATTCTCATGGCTTGCTAGCACATGGTTTAATTGCTGTATCCCCCTTTCTTTCATCTTCACGAAAAGCTTCAGTGCCTTGAGCTTGTCCAAAGACCAGTAATAGATATACCATCCCTTGCGCTTATCCTTCTTCCTGATAAAGCTGACAATATCATGGGCATCGAGCCGGTAGAGTATGTTCCTGACCTGATTTATAGTCAGCTTCATCTTTTCTGCTATCTTAAATTCGTTAACATCCCTGTTATCCTTCAGGATATCAATTATGGCTATCCCATTTTTTCCCACTATACCCTCTGCCAAATCATAGAGCATTTTGTCCAGCATTTTAAGTTCAAAGCAGAATATACTGGAGAATAAATATTTTTGCTTTTTCTGTTACCACTATAGGATGTTAGCAAAACTATTTATATAATATTCCTCATTTTTTTGGGAATTGAAAAATGCCTCCAAATTGAAAAATGCCTCTATTTAGAAAAAAGAAGGAAGGGATGCCTGCTGAAAGATTTGAACTGCCTGAACTGCCTAATTTTTCAGAGATGCAGCAGATAAAAGAAGCGGTTAGACCGCCTCTTGAGATGCCCCGGATGCAGGCACAACCGGCAGCATTCCCTGTTATGCCCGCCAGAAGGGAGGAAAGGGCTGTCATGCCTGAACAGAGGGCAGTAACACAAGAAATAAGCGAGCCAATGGTTATGCATGCAGAAAGGGAGATGAGTTACAGCAGGGCAAAAGAGCCAATTTTTGTGAAAATAGATAAATTTAAGGAAGCATTGGCTAATTTTGAGATAATAAAAGAAAAGCTATTGGATATTGATAACCTGCTGAAAAAGATTAAAGAAACAAAGGCAAAGGAACAGGAGGAATTAGACTCTTGGGAGAAAGAGGTTGAGGATATCAAGGCAAAGGCACAAATCATAGATGAAAGATTATTCAGCAAGATTGGCTGAATCAATGCGGAAATTCTTTTATAAAAATGAAAGATGTGGAAACTCAGGCAGTTCATGTAGAGATTCTCAATTCTGAAGCAGTTGAATACAAAAGGGATTTGCTGGAGATACAACTGCATCTTCTTGACATCATAAAAGCTATTATCTCAACCAAGGAGCTGAGAAAAGCTGAGTTTAAGCTAAAAGAAGAGACCAGGGGAAAAATAAGGGAGATTGCAGCAGAAATAGACAAGATTATAGGCGGGCTGCCTGTAAGCGATGTGGAAACTCATGCAACAAGGAAGGCAGCTGCAAAATTCAGGCCATTAAAAAAAGAGGCAAGGGAAACCAAGGAAAAAGTAAACAGCTTGAGAAATTGGGATAGGGAATTCTTCTATAGGGCTTTGCACATAAACATTCGTAAGAGGCAATAATCTATAAGAGGAAAATGTGCAAAGCCATTTCATAGAAAAACTTATTAAATTGCCTTATGTTTATGCTTCTATGGAAAGAAAAGAGTTCATAAAGAGATATTTGGAATTTTTCCATAAGAAAGGGCATAAAATAATTCCTTCTGCATCCCTTATTCCTGAACATGACCCAACAGTTCTTTTTACAACCGCAGGAATGCATCCTCTTGTTCCATTTTTGCTTGGGCAGCCGCATCCCCAAGGCAAGAGGTTGGTGAATGCGCAGAAATGCATAAGAACAACAGACATTGGCTCTGTAGGCGACAGTTCCCATCTCACTTTTTTTGAAATGCTTGGAAACTGGAGCTTGGGAGATTACTGGAAAAAAGAGGCAATAGAATGGAGCTTTGAATTTTTAATAAAAGAACTAAAATTCAAGCCAGGGCAATTACATGTAACAGTTTTTGCAGGCGATGGGGAAGCGCCAAAAGATGGGGAATCTGCAAGAATATGGCAGAATCTTGGCATACCTGGAGAAAGGATATACTGGCTTGGAAAAAGCGATAATTTCTGGGGGCCTGCTGGAATGACAGGGCCCTGCGGACCATGCACAGAAATGTTCATTGATACCGGCAAAAAGCCATGCTCAAAAACATGCGGGCCAGGATGCAGCTGCGGCAAATACTTTGAAATATGGAATGATGTCTTCATGGAATACAACAAAACAGCAGAGGGAAAATACTCCAAACTAAAGCAGAAGAATGTAGATACTGGCATGGGTGTTGAAAGGACAATTACAATGCTGCAAGGAAAAAAGAATGTCTATGAAACTTCTGTTTTTCTGCCAGTAATAAAAAGGATTAAGGAAATTGCAGGGATAAAAAATGAAAATGGGGGGCAGGAAAATAGCATCAGAATAATCGCAGACCATTTAAAAGCTGCGGTATTCATTTTAGGGGATGAGAAGCGCATTCATCCCGGGAAAAAAGACCAGGGTTATATCCTCAGGGGATTGATAAGAAAAGCAATCAGGCATGGCAATATTCTTGGTATAAAAGAAAATTTCACAGAAAAAATTGCAGAAGAGGTTATCAGGATTTATCAGGAAGATTATTCTGAACTCAGCAAAAACAGGAAATTTATTATTGAAGAGCTTGAAAAAGAAGAGGCACTTTTCAGGGGAACTCTTGAAAGAGGATTGAAGGAATTTGAGAATATCTGCAAAAAGAGCAAGAACAAAATTTTATGCAGGGATGCCTTTCTGCTGTATCAGTCATTTGGCTTTCCTATTGAGATGACATGCGAGCTGGCAGACGAAAAAGATAAAAAAGTTGATGTTAATGGCTTTAAAAAAGAATTTGAAAGGCATCAGGAAATTTCAAGGCAGGGAAGTGAGAAAAAATTCAAGTCAGGTTTGGCAGACACTTCAGAGCAGACAACAAGACTGCATACTGCAACACATATTCTTGGTCAGGCATTGAGGGAAGTTCTAGGCAGCCATATCCAACAGAAAGGCAGCAACATAACAGCAGAAAGATTGCGATTTGACTTCTCACATGATAAAAAAATGACGGATGAGGAAATCAAGAAGACTGAATCAATAGTGAATGAAAAAATTGAAAAGGCAATGCCTGTCAAGAGGGAAGAAATGACACTTGAAGAGGCAAGAAAGAAAGGTGCATTGGCATTTTTCGATGGAAAATATGGAGAGAAAGTATCAGTTTATTCAATCGGCAAGGCAGGACAGGAATTCAGCAAGGAGGTTTGCGCAGGCCCGCATGTGCAGAACACCAAGGAGCTTGGAAAATTCAAAATAGTCAAGGAAGAGGCGGTTGCCGCAGGCGTGAGAAGAATCAAGGCGGTGTTGGTTAGCTAGCCTCATCATCTTTTGATTCTTTTTTGAATCGTACGGATATCGTTTGGGGTTATTTTATAGAATTCTATCTTTTGAGCTAATTCAGATTTTGAAACAGGCATTCCCCCCTTGTATCTCGGTTCTGAAAAGTATCCATCAGACTCCATGTATGAATTATCCTCTACAATCTTTCCGGTTTTTAGTATCCTAAGTGTATAAACTCCATTGTCATCAACATTATTACTCCTGTCTATTTCAGCAATACTTATCCCATCATCACTTATTACATCCTTGAGAGCGGGGGAGTTTCTAAGTAAGGCTATTTCTGAAAGAACCGCATCAATGAGTCCTTTTTTCTGCTTCTTAGTTTCAATTTCATCCCAATCTAGCACAATTTTAGATTTTTTCATTTTATTTTTGCCATTATATAATTTTCCGATTTATTTACATTTGTTTATTCTTCACTAATTTGAAACAATTTTAGCTATATCTTTTGCAGAGATATAATCATAAATAGTTTCATAGCTATAATTGCCTCGCTTAAACTCCTTTACCGCTTGTTCAACCCAGGATTGTTCTCTTGGGTATTCGCTACAGGACTTCATCTCTTCTTCAAGCTTTTTTAATAGTCTTACTTTCTGATGTGGAGTCATATTTTCAACAACTTGAACTCTTATATCTGTCTTAGGTAGACAGTCTGTTCTTACTTCATTTACATGTTTTTCAATACCTCCCAATAACTCCATTTTGTATCCATGAAGGCGTTTTCTTACTTCTCTATCTTTCCGAGCCCTATCCTCAGGAGAAATATCAGGAAATCCGGTTAATATTAGGCCCATTTTATACTCTGCCCCCTTCAGTATATTCAGCTAGCCAATTTCTGAAATGGATCTCTTCTCCGATATTCCATGCAGCAACAGCGTGCCTATAGCTTCTTTTTTCTCCAGGAATATCTAAAACTAGAACAGGGTCACCTTTTTTAGGAGGTGGTTCTATCTTAGGAATATTTCCTGTTGCATAAAAGGCTTTTGGATTAGGAATCCATAATACTCCTAAACTTGGAGATCGTAAGGAAGTTTTTTTTCTTAATTCTTTTGAAGTTCCTTTAACATGCGCATAATATAATGCGACCGCCTCATCTCCAAGTTCAACAAAACCCCTGGGTAATTCTGGTACTTCCACAGCAACATTTAGTTTGAAATTTGGACTCCAATGTCCTTTAATATTAAGGTTGGTCTTTCCTAGATCTTGATATTCTCCAGACTCACGACAAAAGCCTCCTAGAGCTCCGTCTGTTGGCCATGCAAGTTCTCTTTTTTCTTTCCAATCTTGTTCATAAATAATGTCTAAGCTTTTTGGATAACAAACAATTTTATCTTTTATATTAGCGTATGAAAAAAGAGGAATACTAGCATTTATTATTTTTCTTACTCTTTTAAGTTTTCTTTCTTTCATTTCTTCTTCACCTTCAATTTCTATATCTCGTTTCGCTACTGCTCCAAATGTGGAATCATTAAAGGTACCATACTTAATTACTGGTAGATTACCAAAGGGATGAGCCATTTTGTAAATTGTATCGATTTTCTCGATTTGTTTGCTAGAAAGAGTTATATCTACTTCTCTCCTAATATCAAACAATTCTGGAGAAATTCTTGGAATAACTTTTATTAATGAATTTGATACAGCTTCAGCTAAAGTTTTCGGTTCTTGACTTTTAGGTTCTGCTTTCTCAAAAGATTGTTCAATCTTTTCTACTAATGTACTTATTGTCATGCAATAGTAATAAACTTTAATATATAATTAACTTTCTAATTAAAAGTACGCAATTATTAAAATAAATACTTAAATAAATTAATAAATAGGCAAATTTAAATAGTATTCCGCTTATTGATAACTCATGGAATTAAAAGAACAGGACTCAAGGTTATTGGGGTATCTTTATCACAATGCAAGAGAGCCTATTTCTAAAATAGCTAAAGAAACAAGGCTTTCAAGAGAACAGGTAGTCTATAGAATCAATAAATATCTTAGTGAAGGAGTTATAAAGAGATTTATTACTTTTTTCAATTATCCCAAATTAGGATATAATGCCCTTGCAATAGCATTAATTAAGTTTACAAAACCAAAATATATTAAAGAGTTCCATAAAAAATTGGGGAAAGATAATTTTTGGATTTCAAAAGGTTTGGTTAATAACAAATATGATTTATTCATACAAGGCGTATTTAAAGAGGAAAGGGAGATAAACGAATATTTTTTCAACGCAACAAAGGATTATAGCGAAGCTATAGAGGAAATATTGATAATAAAGCCCTATTATGCTAAAATTTACCCTTTAAAGTTTTTAGGAAGCAAGAGTGAAAATAGCTTAGTTATAATTGGCGAGTCATCTGAAAAAATAAAATTGGATGATAAAGACAAGAAGATTATGAAAGCGTTAGAAGAAGACGGAAGAATTAAATTAATAGATATTGCGAAAAAAGCCGGGATTTCGGCTGAATTAGCCTTATATAAACTCAGGAGACTAAAAAAGGAAAAAATTATTACTGGTTCAAGGATAATGTTTGATATGAACAAATTAGGATATAATTATTCGTTACTTTCAATAAATTTAAGAAACTTTTCTATAGAGAACCAAAATAAACTAAAAGAGTTTGCTAATAACAATAAATATGTAAACTCCATAATCTTATCTTTAGCAAAGCCAAACTGTTTTATTCAGTTGTTTCATAAAGAACATCTAATAATAAAGGAAACAATTGATGAATTAAAAAGTCTATTTATTAACGAAAATATAAGTATAGATGTAATCCTGCTGAAAAATGAGGGAGAAGAAATTAATGCTTTGCCCTTTCTCTGATTCTTTTTAGCTTTTATGCCTTTTAAAAGCCATTCTAACTCTTTTCCTGCCACCGTCCAATCTTGTTCTGCATCGCATTCTCTTCAAGATTTTTGCATGCCTCTTGGTATTTGCTTTTCTCATAAAAATAGCAGATTGCAAGCCCTTCTTCAACCATCTGCAGATTAATATTTGTATCATTTAGGAATATGTATCTCAATAATCTGTCATATTTGTCCTTGTTATCGCCCTCTTTTTCAAGCGTCACATTTTTGTTCTCAATCAGCTCTTCAAGCCTTGCCTTGCTTTCCTTGTAAAAAAATTCGCCTTTCTCCGGCGTGTCTATGCCCAATAACCTAACTCTTTCGCCACCGCTTATGACAATCGTGTCCCCATCAATAACATTTGTAACAATGGTTCTATCATTCTCTGGCTTGAATCCAAAAAAGGAATTATAGAGAAAAAGAACAATAATAAAAACAAGCAAGTAGATTATTGTTCTTATTTTCATTTAACATAACTCAGCCAATTTTCATATTTCTTGTTCTTGCCATGAACAGCATCAAGATAAACTTTTTTAAGCTGTTCTGTTACCTTGCCATCCCCATCTTTTTTGTCATATCCCTTTCCCGCATAGACATATTGAAGATATGCTGGATAACCCCCTCATTGCCCGCTTTTGGATTCTGCTTCCTGAATCTTAATGCCTCAGAAACAGCAGCAATCATCCCAATTTTTGTTTCCATTTTTTATCCCTCTTTAATAAAGAACCAAGAATAGAGTATATAAAACTTACTCGATATAAATTGCTGGCTTGCCGGGCTTTGCCTTACCAGCCTTATTCTGCGGGTCATATTTCTTGGGATCATTAACAGCAAAAATCTCAACAGGAACATTTAAACTTTTTTCTATGCTCCCTTTGGCATCTTTGTATACCCCAAGTTCCTTGGGCAGCATATAAAGATAAACCTTCTTTGGCTCTTTGTTTTGTTTTTCTTTCAGGATTCTAAAAATATTTCTTATATCATCCACAACAAGTTCAGACTGCTTTTCCTGTTTTTCAAATTCTAAATCAATTTTGCTTTCATCCGCCTTTGGCCATTTTTCAAGGCTGATAAAACTCTTGTTTCCAAGTTCATGCCATAGCTCTTCTGTTATGTGCGGGCAGAAGGGGTGCATCAGCTTCAAAAGGATTTCATAATTTTTCCTTGAGAGGGAATCTGAAAATGCATCAACGCACTCTATAACTGAAATAATGGCTCTTGGATACTCAAATTTTTCTAGGCTTTCTGTTGCTTTTTTAACCGCCAGATTCATCTTGCTTTCCTGCCTTGCATCACCTTTTCCTGAAACCTTCTCTTTCAACCTTATCAGCTTGTTTATTATCCTGAAGCTCCCCTCCACACCCTCATCGCTCCACTCCATCTGCTTGTCAGGGGAGGACACAAACATCAGGAAAAGCCTTGCAGTGTCGATTCCATATTTGTCTGAAATATCTGTCTGGAAGACAACATTACCTGAACTTTTTGACATTTTTGAGCCGTCCTTATAGACAATCCCCTGATTGAATAACCTAGCAAAGGGCTCATCAAATGTTACAAATCCCAAATCCTTCAATGCCTTTGTGAAAAATCTTGCATATATCAGGTGCATGACTGCGTGCTCTGCGCCGCCAACATACTGGTCAACAGGCATCCAGTACCCAACCTTATTTTCATCAAATGGCTTGTTCTTGTTTTTGCTGTCGCAATATCTTAAGAAATACCATGAGGAATCAACAAAACCGCCCATTGTGTCTGTTTCCCTTCTTGCATTGCCCTCGCATAGGGGGCATTTCACATTCACAAATTCCTTACTGCTTGACAAGGGATTTGTTTTTGCCTTGAAATCAACCTTTTCCGGGAGCAGGACTGGCAAATCCTTTTCAGGCACAGGCACAACACCGCATTTACCGCAATAAATTATCGGGATTGGCGTGCCCCAATATCTCTGCCTTGAAACAAGCCAGTCCCTTATCTTGTAATGCACTGCCCTTTTCCCGAGTTTTTTCTTTTCAATAAAATCAGAAATTGGGTCTATTGCTTTGCTGCTTAACATGCCGTTGAAATTTCCAGAATCTGCCATGATGCCTTCATCAATATATGCCTTCTCAATCTTCTCAGAACTTAACTTGCAATTCTTTGGCTGAATTACCACTTTCATAGGAATTTTGTATTTTCTTGCAAACTCAAAATCCCTCTGATCATGTGCCGGAACAGCCATAACCATGCCTGAGCCATATTCTGCAAGAACAAAATTTCCGGCATATACTGGAATTTTTTCTTTAGTCAAGAGATTAACAGCATATTTTCCTGTAAAAACACCCTGCTTATCAAGATTCTCAATTTCTTCAGCAGTTCTTGCCTTCTGGCATTTCCTGACAAAATTTTCAACCTCCTTTTTCTGGTTTTCTGTAACAAGCTCCATCAGCCTTGGATGCTGGCTGGAAATAACCATGAATGTGACACCATAAATTGTGTCAGGCCGAGTTGTGAAGATGGGCCATGCTTTACCTTCAACTTCAAAATCAATCTCTGTTCCATAACTTTTTCCAATCCAATTCTTTTGCATAACCTTAATCCTTTCAGGCCAGTCAATTCTGTCCAAGCCCTTGAGAAGTTTTTCAGCATAATCTGTAATCTTGAAAAACCATTGCTCCAGCTCTTTTTTCATAACCTCATTTCCGCATCTCCAGCATTTTCCGCCCTCTGCCTCCTCATCAGCCAATACAGACTCACATTTCTCGCACCAATTGACAGGCGATTTCTTCCTGTATGCAAGTCCTTTTTCGAACAGTTTCAAAAAGAAAAACTGATTCCACTTGTAATAATTTTGATCATGGCTTGCAATGATTCTGTTCCAGTCATAGCTTAATCCCAATGCTTTCATGTACTCTATGATTTTTTTGATAGCGTCTTCAGTATATTTTTTTGGATGTATGCCTTCTTTCTTTGCGGCAGTTTCGGCAGGCAGGCCGAAAGAATCATAACCCATCGGATAAAGGACATTAAATCCGTTCATCCTCCTGAATCTTGCATAAACATCGCCTAGGGTATAATTCCTTACATGCCCCATATGCAAAAAACTTGCGCTTGGGTACGGGTACATCTCCAAAACATAGTACTTTCTCTTTTTGCTGTCTTCTGCAACATGAAAGATTCCTGCTTTCTCCCACTCTTTCTGCCATTTCTTCTCTATTTTCTGAAAATTCACTTCAGCCATGTTTACCCCAGCAAAGGATAATTTAAATCCTTTATGCTTTTTGTTCTAAATACCTCTTAAAATCTTTTTGGCTTATTTTTAAGCCCTTCTTTTTAATCTCATTTAATAATGCAATTGCCTCTTCTTTTCCTATATTGATGCGGTTAATTCTGGCAACTTCAAGAACAGTATGGATACCAGAATGCCTGCCGATGATTATCTCCCGTTCAGCCCCAATATATTCTGGATTAAATGCCTCATAGCCCTTAACATGCTGAACATGAATTCCTGCTTCATGCTTCATAGCATTTGCCCCTATTACTGCCTTGTATACTGGTATACCCACGCCAAAATATTTGCTCACTATCTGTGCAGTTTTATAAATTTCCCCTATTTTAATATTGCTGCAGGCATTAACAGAATTTTTCTTTACAGTCAGGATAGTGGCAATTTCTTCAAGAGCAGCATTCCCTGCCCTTTCACCGATCCCATTCATAGTGCAGTGTACTTGATTTGCTCCTGCATGTATTGCTGCAATTGAATTTGCAACTGCTAATCCTAAATCATTGTGGCAGTGCACGCTTACTTCTGGCAGAGGAAATCTTTTCCTTATTTTACGGACCATCCTGAAAAACTCATTTGGCAGAAAAAATCCAACTGTATCAGGAATATTTATTATCCCTGCTCCTGCCTTTATTGCTGCGTTATACAACTGAAATAAAAATCTTTCATTGCTTCTTGTGGCATCTTCAGCAGAAAACTCTATTTCGGCATTTCCATTGCTGATTTCTTTTGCATATTTTATGCTTTCAACAGCCGCATTAACCACCTCTTGCCTGCTCATATTCAGTTTATTTTTAATATGGTCATCAGAAGAGGCAATGAAAATATGGAATCTTGGCTTTTTTGCCCTGCGTATGGAATGCCATGCTTTTTTAACATCCTCTTTTTTTGCTCTTGCCAATGCTGCAATTGTTTTGCTACTTTCTCTAGCGATTATTCCAACAATATCCTGCTCTGCTTTTGATGATGCAGGAAAGCCTGCTTCAATCATATCAACATTAAGCCTTTCGAGCTGCTCCGCTACCTTTATCTCGTTTCCTATTTTAAGCATAGCAGATGCTGACTGCGCGCCGTCCCTCAATGTGGTGTCAAAAATTTTTATAAATCTCATTTTAGAATCCCAGAGAATTAATTCTCGGATTTTAGAGTAATAATTCTCTTTTATTTAAATCCAAATTAGATTTTGGCTCTTTCTTCCATTCCTTCTCATGTTCAATATATGCTGCTTGAAGCGCTTTCTTTATCTCTCCAACCTCTTTAAAACCACCATAATTCGGCATAATGCCTATAACTACTGTTTCAATAGGGCTGTTCTTGTAATCCCCCTCTGCATTTTTAGTAGGGCTTCTATTTTTCTCGAATTTTATCCTTTCCCCCTCTATTTTAAAGCGATGATTCAAATCAAAGTAGAATGTCCTTTCTCTTCCTTCGGAATTTACGGTTATCTCATACATATAGCCGCATCTGCATCTATCCGTTTCTTCCATTCTTATTATACAGCCAAGTAAATTGTTTAGTGCCATGAGAAACCTCCTGAAAAGAAAAAATGAAGAGGCCCCTATAAGAGCACTACTACAAGTACAAGAACGAGCAAGCTGACCTGCACTAATAGTGTCCTAAGAGACTTTTTCATTGTTCCTCTTAACACAAGGAAATTTAAAAAGCTTTCGCCATGCTACGCAACAAGTTTTTTAAATTGAAACAGCTGGATATCATCAAGGGTCCGTAGCTCAGCTTGGATAGAGCGCTTGCCTTCTATCCACAGTTTCTTTTTAGAGAAACAGAGGAAATCAAAGATTTCCTGTGCCCCGAAAAGCCCGTGATGCTCGCTTCGGCGAGGATTGCCTGCTTTTCGCGGAAAAAGAAACTCTAGGAAGGTAGAAAAACTACAATAGAAGGAAAGAAAGCAAGAAGTCGCAGGTTCGAATCCTGTCGGGCCCATTTTTAAAATGAAAATGCAGCCCCTTCAGAACAGGAAGGTTTGTTTCACTAAGACTATAAATTTTCCAAACATCTTCAAGTTTTATTATGGCTTCCATATGCTCTTTAATTGCTGCAACGATTTAAATCTTTTTCTTGCTTGCCCTGCTTGCCTAGCTTGCCTAACAAACTTTAAAAATAAACCCCTATTTAATGTTTCACGCGGGGGTGGCCCAGTGGCTACGGCGGGAGCCTGCAGTCTACAGTTTCTCTTTAGAAACAGAGGAAAACAAAGTTTTCCTGTGCCCCGAAAAGCACAGCTTTTCGCGGAGAGAAACTCTAGGAAGGTAGAGAAACTACAATAGCAAGCTCTTATTCGAGGGTTCGAGTCCCTCTCCCCGCTTGAATATTTTTAGTTATAGGAAAAAGATTAAGTCATACTCCAATAAGTTTTAAAAAGGTTAGTTTATAGGTAGTTTAATGGTATATTATGGAACTTTAAAAACAATCTATGATGGAAAAAAGATAAGGGTAGATGTTATAACTTCTGGAAATTACAATGACCCTAACGAATATCTTTATAGATTTAAGGTAAACAAATTCCATATGCCTATTTTTGCTGAAAGAAAAAAGGATGGCAAGATCGTGCTTACTCAATTTAGTAAAGATGAATATATTAATATAATAAATCTGATTAAGTCAGATTTTAATGGACCATTTATTGGTTCGATAAAGAAAAATATTGAAGAAATAATAGCCAATTAGATAACTCCTTAACAAAAGTTATAAACCGCTTTCTTCTCTCTCAAAACATTTAAAAAATTGAAAACCTTGTTCCAAAAATGTTTGCAATAGAAGTGGATAATCTAACAAAAAAATTTGGAGAGTTGACAGCCGTAGACAGCATTTCAATTAAGGTTAAAGAGGGAGAGCTTCTTGGCCTGCTTGGGCCTAATGGAGCAGGAAAAACAACGACAATAAGCATGCTGTCCACTCTGCTCAAGCCAACAGCAGGAACTGCCAGAATCTCCGGTTTTGAAATTGCAAAAGAAGCTGGCTATGTGCGAGAGAATATAGGGATTGTATTCCAAGAACCTTCCCTAGACGACCAACTGACTGGATTTGAAAATCTGGATTTCCATTCTAGGATGTATGGCCTGTCTAAAGCAGAAAGAGCAGTAAGAATAAGCAAAATGCTCGGGTTGGTAGATTTAACAGACAAAGCAAAGGTCTTAGTTGAAAATTATTCTGGAGGCATGAAAAGAAGATTAGAAATTGCGAGGAGTTTAATACACAAGCCAAAAGTTCTTTTTCTTGATGAGCCAACCATAGGATTGGATGCACAGACAAGAAGGCATATCTGGGACTATATAAAGAAGCTGAACAGGGAAGAGAAAGTAACAATAGTCCTGACAACACATTACATGGAAGAGGCAGATTTTCTCTGTGACAGGGTCGCAATAATTGATTATGGCAAAATAGTCGCTATCAACACTCCAAAAAATCTGAAGAAGCTAGTTGAGGCTGATGTTATCCTGCTGGAAATACAGATTAAAAATATAAAATTCCAAAAATTTTTGGAGTATGTCAAAAAAATTAGCTGGGTAAGAAGGATAAGGAATTATAACGGGTTTCTTGCTTTAAATGTTTTAGATGCAGAGAGAAAAATCCCAAAAATAATGAACATAGCAAGGCATTTTCAAGTCAGGGTTAACTCTGTGAACCTGCATAAGCCCAGCCTTGAAGACGTATTCCTAAGATTCACTGGGAGAACTATAAGGGAAGAAGAGTGCAAGCCAGAAAAGGGGGGTCATAGATTGATACCATTAAAATGAAGCTGATTAATTGGACTGCGATATCCACTTTATGGTTAAGGGAAATGAAAAGATTTCTCAGGGCGAGGTCAAGAATAATCGGAACATTGGGTATCCCTATATTATCCCTGGCTTTTTTCAGCATGGGCCTTTCTGGCGTGATGATTCCAGGCATACCTGAAGAAATAGACTATGTAAATTTCCTGATGCCGGGAATGATAGGCGCGACAATTTTATTCTCTGCTATGTTCTCTGGAGTATCCTTCCTATGGGACAGGGAATTTGGATTTTTGAAAGAGATTGTTGTGACTCCGGTAAGCAGAATCTCAATAGTTTTAGGCAGGGTTTTTGGCAGTGTTACAATAACTATGATCCAGGGCCTGATAATCCTTTCTGCAGCATTGTTTATGCGCATTAAAACACCAACAATCCAGGGGGTGTTGTGGGCGGCATTATTTATGTTTTTTATTTCAATAACATTCATCGGCCTGGGGCTGATTTTTGCTTCCAGGATGTCTGACGTGCAGGGTTTTAATTTGATAATGAATTTTATGATATTCCCCTTATTTTTGCTTTCTGGAGCCATGCTCCCTCTGCAGAACCTGCCAAAACCTGTTTTCTATTTCACATACATAAACCCTTTAATGTACGGCGTTGACGGCCTCAGGGCAAGCCTGATGAAATTTTCCATATTCCCGAAAACGCTTGACTTGATAGTACTGGCTGCTGTGTCTGTTGTTATGATTGTTCTTGGCTCATACATGTTTGAAAAATCCAAGTCCTATTAGTTAAATTTATAAAAATCTCTTGTTAAGCTACAATATGGCTGGGAAACCTGAAAATAACAGGGCTGATGAAATATCTGCAATAGCCTGCAAAAGGGGGTTCTTTTTTCCAACTGCTGATATTTATGGGGGAAAATCTGGATTTTTTACATATGGGCATTTGGGAAAGCTGATGAAGATTAAATGGGAGAATTTATGGAGGAATTTTTTTCTTAAGGAGGAAAATTATTATGAAATCCAAGGCAACAACATCCTGCCTGAGAAAGTTTTTATTGCCTCGGGGCATATAGAGAATTTTAATGATCCATTGGCAGAATGCAAGAACTGCCACTTCCGCTTCAAAGCAGACCAATTATTAGAAGATTCAAAGCCGTATACAGATGGCATGTCTCTTGGAGAGATGAACAGCCTGATAGGAAAGAAAAAGCTGAAATGCCCTAAATGCAATGGTGGGCTGAGCGAAGTAAAGTGGTTCAATATGATGTTTCCTGTTTCAATAGGTTTTGCAGGCGAGAAGGGCTATCTAAGCCCTGAAACAGCCCAGTCTGCCTATCTTGCCTTTAATCAGGAATTTGACGCAACAAGGAAAAAGCTTCCTTTGGGATTGGCAATAATAGACAAGGCTTACAGAAATGAAATCTCGCCAAGACAGCTGTTTTTCCGCTTGAGAGAATTTACGCAGGCAGAGCTTCAAATTTTTTTTGATGCGGATGAAATTGACAAGCTTAATCCTGAAAAATGGGAAGGTATTGAAAATCTGAAGCTAAATGTTAAACTGGCAGAGGAGAAAGAAGCAAAAGAGATTTCATGCAAGGAACTGCATAAAAAATTCCCGAAATTTTATCTTTATAATGCTGCGAAGATACAGGGGTTTTATCTTGACATCCTAAAAATACCAAAAGAAAAATTTAGGTTCAGGGAGTTAAGCGAAGAAGAAAGGGCTTTTTACAACAAGATTCATATGGACATTGAGCTGGATTTAGAGACTCTTGGCGGATTCAAAGAGGTTGCCGGCCTGCATTACAGGACAGACCATGACCTGAAGGGGCATGAAAAAATTTCCGGGAAAAACCTTGAAATCTTTCATAACAACAAGAAACTTATTCCGCATGTTTTAGAACTTTCATTTGGCGTTGACAGGAATATCTGGGCTTTTCTTGACATTTTTTACAAAAAAGAAAAAGTTGATAAAGAAGAAAGGGCGATTTTCAGGTTTCCTATGGCAATGGCGCCCTTTGAGGCGGCTGTTTTCCCCCTTGTGAACAAGGATGGCTTGGACAAGGAGGCGGAAAAGGTGTATGAAATGCTTAAAGATTCCAAGATAAAAGTTTTCTATGATGATTCGGGCAGCATCGGCAGGCGTTATAGAAGGCAGGATGAAGTCGGCACAAAATTCTGCATAACATTGGATTATGATAGCATGAAGCAGAAGGATGTCACAATAAGAGAGCGTGACAGCATGAAGCAGGAAAGGGTGAAGATTTCCGACTTACCCAAAATCTTAAGGGAAAAAATCAGGGCATAAGCTGGCAAGAATTACTTTTATAAACGCTTTTCTTTTTTAATAGGTGGTAAATAACGGGCCCATGGTCTAAAGGCATGACACGAGGCTGGCAGTCTTGTAGTTCGGGTTCGATTCCCGATGGGTCCATCGAGCATTTTGATTTGCTAATATAGTAAATAGCAATAACAAATCCAAATGTGAGACAACGGGAATTTAAAATGGGAGGCTTAATTGAAAAATTAAATCAACTTGATGTTCTTGAAAGGCAAAAAGTTATATTAAAAAGCAAAAAAATCTCAGATTTCTATATTGATATAAAAAAGGCGTATGGCTTTCCAGAGATTTTGAATGAAATAACAGACAGATTATATGCCCTGATTCCTAAAGAAGCAAATTGTATTGCTGCCTCTGATTATGGGGGTTTGCCTCTTGCTACCGCAATAAGCTCAAAGTATGGACTGAACTTAACTCTGATTAGAAATAAGAAGAAAAATCATGGGCTTAATAAGTTAATAGATGGCTATATTCCCAATCCGAAAGATAAAATTGCAATTGTAGATGATGTTATGACTACAGGCACTAGTTTAAAAAAGATAATAAAAATTATCAAGCCAACGAAGGCAAAAATTTTAGGCTGCTATGTTGTTGTAAATAGGGGCAAGGCAGATTTAAAATATCCTCTTCATTGGCTTTTTGAAGCCAAAGATTTTTTTGAAAAATGAAAGGGGGGGAGAAAGCAAAAATAATCTGTAAATTTCTTAAAAAGAGATACATGAAGCATCTTTTAGATTTGAGAAATTGGCATGATAATGTTTTTCAGCTATTAATAGCCACCATATTGAGCCAGAGAACAAGGGATGAAAATACTGAAAAGGCATCAAAACAGCTTTTCCAGATTGCAAAAACACCTAAAGCAATATTAAGATTAGATAATAAAAAACTGCAGCAGCTCATCAAGCCCTCTGGCTTTTACAGGCAGAAAGCCAAGAATATTAAAAAAGTCTGCAGAATTCTCTTGGAAAAATACAATGGCAAAGTGCCCAGCACAAGAGAGAAACTTCTTGAATTGCCCGGTGTCGGCTGCAAAACAGCAGATGTTGTGTTATGCTATGGCTTCAACAGGGCAACAATTCCTGTTGATGTTCACGTTGCTGTCTGCAGTCAGAGACTCGGCTTAACAAAAAACAGAGAGCCTGAAAAAATCAGGATTGATTTGGAAAAAATTGTGCCTGAAAGATGCAAAAGGATTATAAATTTGGGTTTTGTTGTTTTTGGCAAAGAGATTTGCTTGACAAGAAAGCCAAGATGCAGTATTTGCAAGCTTAAAAAAATCTGTGTTTACTACAAAGATGCCATCTCAAGAAGGGAATAAGGATTGCATATTCTGCAGGATAGCAAGGAAGGAAATTCCTGCGGAAATTATTTATGAGGACAAAGATTTCTTGGCTTTCTTAGACATAAATCCGAATGTTGACGGAATGACTTTAGTTATGCCAAAAAAACATTTTGATTCTTATATTTTTAATATGCAAGATAATGAATACTGCGGATTATTAAAGATTGCAAAAAAAGTTGCAAAAATGCTTGATAGGGCATTAAATGTCAAAAGAACAGCAATGATAATGGAAGGGCTTGGGGTCAATCATGCACACATAAAGCTTTATCCTATTTATGGCTTAGAAAAAGATTTTCAAGAAATATGGGCAAAAGAAACTGTTTTCTTTAAAGAATATAGGGGATATATAACAACACAGCTTGGACCAAAAGCAGATCCAGAGCATCTTAAGATAATTGCGGGAAAAATAAGAAATCTTTTAAAACACTGATTCTTCTTAATGCCATGGCTGTGTAGCTCAGTTGGCAGAGCGCTGCTCTCATGAAATCATTGCTTCATTGATTCGGGATAGGCAGATGTCGGCGGTTCAACTCCGCCCACAGCCATCACACATGATTTCTTTCTGCAAAATTCTGAATAAGAAGAATATAAAAAATAAAAAGAAAGAAAAAATCTTACTTCCTTGCAAGGGTTATATCTATTGTGCTGACATTGACTTTTCTGCCTTCCTTGTTCTCAAATTCCTCTGAGTCAATCTTTATATCCTTCACAGCAATATTCTGCTCTTTCAGGAATTTTTTTGCTGCTACTTCAGCAACATCAACAGCTCTGCTGATAAACTTGCCTCTTGCCCTTATCACTACTTCTCTCGCGCCTTTTGTTGTAATCTGCATCACTACACCTGTCACATAGTTCATGAAGGGCTTGCCGCCAATAAAGATTGTGTTATTGTCGCTCCCCTTTCTCTCTTTCTTTGCTTGTTCTTCTGTCATTTTTTAACCTCCTTGAAATTTTTGTTTATCCCAGTTCTTTGTTATCCAAGCAATACTGCTTGAGCATGATGTTATTTTTCCTTGCCTGTCTTAGCAAGCCGTGTGATATAGCCAACAACGATATTTCTTGTTCTCTTGTTAACAATTAAACCTTTAACAAGCTGTTTGTTTCCTTTAAAATCTGCTGAAAAAAGCCCAGCATTCTCGCTGATAAACTGTTTTGCTGTCTTCTTCATTACCGCGGATTTTATTCTCCCCATTCTTTCTCCTTTTATCCTATCTGCCTTAAAAATAGGAAGCTTTTAAAATTTTCTATCTCATGTAAAGCCTTTTTCGATGGCTTCCCATTGCATAAAAATAGGATTGGCAATCTTCTCGCCTGATTGTAGCTTAACAGAACTCTGACATCATTCTCGCTTACTGATTTCTTGTCCTTTGCAATAACAAGCATTTCTATCCCCCCTATGGAAGAATTTACAATGGCTTTAAGCATTAGGCTTTTCCCCTTTGCCTCTTCCTCGCTTAACACCCTTATGTTCTCATTCGCAAGAAAACTATAAACCTTCTTAATAAAATCGGTTCCAACTTTCTTGATTTCTTTTGATTTTTCTAAGCCGGAAGTTTCCTTGGCGGCTTCTGCTGTCTTATCTTTCCTTTCCTCTTTTCTTGGCTTTTTTTCCTTGGAGAGAATGGCTTCGGCAGTTTTAATGGCATCTTCTTTCCGAAAGGAATGAAAACGCCAGAAAATTTTATCTTCAGCTTCTGTTTTCATGCTGAATAAAACTGCAAAATCCTTTATGTCGCGCATTGCAACCCTCAATGCCGGCTGCAGCTTTTCATCTTCAAGCAGATTATTCTTCTTTAACAAAAGAAATGCATCCTTTTCCTTTGAAGGCAGATACGCAAAGAAATTGTCAAGCATCTCCTCCTGACCTGGCAAGTAATAGAGAGGAGAGCCTCCAACTTTCAAGCTGCTTACATTCAGAATCTTGTTTGAGACCATCTCAGAGAGAATCGCTGAAGCAAACAAGATATTCAATTCTGTGCCGCGCGCAACATGAATCGGCAATGACGGGCCTCTTTGTTGTATAATCTCCATTATCTTTCTTTTCTTTCCCTCTACATCCATCATTTTTCATTTAATCTCAATTTTATTAAAATAGAACAATCTCTCAAGGCCTTCTCCATGCTACCTCGTAATAAGTTACATCATTTTCATCATCGACAATTGCTATAAGGAGCTTCTTTCTTGTTGAATGCGCAACCCTGTTTTTCGCAGCGAACTCATGCCATGTTAAGCTAGTGGATTCAAAAACGGGATAAAGAATCCACTTTGCATGTTCTTGCCCAGGCTTAACGCCCCGTTCATAAACCCTGAAATCGGCACCAAACTTTAAAGCAGTTTTGACTATATAGCCCCTGTTTCTCATGTCCCTAAAAACAATAAACCTTGTATGGAAATTATTTTCAAGAAGCTGGGCCTCTTTCAGGAACATGTTGCTTGTAACTTTTTTCTTGCCCTTGTAAACCTGCAATTTTCCTTTTTCAAGCAAGTAAAGCGTTTCAACAAGGGAATAATAAACCTTGCCTTCCTTTGGCTCGCCTAACCTGCTTGAATCATATAAGGTAAATGCCTCCTTGGCATTAGAAAAAACCCTCTCTCCCGCCAATACTACCTTGAAGATTTTGTTCTTTTCCTTGTCAGCTGGTTTTTTCTTAACTTGCCTGCCTTCTTTCCTGACTTTCATGGGATTATTAATTTAAAACGATATTTAAACCTTATTCCAAAAGGTATTTAAAAATGCAGGGATTTCTTGATTGATGATAGAAGTCACATTTTTAGGCACATCTCAAGCAATTCCTACTGCAAGAAGAAATCATACATCCATCCTACTTAGGTACAAGAACGAAGCAATTCTTGTTGACTGCGGGGAAGGAACCCAGAGGCAGTTCCGCATTGCAAAGCTCAACCCATGCAAGCTTACCCGCATCCTTATCACTCACTGGCATGGCGACCATGTCTTGGGTATTCCGGGCTTGCTTCAAACTCTTGCCTTAAATGGCTACAACAAAACCCTTGAGATTTATGGCCCGAGGGGAACAAAGAGATTTGTTGATTTTATATACAACATGTTTGTTTTTGCAGGGAAGATAAAGGTGGATGTTACAGAAATAGAAGGGGGAACATTTGTAAAAACAGATGATTTCAGCATTGAAGCCTTGCCTCTACAGCATGGAGCACCATGCCTTGCTTACAGGTTTTCTGAATCTGACAAGAGAAGGATAGATATCAAAAAAATAAAAAAGATTGGCTTGCGAGGTGCCTTGATAGGCAAACTGCAGAAAGGGGAAAGCATAACATTCAAAGGCAAAACAATCAAGCCAGAGAATGTTAGCTATGTCGAGCAAGGTAAAAGTATTGCATTTATGCTTGACACCGCAGTATGCGATAACTGCATCAAGATTGCAAAGGACGCAAACTTGTTTATATCAGAAGCAACCTACTCGGCAGAACTAGAGGAAAAGGCAAGGGAATACAAGCATCTCACTGCAAAACAAGCAGCAGAAATTGCAAAAAAAGCGAAAGCAGAACAGCTTATTCTTACACATGTCTCACAAAGATATGAAAAAGAAGAGGACAAAATACTTGATGAGGCAAGAAAGGTATTCAAGAACACAAAACTGGCAAGGGACTTTATGAGGGTTGAGATATAATTAGAATTAAAAACTTTCTAGCGAAGTTCTTTATTGACTCTGAGGATTGCGGGTCGGGGGGCATTTTCTAATCGGTTAGCATACTCTATTGTGTCTTGGGCATATTCATTAATCTTTTTCTTATTTTTAGGATTAATTTGAGCAATATCTAATAAAATATTGTTCTTAAATGACGGCAACTTAACCCTTTCTCCCAAATCCTTGCCCATAGAATAAGAGATAATAGCTAGAATATAAATTTATCTTTTTTAATAAAATTAGTTAAAAATAGTGTTGCGGTATGGGCTTTGTCCATGACGAACTTCTCTTAGGTGTTTCATGATTAATATTTCCCTTTCATAAAATTTGTCAATTTGCTTTTGATTTCTTTTATCAACAAATTTAATGTGTTTGGGGACAGATTCTTCATGGCTCGTCTGCTTTGCTTGTGTAGTATTAAGAATAAAATCTTCTATCATTGCTTAGTTAAATATTATCAGAATTTAAGCTTTATCGTTATAAATTATCTATTTCTTCTTTTCCTTCTCTTTTTCCTTGGTTGCCTCTGCCTCTTTTATCTTTAATTTTTCCTCCAAGTCAAGCTTCTCAAGCAGTTCCTTGTACCTATTCCTTATGGTAACTTCGGTTATACCTGCAACATCTGCAACTTCCCGTTGGGTCTTCTTCTCGTCATTGAGCAAGGCAGCAACATACAATGCTGCTGCTGCAATCCCTGCAGGACCCCTTCCAGAAGTCAGCTCTGAAATCTCTGCCCTTCTTAATATTCTAAGAGTATCGTTCTGAGTTTTTGGGGATAAATGCAAAATTGATGAAAATCTTGGAATGTAATCTTTAGGATTTGAGGGGGTTACTTTTATTGTGAGTTTTCTTGTGATAAATCTGTATGTCCTACCAATTTCTTTTCTTTCAACTTCTGATGCATTCGCTATCTCATCTAATGTTCTAGGAATGTTGTAGCTTCTGCATGCGGCATAGATGCATGCAGCAATTACAGATTCCATGCTTCTGCCCCTTACCAAGCCCCTTTGTAGAACAACATTATAAACACGGGAGGCCTCCTCCCGGACAATATTAGGCAAGCTCAAAAAAGATGCAACTCTGCGCAGTTCAAACATTGCCAATCTTAAATTTCTTTCAATGCTTGTGGATACCCTTTCCTGCCATTTTTTTAATCTTAAAAACTTGCGTGTCTGTTTTGCACCCTCTAATCTGTAAATATCAGAAATCTCGCCAATATTTGTTGTCAAGCCCTTGTCAAATTTTTGCATGCTCATTGGCGCCCCCCCTCTCCCTTTTTTGTCCCCCTCTTCAAAATGGCTCCATTCCTGGCCGAAGTCAATCATCTTGTCTTCTACAACTAAGCCGCAGTCATGACAGAGGATCTCGCCTTTCTGCTCATCATGCCTTAGATTGATGCTTCCGCATTCTGGGCATTTTTTTATAAATTGTGTGGGCATTTTTCAAACAGCTTTAGCAGTATTTATAAATATTTCGCAAAACCATTTATAAACCTTTCGTAAGGTTTATAAATAAAGAACCAAGGTTCTTTAGAACTCCTAAATATAACCCCGGTTAGAACTCCTATTGATAAGAATCCCAATATCACTTTTCTTCTATTAACACAGCATTCACACATGCCTCTTGTGAGGGCCTGTTAGTTATCTTTGCATTTCCAAATTCTGTTTCAATTATTGCGCCCTTGATAAGTATATTCTGCCTTGCAAGGAACTTATTTGCAGGTGTTTCAATGACATTTTTAATGCTTGCCTTTTTACATTTCCTTGTTTTTAAGTCAAGCAGGTTTGCAAAATTTGTAGTAAGCAGGACTGTTTTTATTTTTCCCCCCATGCATCTAATTTTTTTCTTTTTTGGATTGCCCAGTTTTACAATTCTTGATTGTCCAAATCTCTCAAATAACTTTTTCTTCCTTAATTTCTTGTATTTTCCACCAGAAGCTTTTCTTGCCATAATAAAAACATAAGATTTCAGTTTAAAAAGCTTATCTTTTGCGTTTATCATTCAAACTTTTTCAGCAGAACCTCTGCACAAGAATAAGCAGGCCTGCAGCATTGTCATATGCAGCATCTGCACCAATATGAGTCCACGCCGGATTCATCATATTGTTCCAATGGTCCTTATCAAAATCAGAGATTATGCCCACTATGTGTTCCTCCAACGAGGCAGTCCCTTCAGATGGACCGATATTTTCTGAATTGTATTCACCGTGACAAAATGGATTAAAATGCTGTATCTCCCAGAACCTATGCCTACCCCATTTAAGCATTTCATCCAAAATATATTGTGCGTGCTTTTGCGCTGAATCGCTATTTTCCTCATGTATAAATAATTGGGATTTTCTATCTGGGGCCCTTTTAGAATTAACATAATCCCTAATGAAGTATCTTATATCCCCCATCCGAAAAAAAGAGCGTAAAAGATTAAATATCTTATGAAAATTAGAATATATATCTTAAAAGAGGGAAATATTTAAAAACTCTCCAGATAAGATTTTAGGATGGTTAACGGAGTCGAAAGGCCTTTGGACTTGCTGAACAATTCCAAGGGCAAAGAGATACTATTGCAGTTGAAGAATGACAAGCAGCTCGTTGGCACATTGCTGGCATTTGATATCCACATCAACATCGTGCTTGACAATGCGAAAGAGATAGAGAACAATGAAGCCAAGAAGAGCATTGGGCTTGCCTTTATCAGGGGAGACACAATAATCTACATATCCCCTGCATCAACATCTGCACAGGCAAAGAAAGAGTAGGCAGGGAAATTTTGGCTTTTTCTCTAAAACAAAATTTTTATATAGCATTAAGCATAATCTAAATTCGTAAGGAACCCTTTTAGAGGGAAGTTCATAAGAAACCGTAGGTTTCTTATTATGCGGGGGTGCCGGAGCGGCCAAACGGGCTAGCCTTAGGCGAGCTTTCTCAGGAAGAAACCTCGGAAAGAAAAAATCTCAGAAAGCTAGTGGCTTAGTGCCTGCATAGGTTCAAATCCTATCCCCCGCACTTTTTTATGAGAGATATGTTGAAACTGCCTGAGAGATTGCTGCGGCAATCTGCTCTTGTTCAAGGGAATTTGAAAGAATTTGTATCTCCTCTTTATTGCAGATAAATCCCAGCTCAATAAGCACAGCAGGCATGTTTGTATTTTTGAGAACATATAAACTTCCTTCTGCAGATTCTGTATCCTTTTTTATCCCCCTATTAGCATTGCCTATTGCACTTACAACATTCTCCTGTATTGTTTGTGCAAATTCCTTTCCTTTTGTGGAAGTCCTGTAATAAAATGTTTCAGTACCATTTGCAGAGCAGTATTTGCCATCAACATCCAATGATGCGGAATTCATATGGATGCTGACAAAAATATCTGCGCCAAAATCATTAGCCGTCTTAACTCTTGAAGCGAGAGATGTCGAGATGTCAGCATCTCTTGTCATCTTTAGAGTATATCCTTTGCTTTCCAGAATGCTTCTCAACTCTTTTACAATTTGCAGATTAATATCCTTTTCCTTTATACCCCCGCTGTTTACAGCACCCGGGTCAGTGCCGCCATGTCCTGCATCAATCACAACTTTTTTATTGGCAGGCTTCTTCACAGCTGGGGCGGCTGCATTTGCCTGAGAACCTAATGAAGCGGTGTAGTAATATGCTTTCCCGATTTTCTTTACATATGCCTTTGCAGTGTCCCCGTTCTGTTTGAACAAAGGATTTTTGCAGGAAGAAACATCTGTGTTGCAGTATTTTGAGACATAAGTAGGGCCCTCCTTGTAAGCTGCAATAGCAAGCCCGAGATTGCTGAATCTTTTCATATTGCAGGCGAGATATGCGACGCCGCCCTGTATATTCTGCTCTGTATTATACTTGTTTATGGATAATATCCCTATTGACTTTGCGCATGCCCCCCCTTCTTTGAAATCATTTATAACTGTATCCTTAATCTGCATCAAGCCATAAGCCCCTGTGCTTGACTGTTCCTTTGTATCCCAGCTGCTTTCAACCTCTATGAATGCCCTTACAAGATTGAAATTGACATTGTACTGCTTTGCATACTTGTCAACCAAGGCATAAAGAGTTTGCCTGCTCTGGAAGGTGCTTTCAGATTTTGACTGCAGGATATCAGAAGCGCTGTAGCCCTTGCCTATTATAATACAAACCTCGTTGTTTGAAACAGCAGAGCCTGTTATTGTTCCTGGATTTTCTTCTGCATCTATATCCATGCAGATGACATTATCCGGAGTTTCTGCTGTATCCTCAGAAGCCTCATTCAAATTTTTTTTTTCATCAGCTGAAGAACTAGATTGAACACATCCAGAAGAAGTCCATCCGCAATCAAGATTGCATTTGTTGAACTTGCATTCATTATAGTCGTCAAAAGCAGAACATTTTGTTTTATCATTGCAGTTTATGCATTGATAGGTAATCAAACTAGCAAATTCAAGATAACAATTTCCTAGGTTATGGCATTCTTCTCTATCACATCTATTAAGCAGCCCCTCGCCGCATTTTGTACACTGCTCTGCAGTTGTTTTTATTTGAGCAAGTTTCTTTTCTTCTGTCTCCACTTTAATTTGACATTCCCCATTTACCCATGCACATCCTATCACATCGCATTTATTCCCCTCGCATTCTTCAGGAGTATTGAAATCAGAACAAAGAGGTTTGTAAGGTAGGTTTGCATTGCAGTCCAAACAATCATACTTGCTACTAATCACACCTGTCTTGTAATTAACATAACAGTCCCCCATATCATGGCATTCATCCATGCTACAAGATGAAAAAAGTTTATTGCAATCGCTGCATTTCTTTTCTTTAATCTTGCTTATTCTCTCAAATTTTAAGGTAACCCTGATGCTGGGAGTTTTTGAAAATCCATCCCAAGTAACCTCCACGTCATTCCCCCCTTTGCCATCTAAATTATAAATGTGCCTCTGATTCACTTGTGGGAAGATTAGCTTAGAGTCTAAAGAAATACTAATTCTTGTTTTTCCAGACAAATCTGAAAGATCTACAGAAACATAATATTTTTTGCCATCAAATAAAATAGTTTTCTCGTCTCTTTCATAAAAAACTTCTGTTATCTCATTACTCTTATCTAGGTTTATTTCTGCTCCGACAGCTGCTTCTTCTTCACCTTCAGACTTTCTAACCTTGTTCTCATAAATCAGCCTTGTTATTTTCCCATAAATTCCTGCGAACTCAAATCTTGCCTCTGCCTTCTTTGCGTTAAGGGCGGATTTAGTTATTACCTCTTCATATTGTGAAACTGTAGATTTGATTGCATCATCAATGTCTGCCTCAACCGTATCTGCATCAGCAAACTGCAGTTTTTCTTTGGAGAGAAGCTTGTCCAATTCTCCTTCTGTTTTTGCTTTTCCAACTTCTTCCTTGCCTACCAGATTTTCTTTGTTCTCTCCTGCACCCTGCAATGCCTTATCACTTTCCTCCTCACCTAGCATCTTACCCTCTTCAAGCTCTTTTGCCATTTCCTTTGCCTTGTCCAATGTTTCTCCCAACAAGCCTTTATCCTTAAAACTATTATTCAATGAGATTGTGTCAAGCCAGCATATTGTCTTCTTGTCCCCGCAATAGCCAACTTGCTTCCACCTGTCTGGCTGTGTTGTCATGCTCGGATTGTCTGTTGCGCATATTCTTATTATGCCCCTCTCGTATATTGCTGGCTGAGTTGCTTCTGAAACACCTGCCTGCAGGTTTAGATTTAATGCAACAGGGGTTATGCTTGGCTTTCCCTCTATGCAGTCACTTTCTTTTGTGATTGGCTGTGTTGCCTGCTCCTTTAGATATGTATCCTTTAATTCATTCATAAAGAAAGAGGTTGTTACCTGCCCAAACCCGCATTCCTCCTGCGCATTTATTCTGACACACAACTCCTTGTATCCAGAGGGGGCTGTAAAATCAGTTGCCCTGTCAACCTGCTCGCCTTGTGGTATATATCCAACTGCGTTAGGAACTGCTATCTGCTGCATCTGGGCATAATATTCTGTCTGCGGCTGCCCTTTCAAATAAACATTGTAATAAACACCCTGGTCATTGCCTGCATAAATCCTGAAATACACCTTGTAATGGGAAGTTGGGGGGAGAGTTGCTTCTGTTAAAACATCCTCTGAAAATGTAGCATAAAACTGTGTTGGTGATTCAGGCGCAAGCAGCTTGCCAAACATGCCTGCTGTTGTTGGGTATCTTACTGAAGCCCATGCCTTGCAAACCTCTGTTCCCGCTGCCTCTGTGCTTCTTGCCTGGAATGCCTTGAATGCATTCACACCATAATAATTCGTGAAATAATTAACTGAATCCTGGGCCTTTTGCCAGGAATCCTGCACAAACAAATATTCCCCGCCGCCATTATTAGATTTGCCAGACAAACTTTCAAGCAAACTTGATATTCCAACTTTTGCCAGAGGCGCAGCTTGCTTCCAGAAGAACTCGCATAAATAGATTGATTTAATCTGGTCGCAAATTCCAACATTTCTTCCTGTTTTCAAGTTTTCCTGCAGGCAGTCACGAACTGCCTTCTGTATCATCACAAAATTATCCAAGCCAGCATGAATTCCTGTCAGGCATATCGGGACTGCTATGCCTTCTCTTATATTAGGCAGGCATAAAGCAATGCTTCCTATCACTCCTGTCTGGACAACATCAGCGACAGGATACTTGCCTCCAAAGTCACATCTGCTTGAAGGGCATAAAACAGGGTCGCAAAGATTGAACATAATATTACATTCCTTTGGTGACATAAAATCCTCGCATTCATACTGGGGAATTGCTACTGCTGGCTTGCCTCTAAAAAATGACTTGCCGCCAACTGTCACCATTCCTTTGCCTGTGTATTGCTTTGAGGCATCAAGCAGGTATTGCCTTGCAAGGCTTACCATTTTTGCCGCTTCCTGCTTGTCTAATCCGGAAAACTCAAATTCAAGAGGCATTCCTGTCTGCATGCTGAACATATAATAGGGTTTGTCATCTCCATGTCCTGCTGTTTCCCATTCTTCCAAGCCATTGCCATTAACATTGCTTATCCAGTAGCTTACTGGCATTCCTGATTCTGCGAATGCTTTGGTTGCTTGAGTGCCAAGATTAGCTGGCTGAGTTGCAACATACCATCCCTTGCTGGCATATTCTCCGAGGGGCAGGACAGCAGGCAGCCCTTTGTAAGGGCCTGATTCCCAATATTTCACATCAGGATTTTTATAGGGGTTTGAGTATTGCCCTGGCTCTGTAAGCCTTGCAAAAGAAATCTTTAAGTCGACTAATTTTTTTCCTCTTTCCTCCTCTTTAGCTGAAATTATTTTTTTATTTTCTGTTTCTATACTATAAACTTTTTTTATGTTATAATCAGAACCAGAAGGCTCAAATATAAGGATGTATTCACCAAAAGCTGAGGTAATCATCGCTGCTTCCTGCTTCTCTGAAATTTTTATTCCCTTCTCATCCAATTTTATATAATCTTTTTTAGGGATCAAATCCTCTTTCTTGATAGGAAGGGGATTATCAAAACCCCCGCCCCAAGAAATTATGCGGGCATGAATGCCTTCATTATCCAATAATTCCTGTGCAGTTTTAGTTTTTTGCAACTCGGAGGATATAGTCTTCCACTCCTTCATATCACTGTAAAGCCTTGAATTTATCTGCTCACAGAACTGTTTGTATTCTTTTTTAGATTTAAAATCCCCATTTGTGCATTCCTGCTGCAGCTTGAAGCTGAAAAGAATGTCCTTCACGTCATCGCAATATATCCTGTTGTTTTCCCTGAGCAGAGTTATTTTGTCCTCGCTTAAAAATTCACTTGCCTTAATGTCGTCTTTTCCTTTCTCTCCTGACTTAAATACTGTATTCTGATATTTGTTGAAATATTCCTGTGAAGCTTTCAGGCATGCATCTTGATTTGTTGATTTTTCATCAAAAATACCAAATGTCCCTTTTTGCGTCTCCAAAACATTTGGCATGTTTTTAATGCTCCCCACATCATTATTCACATCAGCATAAATTTCCTTTATTTTTCCTACAGAAGCGTCAATCTCATCTGCATGATTGGTGTAGCATTTATGGAAACTCATCTCCACGCCCTGCTTCTTTGCTTCTGCTATCTCGCCCTTGCATATCGTTTTCCAGTGATTCATGGCTTCTGTTCTTGCCATGCTGCCACCGCCCATGTTGCTGAAGAAATTCTTGACAACAAGATAGGCAGAGCCGGCAAAGCACGTTCCCTTCCATGTCTTGACAAGATTGCCAAGATTGTTCACGATTGTCTCCCATTTTGCAATTGAATCATTAAGTTCGTTAATCAGCTCCTGGGTTTTTTCAGGGCTTAGCTTTATCGCCCTTTTTTCAATCCCCATTTTAAAAGTGAAATTAGTTTGTGTCTGCGCTCTTGCAATCATGGGCTCTAAGGTTACAGATGCCTCTTTCTTCAGGTTGATTTTGCTGACTCTCAAACTAACTGAAATTTCCTTGTCTGTTTCTATGTCTTTAACGAATAATGTCTTGACAGAATCTTTTTCTTTAATCTTCAAAGTCCTTAAATCACCTTCCTTGTTTTGATAGGAAAAATCAACATATTCCTCTGTAATTCCTGCAACAGCGAGTGTACCTTTTACTACCTCATTCTCGCTATAGGTCTCTGTAGCTGAATCAACTGTTAAATCAACAGACTTGTCATCCCTGCCAACTTCCTTTATATCCTCTAGAATTGTGTAATAGCTTCCTCCTGCAGTGTAAACAAACGCAGATGCCTTGCTTCTGTCATGTATTCTCATCAGCTCAAGCTCTTGTTTTGCATTTTCTGCAACACCTGAATCAGGATAATCCTTCACTATTCTGTTAAGCAGATCTTCCTGGGTCTTGAATTTTTTCAGCTCTGCTGCAAGTTTTGCCGCTTCATAAAGGGCATCAGCGCCATAATAAGTTGGCTTTGCCCCTTCCTGCTGCTCTTTCTTTTCATCGCCATAGTGCTCTGCAACCTTCTTGTAATTTTCTGCTGCATCAGCAAAATATTTCTCAAGCAGCTTGCCAAAGTCCTCACTTTCATATCTCTTTTCAACAGAGCCGACTGTCTTGTCAAATGTGAAATGGTAACCTTGAAATGCTGTGCCCTGCCCTGTTCCAGATGTTGAAACTATCTGGAAAAGTGCATCCTTGCCTAGATAGTCATGCAAGCCTTTCTCCAAGCTGGCATCGCAACCGCTTAAGCATTTAACATCCTCCCCAAATTTCACAGAGCCCTTCAACAAGGTTTTGAAAACATTGAAAAAAGAATATTTCCTGCCTTTCAGGATGCTGTTAACAACTATATTCAGGTTGTTAAAATAATCTTCAGTGGCTGCTTCTGGCTTCACAATAACAACAAAATCCTGATTAAGCTGTTTTAATTGTGTTGACAATGCTTTTTCTGTGTTTCCAACATAGCCGAGATAAATGCCCTTGCCTGAAACAAGCTCATCCCTAACAGCAAAATCATCTGATGCAACTTCTTTTTTTGTTGCAGAATCCTTAACCAATAATCTTGCTCTTGGCGGGTCTATCTCTAATGTTGCAGGAGTTGAATCCTTGCAGTTTATTGTAACTTTTCCCCCTCCAATAATATTCTGCTCTATATTTGAAACCCAGCAGTTCTCTTCAAGGAACCTCTGGCCTTTTGCAAGCCAGAACTCATCATCTCCTATTCTTATTTTTGCCTTGATTTCAGGATAATTAACACTATTCAGATTTATTTTCAAAGCGGCAGAGCAATAATATCCTGGCAAGTAAATCTCATTAGAGGGTTGTCCTGGCCTGAGCATTAAGGATGTTATCTGCTTGTTTGCATCAAGGTATATTGCAACCCTCATGTATTCTCCTGCAGGATCCTTGCCTATCTCCAATGCCCTTATATATGCCTTGCCGTTCCAGAATGAATACTGCTTGTAATACTGCTGCCATTCATCGTCACTCAAAACAGGCAATAAGAATCCTGCCTTGCCAATGCCCAATGCCTTTTCAGCATTATACTGTATCAATGCGGTCAGGTTTGCCTCTATCCATTTGCTCATATTCCCCTCAATTGGCTGCCTTCTTATTATAACCACCAGATAGCCAAAATTATTCAGCACAGGGCTTCCTAGCAGCTGTGTGCCATATGTCTGCAATGCAGCCCTGGCTGGATGGAAGCCGATGCCTGCGATATCTTTAGGCAATTGCTGCCCTTTGAAAGAGATTGAAGTAATTTCAGGCACTTCTATCAGGGGATTTATTTTTATGCCTATAAGCTGGCAGAAAACAGGCACATCCTGCTCCTCAAGCAAATCGCTTCTTATAACTGCAGGCGAGCAACCCCCCGGCAGAATCTGAACGATAAAGTCCTGCCTTGCTAAACATTCTTCCTTGCCGAATGCAGGCCAGTATGTGCCTATTGAGCCGGAATAATATGAAAGCGGCGAGGGAGAATAGCTGTATGCCTGCGCCTTAACATAAATCATGGCAAGAACAATTACGAATGCCGCTACCAGAGTTCCAACTGCAATTTTATTCCCTGCAAATTTTTTTAGTGTTTCTTGCATCTTTAAACTATTGAAACATCTATGCTGTTTTCTTCAATAACTGAATATGCATCCTGCAGTTCATCAACACTTTTTGGCAGGGGTATGTAAGATGCAGTGAGGCTTATCTTTCTTGCATTTTTCAGCATATCCTCTGTTATGTATTCTGCAGTGCTGCCCCCGCCTGAAATAATCTGCGTTACTGTCTGAGCAGGAAGTTCAATGTCATAGCACTGCTCTCTTTGCATGCCAAAGAATCCCCCTATTCCCTTGACAGGAACCTTCACGCATTGCGTTGTCTTGTAGCTTGCAATGTCAATACTTCCCTGCCTGAAAACCTGGACTGAAATGTTGTAGTATGATTCTTTTAATTGAACTGTTTTCTGCGCAGGAAACATCATACTCTTTACTTCATCTTTGGAATCAAATGTTATGAATGCCTGCTCCTCCTTCGCGAGAGGAACTCCGCCAACATTTATGTCTAATGTAAGATTATACAATTTAGGTAATATCAATTCTGCCATGCCCTCTTGATTTGTGCTTAACTGCAGTTTGGCATCAGCATAGCCGCCTGCAGAAGCAGTAACAAATCCATTAACACATTGCGGGAATCTTTCATTCAGCTCTGCAACATCGTTGTTAATCTTCGTTTTGCCTATATCGCATTCCTCATTAAAACATGTGAATTTTATATCTGCTTCAACTGGCTTAAGCTCAGAATTGAATGTTGAAACTTTTACAGGGGTTGTCTTATGCCTGCATAATTCTGTTTCAGTTTGTTGTGGAATCTCGCTCAGTATTGGATTTCTCGGCATGTTCTTGCTTATCACAACAAGCACTGGAAACTGGAAAATCTCCCTGTCATCAAATACCTGCACCAAAACAGGAAATGCAACATCATAAACAAAATGATACTGCACATAGCAAAAGCCCAATATGCCAAGACCTTTCTGTGTGCCGATTGGCTTTGCCAAAAGCAGTTCCCCCCCTGCTGTTTCTTCTGCATTTTCTCCTGCAACCTCAAATCTCATCGGAAATGCCCTAGAATAGAAAAAATTAATGTTTTCATTGACATTTTCTGCATTATCAACAACAAAATATTTGCTGTTTGCATTGGCAAGCTTGTAGTAACTGCCTTTGATTTTTAATGATGCTATGTTTGCCGAGATTGCATCCTGCAAATCATTTTGTATTTGTGATTTCAGCCAGGTTTTTGGAGCGCAGCTTAGTTCAACATCGCTGACTGGGGCGTAGAGATGCAGGATATCTAATGTATAATTCTCCAAGAATAATTCTGACTGCTCCTGATTGTAAATCTTTAGGGCAAGATTGTAAAACCTTCCGAGTTTGCTTTTTATCTCTGCTTTATGTTTTGCAATTTTCGCTTTTGTGCTGCCCTTGCCCAATACCAGCCCAGCATCAACATCTGCTGAAATCACACTATCCTTGATGCTCACTGTTGCCTTTGCCTTGCCCTTGCTTATGCTGTATCCTTGGGCTTCAAAACCTGAGAAATCACATTTATCCACCTCTTCCTGCAGGAATGATGCAAGCTGTTTTTCAATTTCCTTTAAGGAAGGAACTTGCTGCCTTATGATATTATTTCCGGAGATGTAAAACCAGTATGGAACCGCATTTCCAAAGAAATCAAGCTGAGAAGAAAAAGGCATATATGCAGAGCCTTTCTCAAATTCCGGCTGGTTAATATATCCTGCCTGCACGCCAAGCAAGGCTGAACCTTCCTGCATCTTTCCTTTTATGCATTCTGTAAAATAGTTCTCTACTGCCTGAAACTCTGCCGGCACTGCGCTTGGCTTTGCCTGCAGGTAATAAATCAAGCCGACAGAACCTGCTATTAATATGGCAATTATGACAAAAAGCGTTACCTGGGCATTTTTATTTTTTTTAAGAGCCATTTGAAGCAAAATAAGGGAATAGAAAATAGAGCCAAGAGCCATATTTAAATTTTGTTAAGAACAAGCTCTCTTCTTTAGCAAAGGAAAACAAAGTTTTCCTATGCCCCAAAAATCTTAATAGATTTTTGCGGAAAAGAAGAGACTTTGGAGAGAAGAAACTATAAGAGAAAATGAGCCCGACAGGATTCGAACCTGTGATTTTCTCCACGTCAAGGAGACGTCGTTTGTAGTGTTGCTTTGAAACAACATAACCACTGGACTACGGGCTCATATCCCTGGTTGTAGAAAAAGAAAGGGGTTTAAAACATTTGCTTTTTATCTGCTTCTGCCTTTTATCCTAATGCCCTTTCTTCTTAATTCATCTGTTTTTTGTTTTGAGCATTTCATGCAGAAAAAAGTTGGCTTGCTTTTTCTTCTGTCATAATTTGGCGCAACAACCAATCTCCATAAATGCCCCTTTTTTCCGCAATTGTCACATCTGCCCTCCTTGACATGCCACATCTCAACAGCATGTGATGTAAAGATAAACCTGTCAATCCAAAAAAATATCATGCCTCCAATAAGATTTGCGATAACTGTCTGCCATAATCCAGCGCCAAGCTGCCTGACAGCAAGGTAAAGTATTGGCGTGCTTAACTGCCACCTTGCAAGATACAGAATAAATTTCCTAACTCCCGCAGCCATTTTCACCCCCGTTTTGCAAAAACTACAAAATCAGCAAGAGAATCAAGGTATAAAAAACTAATGAACAAGAAGTGCAAAGCCTCCAGCAGGATTTGAACCTGCGACCCTCTGTTTACAAAACAGATGCTCTAGCCAACTGAGCTATGGAGGCATTCAGAGAAATAAAAAACTGATGTTTTTAAGTATTTTGGAAATGTTTTTATATCTTAAAGTTGTTTATTCTTTATGCCCTGTACTAAATATAACGGCAAATTATTTATGAGAAATCCCTCTTTAAAAAGAGTGACAGGATTTCTTGACACGCCTGAAAAAGTCAGGCAAGTGCAAAGTGACTTGGAAAATTCAACAGAAAATGCTTTTAAAAGAATTGACAGAGAAAAAAGAGACTGTTTGGCTCATGCAAGGGATTACATTCTAGATGGATATACAAACTAGCTTTATTGCTTTTCTTTTTCTATAACGCGAATTTCACAGACTGCAAGGGGATAAATCTTCTTCAACTTGGATGCAAGCTCCTTCTGAATTCTTGCTGACAGCACCTCTGAAAAAATTTCTTCAGCACTTTTATCCTGGCATGAACTGATTATAATCTCCTTTGCCTTGTCTCTCAATGCCTTCCTTATCTTCCTTGAAACCTTTCTCCTTGCAATCATAAACGGCTTTATCCTTAACAGGGCATCCTTGCTCTTGCATGCAAAGGAATCCTCAATGTAATCTGTTCCCTTCCTTATTACCCTCCTTATATAAAAATTCAAAAGAGTAAGCTTTCGGGGGTATGCAATCAGTTCTTTTGCGTTAATAACAAAAACCCCCTCTATGCTCTTGCCATTAAGAATTCTTGTCAAATCCAGCCTTATTGTTCTGCCTTCAAGCTGCTCAGCAGTTCCTTCTACCTCTATTGTCTCTTCAATCAAGGGTATTCTTATTTCAACTATCTTTTTTGCAGCCATTTTTTAGTTCCTTATCTTTCTGTTTTTCCTTGGGCTTTCTCCTCCAATGTTATCTTGCCAACCCTCATGCCCTTTTTCTGCCCATAACTTTTTTTGCATATATTGCATGTATAAAGCAGGTTTGTCTTTTTTGTTGATTTTGTTTTGCGCTTCCATTTCGTTATTGGAGGCTTGCTGCCCCACTTGCCCAAATTCCCGTAACCCCTGCCTAACCCGCGTTTCTTTGCCCTCTCTATTGAACCATATTTCATGGAGCTTCTTTTATGCCCAGAACTAACCAAGCCAATTTTCTGTTCTGTATGTTTTTTGCAAAAGGGGCAGTAACGTCTTGTTTTCTTCAAAAGTTTCATTTTTAAATGTGGAATATGTTTGGCAGAAAAAAAGCGTATTTAAATATTTGCCTGTTTAATCCTCAATTACAAGTTCTGCACTCTCGTCTTTAATGAGGATTTGGGCTATTTCCGCCGGCAGATTAGCAATTTCCCCTTCTTTAAATGGCCCTAGAATGTTGCCTTCTGCATCTAGAAAACTCTTGAAATCTGATTTAAACTTAACAAGCTTATGTTTCAATTCCCTCTCGCTTACCCCATTGAGCATGTTGCTGAAACCCTTGGTTATCTTCTCAAGCTGCTGAGTTACTGCCTGGAAAAGCTCTTTTTCATGAGGCAGCATATTGTCAAAATCCTTCTTATTTATCCCTGTTTCAGATGCGATAAAAGACAAATTCAGGATTTTCTTTTTCCTTCTTAATATAATCTCCTTAATCAGTTCGAGGGTATTATCCAGCTGTTTTTTCGTTTTTATTATTGCTTCAGAGAACAAATCGTGTTCTTTGTTGATTATCCCCTTTTTTTCAGAGATGTAAGCAGCAACTTCATTAAAGAAGGATTTTGGCAGCTGCATCAGTTCTTCAGAATATTTTTCTTTCCTGAGTAAGTCGTATATGTCCTGGTAAGATATCATCCTCTACCTCTCCCCCCCGCCTTTATAACAATTTCTGTTTTTGCTACGATAGGATTCCCTTTATTATATTTTTGCTGTTTATCTTTCCTAAAGAGCCGCCTCTTGATTCTTTCTCTGTAAATCTTTTGGTGGCATCCTTATCTGAACCGAAAATCAATACTGGAACTGCGTCTGAACAATGCATCTTTATATTGCACGGCGTTGCATGGTCTGCTGTTACAACTATCTTGAATTTTTCTTTTTCTGCGAGATTCTTCAAAAAAGCAAAAAATTCTGTGTCTAAAATCTCTAGCATTTTTTTCTTTTCTTCCGGCTTGTTATCATGCCCTGGCAAGTCTGTTTCCTTGAAGTGAACATAAAAATAATCATATTTTCCTATGGTTTTAATAATGCATTTTCGCGCATGGGCGATTGTTGCAGACAGGGATGCATAAAGGTTTGAGTACACATCATAATTTTTCAGTTCAGGATATGCAACAGAATAAATCTGCATGCCTGTAAGCTTTGCAATTCCTTTTTCAAGAGGCATTGACACAACTGCTACCCATTTTCCAGGAAGCTTATCAATCCCCTTGAATTCTGCCCCTGCATCCCTTGTAAGGATTATGTTAGCCGGCAGCATTTTTCTCTTCTCCCTTTCTTTATTTACCGGATGATTTTTCAGAATAAAATATGAATGCTCAACAAAATCATTGACGATATTGGAGCTAAGTTCAGCTGTTTCATCATCATCAAGCGGCGTTGAGTAATGAAGCTCGTCAGATTTTTTTGTTTTGTAGCCGGCAATATCAGTATCAGTTATATTATCAGAAAATCCCCCCCTGATAACTAAAACACCCCTGTGCTGGATAGTTGGCTTGAAAACGAATTTATACGGCAATTTGACATGCTTATTTATTGCCTTGGCGAGTATTGCTGCTTCCCTGTTTGTTAAATTTCTTCCTGCTCTCCTGTCAATAATTTTGCCTTCCTTCAGATTAGTCATGGTTGCAAAATTTGTTCTTAATGCCAAATCCCCATATCCCAATTTTATGTCAGAGCCTATTGCTTCGATAGTGCCTCTCGCTATGACTTTCGGGTCATAGCCCAGTATGGCAAAAATCCCTTCATTAGATTCCGGTGTTACATGCTCTCCAACAAGATAGGAATATCCTTGCTTTCCCCCTTTTGCAAAAAAATCCAGGTTAGGTGTGGATGCTGCCTCCAAGGGTGTTTTGCCCTGCAGCTCCCTGCAAGCCCTGTCTGAAGCCCCGTCAAGCACAACCAACACTGTTTTCATGGATTTGTTAATACATCCAGATTTATAAAATTTTACACGCCCTTACAAATCTTTATAAATTCCAGGCAGCATTTTCCCCTATGTTTAAATTTTTAAAAGACAAACTGAAAGGTTTTTTCAAGAAAAGCTCAGAAGAGATAGTTGAAAAGATAGATATTAAGGAAAAAATAGAAGAGGAATTCAAGGAAGATAAGGAAGCAGAGAAGGAAAAAGCAGAAGAGAAAAGGGATAAGAAGGAAAAACTGAAAGACAAATCCCCGGAAATAGAAAAACCTCTGGAAGAAAAGCCGGAAGGATTTTTTGCCAAACTGAGAAAAAGATATGCATTCAGGATTAATGAAGAGCTATTCAACAAATTTTGGGCAGAATTGGAAACAGTTCTTCTTGAGAGTAATGCTGCTCTGGATGTTGTCAAGAAAATAAAACAAAACCTGCAGGCAGGGCTAATTGGCAGGGAAACTGAAAAGGAAAAAGTAGAAGGGCTTATCAAGGAGGAATTAAAAAAAGCTATTGGTGAACTGATGATAGAACCATTTAACGTGATAAAAAGAGTTAGTGAAAAAAAGCCATTTGTGATGGTATTTTTTGGGATTAACGGCTCTGGCAAGACAACAACCATCGCGAAGCTTGTATATTATCTGCAGCAGCATAAATTAAGCTGTGTGCTTGCCGCAGCTGATACCTTTCGGGCAGCTTCTATCGAGCAGCTTGAAAAGCATGCTTCAAATCTGAAGGTTGGTGTTATTAAGCATAATTATGGGGCAGATGCCGCTGCTGTTGCTTTTGATGCAGTTTCCTACGCAAAATCCCACAATATAGACGCTGTCCTTATTGATACTGCCGGGAGGATGCATACCCATGCAAATTTAATGCGGGAGATGGAAAAGATATGCAGGGTTGCCAAGCCCGATTTGAAGATATTTATAGGTGAGGCAACAGTCGGCAACGACATGCTGGAACAGGCAAGGAGCTTTTCAGATTCCATTGGGATTGATGCAATAATATTATCCAAAGCAGATGTCGACGAAAAGGGGGGAACGGCAATCTCCTCCAGCTATATAACAAAAAAACCTATTTTATTTCTGGGCACAGGGCAGGGATATGGGGATTTAAAGCCATTTGACAAAGAAAGGGTCATTGAAAATCTTGGGCTTTAATATTCCCTTGGATTAATCTTTATAAATCTCTCTTTCTTGCCCTTGAATATGGTCTTGGAAAAGCTTGGAAATGCATTGAAGAATGTAATGAACAAGATAGCTAACACTATCTTTCTTGACAAAAAGGCAATTGATGCATTATGTGCTGAACTTAAACAAACCTTAATAGAGGCGGATGTTGACCTTAAGATTATAGGCGAGATAATTGAAAAGCTGAAAAAAATTGCGCTGAATGAGAACATTAAAGGCATTGAGAAGAAAGAGCAGTTGGTAAAATTGCTTAATGATGAGATTATAATTATCCTAGGCAAGAAAAAATACGAACTGGAAATTGAGAAAAAACAATCAATAAGGATGATGCTTCTTGGATTATATGGCTCTGGCAAGACAACAACCATCGCGAAGCTTGCCTTTTATTACAGCAAACGGGGATACAAGGTTTGCATGCTTGGTTTGGACGTGCATAGGCCTGCTGCCCCTGAACAGCTTGAACAGCTTGCTAAACAGATAAAAGTGGATGTTTTCATAAACAAACAGGAAAAGAATCCAGAAAAGATATGGAAGGAATTTGAGAGAAAATTTGGGGATTATGACCTCATCCTTATTGATACTGCAGGCAGGGATGCCTTGAACAAGGAGCTTATAAATGAAATCAAAAGACTTGACAAGCTGATAAACCCCCATTACTCCCTGCTCGTGATGCCTGCGGATATAGGGCAAGGTGCAAGAAAACAGGCTGCTGAATTCAAAAATTCATGCGGCATTTCGGGAGTTATCTTAACCAGAATGGACGGCACTGCAAAAGCAGGGGGAGCCCTTTCTGCGTGCTATGAAACTGGCTCCCCGGTTTTGTTTATCGGCACAGGCGAGCATATTCATGACCTTGAAGTTTTCAATCCGACAAATTTTGTTTCAAGAATGCTCGGTTTGGGGGATATAGAGGCATTGCTTGAAAAGGTCAAGACTGCTTCTGAAAGTGAAGGAAAAAAAGATAAAAGGGAAATTGACGGGTTTACCCTGATAGATTTCTACGAACAAATCAAAACCGCACAGTCCATGGGGCCCTTGGGAAAAATAACTGAGCTGATTCCCGGCATGGGGGTCATAAAAATTCCCCAGAACCTTATTGAAAATCAGCAGGAGAAGATGAAAAGATGGAAATATGCCATAGACAGCATGACTCTTGATGAAATAGAAAATCCTGAACTGCTTGAAAAGCAGACTTCAAGAATTTCCAGAATAGCCAATGGCTCTGGCAGTTCTGCAGGCGATGTCCATGAATTGATAAACCAATACAAGCTAATCAAGGGCATGGCTTCAAGTGGCAAGAATCTGGATTTGGGGAAAATCCAGAGCGCCAGGGATTTAGGTAGCCTGGGAATAAACCAGAAGCAGCTTAAAAAACTGGCAAAAAAATTCAAGTTTTGAATTTTTTGATTATTTTTTAATTAAAATGGAAAAAATTATCGGCTTGGGTGCAGAGGCGCTTCTTCTCAGAAAAGACGGCAGGCTAATCAAGAAAAGAATCAGGAAAGGCTACCGATATCATGAATTGGATGAAAAATTAAGAAAAACAAGGACAAGAAAAGAGGCTAAACTGCTTGAAAAGGCGTCAAGGCTTGTTAATGTTCCAAAAATTATAAAGAGTGATGACGAAACAAAAGAGATTGTGATGGATTTTATTAACGGCAAAAAATTAAGCGAGGCGCTTGACTCCTTCAGTTTGGAAGAGGCAAAAAAACTCTGCATGCAAATCGGGAGTTCAGCAGCAAAACTTCATGACGCAAACATAATCCATGGGGACTTGACAACAAGCAATATGATTCTGCAGGAAGGCAAAATCTTTTTCATTGATTTTGGCTTGGGCTTTGAAAGTTCAAAAATTGAGGACAAGGCTGTTGATTTGCATTTATTCAGGCAGGCTTTTGAGTCAAGGCATTTTGGAAAATGGGAAGATTATTTCAATTCTGCGATTGAGGGGTATAAAATTTCCAAAAATGCAGATGCAGTTTTGAAACAGATAGCAAAAGTGGAGTCAAGGGGCAGATACAAGGGCAAGCATTAAGCAAAAGGCAAAAGATTATAAATTATTCCGGCATTTTTTTGTTATAGCCCCATAGTACAGCGGTCCAGTATGATGCCCTTTGGAAGGAAGGTATCGGAAACCTTGGTTTCCGATGAAGAAAGGCATAGACCCAGGTTCGAATCCTGGTGGGGCTATCTTTTAAAGTTTAATTTTAAGGGAAAGGTTTAAAAAAGAAATCTTTTAGATATTGGGATGAATTCAAGAAAAATAAACAGCATGGAAAATCCACTCTGGCTAAAGAGAAGCAAAGAGGAGGTTGAATCACTAGTTGTGAAATTTGCCCAGGAGGGAATCAGCAGCGAAAAGATAGGGCTTATATTAAGAGACACCTATGGCATACCCACCACAAAGATAATTGCCGGCAAGATAACAGAAATTCTTGCAAAACACAACATCAAACAGGAAAGTGCTGACCTTTTAAACTTAAAGAAAAAGGCGGAAAAGTTAAAATCTCATATGGAAAAAAACAAACAAGACAAGGTTGCAAAAAGGGGCTTCCAGATAACCCACGCAAAGATAACTACAGTTGAAAAGTATTACAAGAACAGAGCAAAATAATCAATCTTGCCTGCTTTTATTCAAAATGTTTAAGGCACTTGAAAGTATCCTCTTAGATTTTAGGGAATCAATCAACAATTCCAGGGTAAGGATAATCAGCCACTATGATAGTGATGGCATAACCTCTGCTGCAATTCTTGCAAAGGCATTGCAGCGGGAAGACAGGAACTTTTCTATAACTATAGTCAAGCAGCTTGAAAGCAGTTTTATAGAGCAGTTAAAAAAAAGTATCTGCAAAAACAGGAAGGAAATGATTATTTTTCTGGATTTGGGCTCTGCTTCCCTTGAACTGCTTTCAGAGATTCCTGCGGATATTTTTGTATTTGACCATCATGAAATAAAAGGCAGCCTGGAAAATTTAAATCAGAAAAAATTGCATTTTATAAATCCTCATATGTTTAATGAAGAGGTAAGCGCTGCCGGGCTTGTTTATCTGTTTGTCAAGCTGCTTAACCCAACAAACAAGGATCTGGCTGGCTTGGCAATAATCGGCATGGTAGGGGATATGCTTGAACAGAGCATAAGCAAGATGAATAATCACATCCTAAAAGATGCCTCTGATTTGACAATAAAACAGGGCTTGCTTATATTCTCTGCTGCGCGCCCGTTAAACAAGGCACTGGAATTCAGCTCAGATATATTCATTCCGGGGGTGAGCGGTTCAGCTGCAGGCACTATAGATTTGCTTAGGGAAACAGGAATCCAATTGCTTAACGGTAGATATCCTAATATGCTTGAGTTAAGCAATGAGGAGGTTTCAAGATTGATAACCACCATCATGCTGAGGAGGCTACATCTAACAAAGGAGAAGGAGAAAAGCATAATCGGCAATATCTACCTCCTGAAATTCTTTGGCAGAGTTGAAGATGTAAGGGAATTAAGCACGTTGATAAATGCATGCGGCAGGCTTGGCTACAGTGATATCGCATTATCCTTTTGCCTGGGCAGCAGAGAGGCAAAAACAAAAGCAGAGGAAATCTACACAAAATACAAACATGATTTGTTAAAGGCGTTAAAATGGGTTGAAAATAACAAGCATACTGGGGGAAAGGGATATCTGATAATAAACGCAAAAGACGCCATCAGTGATTCAATTATAGGGACAACCCTCAGCATAATCTCCTCTTCTTTTATTTATGATGAAGGCACTATCCTTATGGGGATGGCATACCAAGGTGGAAATAAGATAAAAGTGTCTGCAAGGATAGCCGGAAGAGAGAACAATGCAGTTAATCTACAGAAGCTGCTTGATAACGTTGTCAAGATAACCGGGGGCGAGTCTGGCGGGCATGCAAAAGCTGCCGGCTGCATATTCCCAAGAGATAAGGAATACGATTTTATAAAAGAATTTGAAAAAGAAGCAGAAGCAGAACAGATAAAAATAAAGGTTTAAAAATACTGCTAACAAGATAAGGAAGTTACAAAATGCAACAGAAATTAGATATATCCAAAAGCAAGTTTGTGAAAGTTAGATGTTCTGGCTGCAAGAATGAACAGGTTATATTTGGCAAGGCTTCCAGCGAGGTTAAATGCCTCATATGCAACCAGACTCTTTCAGAGCCAAGCGGAGGCAAGGCGAAGATAAAAGGAAGAATTTTAGAGATTCTAAGCTAAATTTCTCTGTAGTTAAAATGGAAAAGAAAGAATTTCCTGAACAGAATGAAATTGTCTTATGCAATGTAGACAGGATTCTAGGCACAACCGTCTTTGTAAGAATGCCAAAATACGGCAACAAAGAGGGGGTAATCGCAACATCTGAAGTCGCGCCCGGCAGAATAAGGAATATCCGGGATCATGTAAATGTCGGCAAGAGGATAGTATGCAAGATTTTAAGGGTGGATGAGAAAACTGGGCATGTTGACTTATCTTTGAGAAGAGTAATTAAAAAGGAGAAAGAGGACATGCTTGACCTAGAAAACCGGGAGAGGGATGCTTTAGCAATGCTGAGAACCATTGTAAAAGAAAAGGCAGAGGAGATAGCAGAGAAAATAGCTGGGGAATATCCCAGCCTGGTGGAATTTATGCAAAATATCAAAAACATAAATACAGAGCCTTTTGGATTGGGAAAAACAGAAAAAGAGCAGATTGTGAAAATATTGAGCGATAAACCAAAAAAGATTGTTTCAATCAAGGCAAAATTTAAGCTAAGCAGCCAGGATGGAGAGGGGATTTTAAAGATAAAAGAGATTTTTGCCAAAGCCGCAAAATCAGACAAGGATGCAAAAATCAGCTATATCTCCGCGCCAAATTATTCTGTATTGATAACTGCTCCCGACTACAAGGAAGCAAAAAGGAAGCTTGACGGGGTTTTGAAGGTAATGGAAGAACAAGCAGAAGAAAAGGAGTGTGAGATTGAGATTTCTGAAAGATGAAAAAATTAAGAAAATGCCCCGCCTGTTCCAGATATACCTTAAAAGATTCCTGTGATAAATGCCATGCCAAAACAGAGCCGGCAGGGCAGAAGTTTATAAGAAAAAATTTACAATAATTTTGTCTGCTTTTCCTGAAGTATTACTTCTCCGTACTGTCCGTCAAATCCAGGTTTTACCCTGATTCTGCCATCTCTATTCTGGATTATAACTTCTGCAATCTTCTCGTCTATTTTTGCTATCTTTTCTTTAGCTGCATTCAACAGCAAATTAAATTCAGAGCCAAACTCTGCTATCAGCTTGTTATACAGGTTCCATGTTTTCTGGCTTGTTAATGTTGAAGCCATTGATGCGGCTATCAGCTCATGCAGAGGCAAAAGAGTGTAAAATTGCTTTCTATTTTTTCTTGAATTTGTGTCTTGGTCTGCCAGTTCTTCAACTCGATGCTCTACACCTATTGTCAGCTTTTTATTGCAAACAGGGCATATATTGTTTAATTTCAAAGCTTCTTCTGGGGAGCATGAAAAATTGCATCCTGCATGGCCATCCCAATGGTATTTGCCATACAAGGGAGAGGTTTCAATTGTCCCAAGAATTTCATCATTTCTTATCTGATTTATTATGCTTTCATATTTTAGATTATCTGCTTTTAGACCAAAGATTGTTGCTTCTCTTCCTAAACGCCAAGGCCAGAAGGAATGAGCATCTGAGAAGCTTACGATTGTTTTGTTTCAATTGCATGAATTTTTTGTGTATGCTCTTGAAATGCCTCTTTCAAACTGTCAAACCCAGACATGCTGCCGAAGATTCCAAAGTAGGGAGTCCAAGCATGGGCACATATGACTTCAATCTTATTGTCTATTTCCTCTATTTTTGCAGCAAAATCTCTGCAGGAAATATTAAAGATAGGCCTACCATCATAGTCCCTCCTGCCTTTAGTATCAAGCCACTCGTTGATTTTTTTTGCGATTTCTAAATTTGGAACAAGAATTAATAGATGGACTCTCCTTCCTTTTCCATCCTGGCTGTACATCAAAGAGACTTCTCCGGTGATTATGAAAGGGAAATCATCATGATAATAAATCCCATTCTCTTCCCTTAAGGTTTTTATTTCTTCAATCCATGCAGGATGCGTAAAATCCCCTGTCCCTAGCAAATGAAGCCCTTTTATTCTCGCATACTTCACAAGCATCTCCATGGTGATATTCTTGGATGTTGCCCGAGAGTATCTGCTGTGGATGTGCAAGTCAGCTATAATCTCCTTATTCATCAGAAAGAAAAAGAAAAATGATTTTTATATTTATGCAAGAGAGAGGTGTCGCATAATCGGGAGATGATTTTAGCCGTCTCCTGTTGGGGTTAAATCAATTTCCCTAGGTCATCTATGGATTTGTCTAAAAGTTTAACTTTATCACTTTCTTCTATGTTGGTGGAATATCTTTTTTTCTGACAAGATAAAATACCTCTCCAACAAAGAGGGAAGGGAAGATTTCCATAAGCATCTGCTTTATTGTGTTTGGTATGAACCTTGCCCCAATGAACTGAAATTTATAAATCCTTTTTTCATATTTTCCCCATAGTGAAGAGATTAGTTCATTGTTTGACTTGATGGACAATCTGTGCTTGTGCCCCCATGGATAAATCTTGTCATGGTATATTCCAAAAAGTATGAGCAATCTTTCATCAAGGGGATACTCATTTGGTAGCCCTATGATAAGGTATTTCTTTGAAATCCTGTTAGCTTCAAGGGCAATTGGCATAGGGTCAACAAGATGCTCCAGTATGTTTGAGGCTATTACAATGTCAATAGAGTTATCTGGAAGGTTAATTTCCTTTTTTATGTTTAAGTCCTGTTCTATGTCTGCATTGTAAATATCTAAGCACACATATTTCTTAAAAAAACATTTCATAAAGTGACTGCTCATATACCTCCCTGCCCCTATGTCAAGGCAGGAAGAAGCATCGGGAGGGATTAACTTTTTGAATATCGGAGTAATGTCTCTTGAACGGGTATTTGTGTAATTTTCTCTTTTTCCAGTTTCATTTAAGCTTTCCACTTTCTCAGTTCTGTAAGAATTCCATAATATAAGATACAGCCCAATTATAATAAAGGGTATAGCTGCAAGTATAAACACAATTGGTGACGAGATTATAAAAAAAAGGGTAATAACATTAAAGAGAATATCTTTTCTGAATTTCATCTTGCCCCCTTTCCCATCTTTTAGCACCCCTTTTTCGTATTTAAATATTTGGGTAACAAATTGTTAATAATTAGTGACTAAATTTTATTAAAGCATATTCCCGTTAAATAGATGGTAACAAAATGGAACCTTATTGGTAAAATAAATTCCAGTTCTTACAGAAAAAGCATTTTAACTTCCTTAAGCGGGGGGCATAAAACGCCTACTGAGATGTCCAGAGCGACATCAATAAGAATTTACCATATAAGCACTATTTTAAACGAGTTGGTTAAGATGGGATTGATAAAATGCCTCAATCCCGAACTAAGAAAGGGAAGAATTTATGCTCTTACACAAAAAGGAGTAAGAATTTTAAAGGAAATAAAGCCAATTTAATCTTTATAAAAATTTACTCAAGATTAACCTCTATCTTGCCTATGCTGACTTTGGTGTCAGGCACAACCTTTATGCTGTTCTGTCCTTTCAGCAGCAATCTGCTAATGGAGGTCTTATAGTCAACCTTTTCTGTGTCTATATTCACAGGATTGCCGTTGACGTATATTGTAATTTCTTTATGCTCTGTGTCAGGAAATCTCAATGCAAGCATTGCAAGAACCTTCCCCTCTGAAATTTTGTCGTAGTTGTCCTTGTCTATCGCAAAATAATAGGTTGTATAATCCCTTTGCTTGAATTTAACTTTCAATCTTATGTTGTCTATGAAATAATTTCCATCGCTTGAAAATGTAATCTCATTGTCCTTTGCAAGCATTCCTTTTACACTGCCTGTAAAGCCTGTGCAGATCTTTTCATTTAGCACCGGCTTGTCATTAAGCTGGACTTGCAAGGCATCGCTTGAATAGCAGTCAGCATCGAATTTTAGTTCTGCTGAGCTGATATCATTAGAATCCTGCTCTATCACAAAGCTTCTGCCTATTTCTGGCTGTGTCAGGGAGTATCTCTGCTTGAGCATTAAAGAGCCTATTCTAAATTTGTTTAGATTGCCAGGCAACAGGGGGATTGATGCCGCAAGTTTCAATGTGTTTGTGTGTTTTATTTTTGATTCAGGCAAATCTATGACATGCACCCCTGGCCCCACAACCCGGGTTATGATCTTACCATTTAATATGACAGAAAGTGCTGCCAATTCGCTTGCTTCGCTTATGCCAAGGAATAACGTAACCTTAATTGCCCTGCCTGGCACAATAAATTCCTCCTCAATTGTTTTGGAATTGAACCATGATTTCTCAATTACTGCCTCTGCATCCAGCTTTACCGGCACTTCTGTGTTTTCCCTATTAAATAAATCTATGGCGCTGATTTTATATTCTGCTGACTCCTCAATTGGCTGCAATAATCCCGGAGTTTCAGAAAGCAGGAGTGTTTTGCCTTCTATCTCTGTTGCATTTTTGCATGATTGGGAGTCTGGAAAAATCTGGCATTTATCCTTTGGAGGCATCAGGATGAGATAACCCAAAAGAAGTACTGCTACAATGATTATTGCCGCAGCTGCCTGTGCATTTTTGTTCCACATTTTCTACTTTCTGGATAGCAGTTTAGTATATAACCTTTTCGTTTTGCAGCAAGGCGAAAACTAAATAAACGGCTGTGCATTCCAATTTAAAATGGTAGATTATGGCATTCCTGAACAGAGAAAAAGCAAGAAGCATCTAAAAAAGAAAAGAAGATTGAGGGTTTATAAGAAAGGCGGGCATTTGAGATGCATCAGCTTGCCGCGGCAAGCTGCATCATAAGAGCTTGGGCAGGAATTTCAGCAATTTGGGGTTTCTTAATACCACTCTTACAGCCCATTTGCTTAGCTTATCCCTGGATTTTGCTGCATCTCTCCCGGTTTTTTTTGCGGTTTCAAAGAGCATGCCAAAATCTTCAGCGTTTAGCTTTGAAAGAACCTTAGTTACAAGCTCATGCAGAAGGATTTCTCTTTTAAGCCTGCATGATTTTACGCTGTTTTTTTGTAGGATTAAATCGTGCAGTGCAAATGCTGATTCTATTGCGGGGATTATGCCCCCTCCTGTAAATTTAACCTGGCATGCCGCATCTCCTGCAAGAAAAATGTTTCCTTTTTGTGCTTTGATTGCCTTTGGCAGGGGAATTAATGCAGCATTTGTATCGCATTTCTTAATTTTCAGAGATTTCCTGAATTGGCTGAAATTTTTCTTTGCATCTTGAGGAGATGCAACAACTCCGACAATATACCCATTTGATTTTGAAGGGAAGATATAGCCGTAATAGCCAAATTTTTTAATGAAGAAAATTTCGTAGCTTCCAGGGAAGATTTTTCTTTCTATCTTGAAAACTCTTGACTGCATTGCAAGCCAGAATTTCCTGTTCTGCCACAAGCCGGCCTTCCTTGCAACTTCGCTTAATGCGCCATCTGCCCCTATAACAAAATCTGCAGTTTCCATGGTTTTTTTGCTGTTGTTCTCAAAAACAACCCCATATCTTCTATAGATTTTTTGCAGTCCAGTAAATCTTGTTTTAAAATGGAATTCAACGCCATTGCTTACTGCCTTCTCAACCAGCAATCCAACAAATTTTTTTCTGTTGATTTCATAATCCTCAACAGGCATATCAACAGAATTGCTTTCTGAGCAAAACTTAGCCAAGGAAAATTTTTTTAAGGTTATTTCTTTAGGGTTTATCCCCAGCTTTCTTGCCAAATCAAGGAATGTAGAGGTTACAACATTTGCGCAAACCTTATTGCCTATTTCTTCTTTTGGCTTTTGCTCTATCACTGAAACATCCATTTTTTTGCTTAACAGGCATGCAGCTGCCAAGCCAGAAATGCTGCCCCCCACTACTATCACTTTTTTCTTTCCAGGTTTCATGAGATTAAAAATTCAGAAATACTTATAAATCTATTCAGATAAAACAGTTTATGGAAATCTTTTTGCTCGCAGATATTATCCTTGCTTCTATAGCTGCTGCCTGGCTTGTTGCTGCAACAATACAGGACATCAGGAAAAGAGAGGTTGCAAACTGGCTTAATTTCTCCCTTATTGCAATTGCCCTTGCTGCAAGGGCAATTGCCTCTGTTATTTCATGGCAGGCATCTTATTTTATTTATGGTGTTGCCGCAGCTGCCTTGTTTTTTGGTATTGCCAATGTTTTCTATTATGCGAGGATTTTTGCAGGAGGCGATGCAAAACTGCTTATAGCATTGGCAGCTGCATTCGCAACAACACCACAATTTATTGCAAACAAGGCAGGGATAACAATGCTTGGAAACATAAACATCCCTTTTATGGGGGTTTTTCTGCTTAATATGCTGTTTATTGGCTCGATTTATGGCATTGTATGGAGTGTTGCCCTTGCTATAAGGCATTTTAAGGGATTCAAAAGAGAGTTTAAAATTATAAGCAGAAAAATGAAACAGAAAAAAATCCTTTTCCTTGTGCTTTTTGTCCTTTTTGCTATAGCTGCCCTTTCAAGCAGAGAGGCGATATTAGCGGTGATTTCTGCGATGTTCCTTTTTTTCCCTTATCTATTAATCTTTGTGAAAGCAGTTGAAAACTCCTGCATGATCAAAGATGTTAAGCCAAATGAACTGACAGAGGGTGATTGGCTGTTCAAGCCCATCAAGGCAGGCAGGGCAGTTATAATGCCTAAATGGGAAGGCCTGAACAATAAAGAAATAGCATTGATAAAAAGAGCAAAAATCAAAAATATCAGAATAAAACAAGGGCTGCCTTTTGTGCCTGTTTTTCTCATTGCATTGCTGATAAGCTTCTTTGCAAACCTGCTTATATTTCTTGTTGGGTTGTTTGGCTGATGTCCTAAACTGGCTTAATGTGGAATTCTGCCCTTGAAGAATTTTTCAAGCTCTTGCTCTGAAAATTCAGCATTTTCTGCTGTTTTTTTGTCTTCATTCTCACTTTCTTCCTGCTGCTCTTCTGGCTGCTCTTTTTCTGCCTCACCTGATTGTGCTTCCTGTTCTGGCTTTTCCAAGCTGACTTCTTTTGCGAATGCAGCTTGTTTTGCATTTTCGCTTGCATCTTTCCTTATTGCAGAAGCTATATTTTCAAGCTCCGGCTGGGGAATTTTTTGCCTTTTTAATGCCAGATTTAATTTATCTTCATTAAATCTCGGCAGGATGTTTATTGCAAAATGCGGCATTGCCTGCTCCTTCCCCTGCAATATGCTTAATGTTACCCCCTGTGATTTAAGTGTGCGGATTATTGAAGGGACTATGTGCTTTACAAATGCGAATATCTCAAAAAGCAGGGAATCTGGCAGCTGCGTTAAAAATTGATAGTGCTGTTTTGGCATGACAAGCATATGCCCTTTTGCTGCGGGATTTATGTCCAAAACAGCAAGAATATTTTTTGACTCATATATTTTTACTGTCTGAATTTTTCCCTGTGAAAGCTGGCAGAAAAGGCAGGATTGCAAGGGCACAGCATATTCTTTCAAAAATGCTTCAAAATCTTCTTCGCCCATATTAACTATCTTCTCCCTCATCGTATCTGCCTGCTCCTCTGGGAGATTGTCAAGCTGTTCAAGAATCTTATCTCTCAATTTGTCAAGCCCTTCTCTCATCATAAAATCCAGAAACAGAATTTTAAATATCTTTGCCAGTTCAGCCGAATGCCCTCCTGAAATCTATAACTTCTGCTGACTGCACTTCTGAAATGCTTCTCAGGGCATCCTCGAGCTCTGACTGTTCCTTTTCTTCAGGCCACGCAATTGTCAGAATTAAAGCCTTCAATCCAAAGGCAATTTCCTCTATTTCTGATGAGTGCAGTTTTGCATCCTGCCTGTTTATTATCAGTTCTGCCTCTTGCCTTATCTTCTCTAAATCTGTATTGACAGATTCAGGCATTACCTTAATCTTCAAAGCTGCAATTCCCATTTTGCTACTTTTCTATGCTTGTTTATAAAGTTTCTGTTTATCTGGGAATTTCAAGAACATACCTGCCATAGCCAGATTGAATTGAAAACGGCTTCATAAGGCATTTTTTTGTTACCTTCTTGTTCCTGTCAAGCCATCTGACTTCAAGGGGCATGAAACAGAAAAATGTGTGGATTGAAATTTTTCTCTCCCTGTCAAAAACAAAAAGCATGGGCTGTTTTGAAAAAGAAAACATCTTCCCTTTCAGCTTGCTGAAGAATGATTTGCATATTTTAGGTTTCATTTTAAATGCTCTTTTCTAAACATTTCCCAATGTTTTAAAAAATTCCCCTGCCTCCAATTTTAACTCGCTTATTAGGCTTTCTTCCCTTTTTTTGAATCTCTCAAGCTTATCCTCCTCAGCTCTTTTATTCTCCCCAATTTCATTAATTTCATCTTTAATCTTCTCTGCTTCTTTTTCCATTTTTCTTATTTTTGTTTCATTTGGGCTTACATAACTTTCCAACCTCTCGCTTTTTTCCTTTGCCCCATCCAAATCAATGCCTGAAACCCCCGCTTCCTTCAATATTTTTGCGAGCTCCATCTGTTCATCCCCTTCCATTGCTTTTTTGAAGTTTTCAGTATAATGCTTTATGATTTTATGTTTTCTTTCATTGCCATGATGGATTCTCGCAAGTTCTTTCAGATTAATTTTTTTCTGAAGCATCCATATTTCCTTTTCAAGTTCCCTGCGCTCTTCTTCTATTCTCCCCCTTTCCTCAATATCCTTTTTGTAGCCCTCACTTTCCTTAAAATTTTTCAGTTCTTCAGCCTTTTTCTGGATTTCCTCTTCTTTCTGCTTTCTCCAAGCATCCAATTCAAAAATCAGGTTTTTAATCTGTTCTTCAGCCTTTTCTGCATCTGAAATCTTGCGGAAATTTTCTGCAAATTTGCCAAGTTTTTCCATTCTTTCCCTGTTCTTCATGATTTCTCCTTTCAGGGGGTTAAATTCCCGAGAAAAATTTTTAAATTCCCTGTGGATTGCTTCAAACTCGGTTCCAACAAGGATAGTTGCTTTTTCATGGCTCTTGGCTGAATTTTTTGAGAAATTTTCGAAAATGCGCTCTATTTGAATTACGTGGTCGTTAAAATCTGTTGTTTGATTGAGTTTTTCGAAATCTTCTATAAGCCTTTCAAGATGATAGATGTAAATCCGGATATTTTCTTTTACTATCGCTTTGAGCCTTTCGTCCTCTCTTCTTTTTTCCAAGTTTATCAAGCCCAAAAACACCAAACAGGATTTTAACTTGGGGATTATCTCATTAAGAAGAAATTTCGCTCTTTCCACAAGCTTTGTAGAGTTGTCATTAAGGATTTTATATTCCTCATCAACCTTGGCCCTAATCTCCCCCAGAGACATTTCTAAATTTGGCTTTTCCTGCTCCAGCCTCTTTCTCCTTAGAAAATCAAAAAAGCCCATTGGAAGAGTAGATAAAAAAGAGATTTAAATTTATTCCTTATCTAACCAGAAGAGCAATGCCCCCACGAGGATTCGAACCCCGGTGATAAAAGGGCGAACGGGGACTCGAACCCCGGTCATTTCCTTTTTGCCTATAAACCGCAAGGAAATATTCTATCCACTGAACTATTCGCCCGCATCAGTTTGTTAATACTTTTTCCCATCTATTGTACCATGGGAGTATAAATAATAAAGAAATAAATCGGATTTAAATATATTTAATCCTGGATAAAATCACTCTTTATCCGGCTCGTCCTTGATACCGGCTGCGGTTATGTAAAAGATATTCTCTGATTCAGGAAGATTCGGGGAATCAATAACCTTCACAACCCGTGAATTCTGTTTTCCGCGCCTCATATACAGCCTTAGTGTTGAGGCATGCGCGAGGATATGCCCGCCAATTGCCCTTGTTGGGTCGCCAAACATCACTGACGGGTCAGCCATAACCTGGTTTGTGACATAAACCGCAACATTATACTGCTCTGCCATTCTTATAATTTCATGAAGATGCCTGTTTAATTTCTGCTGCCTGTCTGCTAGCATGCCCCTGCCTGCAAATTCCGCCCTGAAATGGGCAGTCAAACTGTCAATTATAACGAGCTTGATTGGCTCCCCTTTCTTAATCATCTCTGTAATTTTATCAAACAATAATATCTGGTGGTCTGAATTGAATGCTCTTGCCACAAAAATATTCTTCATAACCTTTTCAGGGTTCATTCCCCTTGCTTCTGCAATCTGCTTTATTCTTTCCGGCCTGAAAGTGCCTTCAGAATCAATATACACTGCCTTGCCGTCTGCGCCGCCTTCTTCATCAGGCAGCTGGACATTTACCGCAAGAGTATGCGCAAGCTGGGTTTTGCCTGAGCCATAAGCCCCGTAAACCTCTGTTATCGCTTTTGTCTCAATCCCCTTGCCGCCAAGAAGTATGTCAAGATTTTTGCACCCTGTTGTAATTGTCAGAAGTTCAGCCCTTTTCTTCATGTATTCTGAAGCGTCTTCAAAATCCAAATTCAGCATTTTACGAGAAGCCTGTATAGCTTTTCTTGCAACTGCCTCGCTCACCCCTGCGGTATCAGAAAGTTCAGCAGGAGAAAGGACAGCAATATTCATCAATTCCGTTATTCCCGCAGCTTCAAGTTTGGAAGCTATAACCTGCCCTATGCCCGGCAAATCAGTAATCTTAAATCCCTCTTTTCTCGCTTTCTCTTCAGATTCTCCCATAGTCAAAAAAAGCTCTGATTGTTTATAAATTTAGTTCTTTTACAATATATTTATTAAAAGAGATACGCAAAAAGGAAGACCGCATCCATTGCTAAAAACACAAAAAATAGGATTTTTTCGATTATGCCATTTGTTCTTATCACGCCGGAGATTTTCTGTTTTAAGGGCCAGAATGGCTCTATGCCCTCTATAGTAAAGCTGTCAGCCAGTATGTGCATACTGTAGCCTGTAAAAAAGGCAAGGGCTGTGAAAGGCGAGATTAACAGCAAAACCGCACTTAAGATAAGTGTAAACGTAAGTGAATGGAAAAATCCCCTGTGCTTTGAGAAAAAATTGATAATCATGCTTATAACCCTCACCTTTTTGCCGATATGTGACCTTATTGTGTCTATATCTGGCAGCATTGTCGCAAATAATACCATAGCAACAAAAATAATTTTGTGTTGAAGATAAGTCAAAAAGAGGAGAGACAAAAGAAAATTTATGGCAAGATGCGTTTTCAGCAGCATTTTTACTGATTATTATTTTTCTAATTTTGCTATCAGCTCTTCAATATTAATCTCAGAAACATCTGAAACTACAAACTCCGGATTCCCAAAAAGCTTGTTTGTTCTTGCCCTGCCGTCAAGCCAAATCTCCTTGCCAAGCAGCTCATTTTTCTTCTGCAGAAAAAAATTTGCATCCTTGAGCATTTCAATCTCCCCCTCTTTTATGCTGATTAGCTTGCATAGGGAATCTGAGAAGAATACTGCCCGGATATTCTCTGTGCCATCATCAATTACTGCGGTAAGAATCGCGCGATTTGTCGGAGCAACAGCATTATGCTTGCTGCAGATAAATCTATTGCCCTCCTGAGTTAATCGCATTGAACACTCTGGGCAGACGGCAAAAAATCTTGGCTCAAAAACCTGCACGACAGTTGCCCTTACTCTCGCCCTGTCATTCTGCTTTATATCAGCGAGTATTTTTTCCTGCAGAATCTCTGCTGTTTTTACTGCATCTATGTTTTCCTTGCTTATATCTATGCTGGATATGCTGCCTAAATGCAATTCCCCTTCCCTGACAGAAGCGTCCTTTATCTCAACAACGCTGCCCTTTGATACCACCCCGTCTTCAACAAGCTTTATGTGCTTTATGTCCCATAAAACTGTCCTGACACTTGCTGTTTCATCAGCAATCAGCATGGTTGCAACCTTTCCTTCTTTGTCGCCTTTTTTAAAATTTCTTACTGGATACGCCTCCAGAATCTTGGCTGTAACAGAAACCTTGCGCATGCCTGTAAGCAATTCAGAAACCTTTACTTTCTGCTTGTCAAAGTTAATGCCAAGCTCTGCGGCAACCACTTGGGCAGCCCCTTCCTTGCTTATCAATCCAGAGAGCTTTGCTCTTTTTGCATCAATTCTTCTCTCAATTTGTTCCCTATCAAGCCCTGCTTGCTTGGCTATCTTCTCAACAAACTGCTCATATCCTGCTTTTATCATATTTTCTCCCTTTTTATTTCCCAAAGCTTTTTTCTCTTCCCGAAGCCGCGAAAATCCATTGGATTTTCGGGTTCCCAAAAAGCTTTGCTTTTTGTGGTTTCTCTTTTGGAAAAGAGAAAGCTCGTTTAAAAGTATTCTTGTATAATAATGCAATAGTCAAATGCTGAATTTAATCTCAATATTCTTGTATTCTCCATTAATCAGATACCTATTTCTGCTTTTCATGTCAAACAGTTTTTTGCCGCCCGCTTCAGTTATTTCTGTGCTGAATGCAGTTAATGAACTCATGCATTCTGCAGCATTCTCTTTTGGCTTGCATTCTCCTATTTTAGAATGAATCTCCTGAAATGTGTTAAGATTCAACTCGCTTAAATCTGCACTAAAAGAGGATTTAAAATTGAATGTGAAGGAGTAGGCAAAAGTCCCTTCTGAACTGCCTTTTAATTGGATTTGCTCTGCGTCAAATTTTATGTTGTTTTCTTTTATGCTTGCCCTGTATCTTATTTTACTGAACTCTGGATTACTGTATGAGGAGACTAACTTGTTGATGTTCTCACCTATTGCCTCTGAAAATTTTTCATCCAAATCTGGGGCAAGGCTGCAGAAATGGATATACCCTGATTCAAAAGTGCATTCCTTGCCTGCAAAGTTCCCTTCTGCTGCAATCTGCTGGTATGCCTGAGCAATTGCAATCTTTGCGCTATCCTTTGCGAAAAATTCAAATTTGCCTTTTTCATAATTCAGCTTAAGAATTTTTTCCGGAGAAGCAAACAAGTCAGCAGCCCCCGTTTTTGCAGTTATGAATTTGAAGAGTGCATACCCGCATAACAACAATACAGCAATTGCAATGAGCATTGCAAAAATTGCCGCTCTCTTGCCGGTTATTCCCATCTTGATTTTGGTTTTCATTTTATATTTTCAAGGCACTTGCTATTCACAGCAAGCCCGACCTCAACATTTGTGTGGGGATTGACAGGCAAAATCAAAACTGCCAGTTCATTTCTAAACGCTGCATTTCCAGACTCAACCCCTGCTTTTTTGAAAAGATAGCAACTGGCAAATGGCTTGAAAGCCTTTTCCGCCTGCTCTTTTAAAATTAAATCACCGCCTGGCTTGGCTTCATTAAGCCTTATCAAATCTGTAATAGTTATTTCCACCTCTTCAGAATCAAGAATAATCTTAATAGGTGTATGCAGAAACGCTTTCAATGAGATTAATGCCTGCTCTTTATTGCTATAACTTAAGGAGATGTCTGCATGCTTTTGGAATTTGAATTCTGCAACCGCGCTGCTAAGATAAAAGAAAATCGTGAGAGTGAAGAAAATGACAATTGTCGCTACTATAAGCGTTATCGTTGCGCCAAGCTGCGCATTCTTGTTCTTATAAAATCTTTTTATCATCTTATCCCCTTGATTGTTGCAACGAGCAAGTCCACATACGCCCCTTCATTGGCTTGGTTAAGCACATAATACCTCTGTCTCAAACATGCGGGCTTGTACTGCATTCTTATGCCTTTCAAGTTGCATAAAACTTCAAAATTGCTGTTGCCAACAGAATTGCTTTTTCCCTGGGAGGTTATATTGATATAGCTTTCTTCAAGATTAATGTTCAAGCCGCAATTTTCCAAGCTTAGAGATGAAATATCCTGCAAAATACTGTCTTTCACTATGCAGTTTGCAATCTTGCCTGAAATGATGCTTGTTTCTATCTCCCCTGTATCAACATTTTTTGAGTAAAAAGCATATGCAATCAATGCTATGCCTGCGATTATTACTATAAGCAGGAAAAATCTGAAGAACCACAAAATAATTTCACCGCCCAGCAGATCCATTGCCCTCTTGTCTTGGATAAATCTGTTCTCTTGCAGCATTTTTATCTCAGGATTTTTATGATTATTTTAGTGTCTTGTTCAGAGGTTTCAATTTCCCTCATAGTTGAAAATTCATATTCATAAGGATAGCTTGCAATATCCTTGGAATTAACTTCTACTTTATTCTCCTTGAAGATTATTGTAAAATTGCCCTTCTCAATTATCAGTTCAGTTCCTGTTGGGGAAGAATCAACAAGCAAGGCAATCTCCTTTGCAAGAACCTGCTGTTTTGTAACTGTTCCTGTGGCAGTCCTGTTTACGAAGGAAAGAAGAACAAGAAACACGATAAGAACAAAAACGATGTATGTTATGAAGGAGTATAGCTGCGTGTCCCCTTTTTTTCCTTTCATTCAAAACCGAAGAAGCAATGATTAATAAATTTTGCTTAAGGGATGCTTTCTATGTTCGTGCATGACTTGGCTAACTGCTCTTTTGTTAGTGGGGCTAGAATTACTGAATTGCATCCTTTTTTATTTCCATCGCAATATCCTGCAACTATGTTCTGATTTATTGCTGTCATTACCTCTTGCCCTGTAATGAATATCAAGACAGCAGGAATAACAAATTTTCCTAATCCTACAAGAATAGTTTTCGTAGGTGTTCCATGAAAACCTATTGTTCCGGGGATTGTAGCTTCACTTACCTTAAATAAATTGAAAAAACTGCCGAATGTTGTTTTGCCCCCCACAAAAAAGCTTCCTGCAAGCAGACTGCCCCCAACAACCTTTAAATCATTGGCTATTGGCTCCCAAAAATCAGTTCCTTCCACATGCATGTACACAACACTATATTTTTGTGTCGTGTCTAGTTGTTCAACATCAATACTTGTTGGCAATTCCTTGTCTTCCATTCCTGCAAAATATCCCATATAAGTCTCATCTTTCAAGGGTATTTTTGTTTCCTTAAGATAGGACATTAAATCTAAATTTTTTATTTTTTGTGCGCTGCTGCTAAAATCTATTTTTGAGCAGATAACGCAAGATGTTCTTGCGGTTGTTAACCCAAAATTCTGCAATGAAGATTCAGTAAAAAAATCAAGCTTGCCCTCCCCAAGCATCCACCAGCAGTCATACATAGCATTTGCTATCCTGTTCTTTATCAGCTCTTCATCATCAAAATCTATCAGGATTTTTTCTGTCTTGCATTTCAATGGGATTGTTTTCTTCAGGCTCTCGCCTATCACAGAAGGCAGGCTTCTCATCAGGACAGACTGGTGGCATACCTCCCTATCTATAAGCCCTGTTGTTCCCCTGTTATAAATATACAAGAACCAAAATATCACCGCAGCAACCAAGACTGTTATGATTATCCCAACAAGAACTTCTGTCTCCAAGCCCTTTTTGTTTTTGAGTTTCATTTGTTCATGTAAATTTTTTAAGTAAATAAATTATTCCCCAGCCAATTAGTGCTAAGAAAGCTATCCATAACAGCCAATCAATCAAAACTTGGCCTTCAATCATCGCTTTTTTCCTTTGCAATAATTTTGTAATTTTGCCCATTTTTACTTGACAGTTTCAACCTCATAAAATTTTTCTCTGTTTGTTATATCCAGATTGATTATGTTAATCTGGACTGCCAGATTTTCATTATTCATTGTAAATTGCTTGTCCATTTCCAGGCATGCAGATTTCTTCTCGCAATTTGCAGCATTCTGGCATATGCATAGGCAGATTTTATTTTCACATTCCTTTTTTGGCTTTACTTCCTTGCCAAGCAAGCCAACATATGTCTTGCTTTCCTTGTCAAATCCAAGCAGCCACCAGCCGGCTGGAGAGTAAACAAGCAAAGGGGTTGGGACTGATTCCCCTATTGCAAGAGGTGTTATGGAATTGTAAATCTCTTCAAGAGTCCCTTTTGCTTGCAGGATTTCCTGCTGGTTTGAGAAGAAAAGGGACATTAGTGCTGAGCCAAGATAAAGCAGGGGAATTACACAAATAATGCCTATTATAAGCCCTATCACAAACCTTGCAAGCCCTCTTTTGTCTTTACTATACATTACAGGCATCTACAGGAAAACAAAAAGAATTATTTAAATCTTGCTTATTATCCGAGCATTGTTTTACACGCCTGTGTTTCTAAGATGTCTGTGCAGTCTATATCATATGTTATTCGGGTATATCCCTCACTCTTAAGTTCCTTGCATGTCTTCTTTTCCGGATTTTTTGGGTCAGAGATTATGACACTTTTCTTTTCACAACAGAATACAGTATCCAATTGCGCCAAACCGTTGGTATTGCATTTGGTTATCACGGCGTCTATGCTCTCTGCTGCAGGGGTAAAAAACTTGATTCTTTCCCAGAGATTGTTCCATCCTGTCGAAAATCCGTATATAACAACCGCAAGAACAACAACTGCAAGAATAACAACAACAATCGTGCCTATTGTAGTTTCAGCCCCTCTTTTGTTCATTTTTGCCCCTTTTATGATTTTTTCAAGCAGTTCATATTTTTAAACCTTTTTGTCTTCAGCCTTAAGATTGCTATTCCTGCAACTTCCTTGCCAATGCCTGAAAAATAGGGCTTAAGATAATTATTCCAAAACAAGAACAGGCTGGCGCCAACAACCAAAATAACAACGAGGATTAATATCACTTTAATGATAGTGTCTATGGTGATTTCCATTTTATCTCCCAAACCTGAACAGGTTATTGATTTTTTCTATTAAATCCGCGCCCCTTCCTTTCAGCAGGGCTATGCCAAGCACAACTATTGCTAAAACAAGCAGGGCAATAATCCATTTTGCAAGAGTTTCAAAGGCAATGCCTTTTTTCATAACACTTCTTTTTGATTTCATAAATTCAGAAGGCATTGATTATTAATAAATTTAACCCCAAGACCCTATCAGATAATCGGGACTTTTTATGAAAAGTATTATAAAGAAATTATTAAAAGTCCCACAAATTAGACAATGCCGCTCCAATAGATTTTTAAGGGAGATTTTTATAGGAAGAAAATGACTAAGGGGTTAAGGGAAAGACTCGTTGGATATAGCCTGGCAACTGCCTTCTTTCTTTCACCAATACATCATGCAAATGCTGAGATTATTGAAAGAAAAATTCTGCATGAGAATAAAGAATATGAAATAAATATTGACACTGAAAGGAAAGAATTTGGGCTGCATCCAGGCATTGGAGAGAAAGAGGCAAGAGAGATGCTTGCTTCCTCATTGCTTGACAAACTTGCTTACGAAACAGAAGAAAATAGAAAAAAGCTGGTTTTAAAAACTGATGAATTCTTCTGGCAGAATCCAAGTGAAATGCAGATAAAATTCTCTGAATCAACTCTGCCACTAACAAGGAATATCCCTGAATTTGAGCCTTATGAAATTCCTAAATTGAATGTGAATGTTGTCAAAAATGGAAGGGAGATTAGCCTGGATTTCAAGCTTGATTCTCAAGATTACTCTTTTGACTGGTATAAATACAACAGCATTGGAATCTTTTATCCAAAGGGCACAAAGATAACAAGAAAGGTTGATGAGGCATATGTTCTTGGGCAGGAAAGAAACGAGTTTGGCATGCAAAATCTGGAGAAGGACAGCATGAATGATGAAAGGGAAGCATATGGAAAGCTTGCTGATGCTGTTGTGAAAAAATTGTACCCAACCAACCCTGTTGCTGAAATAATGAAATCCAGCAATCCTGTGGGAATCCTCGCATTTAGTAGTATGAAGCTTGAAGACCTGATTGCAGAAGATGTGAAGTCAAAAAGAGAGAAAATTATAGAATATTTAAAGCAAGAGTATGACTATAGAATTTATTCCCCATCCTATTTCCTTGCCACACCAGAACAAGGCAGGCTAATAAGCATAAATTTTGACGGCAAGCCAGGCAGCTTTGCATTTTTTGTTAATTCTGATGCTGAATTGAAGAAAGCAGAATACGGCACACAGACAAAAAAATCCGGTGCTTTGATAAAGATAATAGAAGTGGACATGAAAAATGAAAATGTGCTTGATGAAACCGCTGCAGGAAAGATTATTGGGCATGCTGGATTAATCTCAAATAAACTAGAAAATTTCCTGGCAGATTATTGGCATAAAAAGCAGCTGAGAAATTTCAGTTTTGAGGAAAAGAAAAAATTGCATGAAAATCTAGATTTGTGGAGCGCACAAATTCAGCCTTTTATGGATATGCTCTCCTCGCTGCAGGATAAGGAGACTGAGGGCAATATAACTGACTTGCCAGAACATCAAAGGTTCCAGCAAGAAGCTCAAGCGATACAGGATAATGCAAAAAGCCTAAACAGGCTTGTCAATGAATATTCCTTTACAGGAAATTATGTTCCTTATCTTTCCAGTCCAAGAAGAACTTTTGATGCATATAAAAAAGCAATGCAGGAAAGGAACTGGGAAATGCGGGACAAAACTAATTTTGAGAAACAATTATTTCTTTGGGAAAAAGAAATGCGGGACAGGGATTCTTTAAGTTCTATTACAAAAAGGGAAGTTGCCGAAAGGGAAGGCCTTATCCCACAATGGCGGTTTATAAAAGAACTGCCTTACACAGGCAGCATGCACGGGGAATTTGTAAACAAAAACACTGTTGAGGCAGAAGTCTGGGTTCTTGATGGATATAGAAATGCATTTTTTGTCAGGACAAAAGAAGGGTGGAAGCTAGACAGAAGTGGGGAGAGTGAAGCTGGGCTTGCAAGGGTTGTGTGCAGTATCCTGAATGAAATCAGCAAAAACAGGGAGATACAAAAAAAGATAATCTTTAATGAAATATCCAGTAATTTTTCAGAGCCTTCTTTTTTTTCTTGCCATTACAGCAATTTTGCCAAGTTAGGCATGATCAGATCTGGAGACCGGCTGAATATAAAAGGGGCTGCAGAATGTTATGATGGGAGTTTTGAATTCATAATTAAAGATACACCAAACAGAGTTATAATTTATCATTATGGCCCTGATAATAAAGATGATTCAGCTTTGATTCAATATAATCCCGAAAAAAAGGACAAGGGTGATATTTGGATACCTATTTATAAATAGTTTAGAGAGATTAATTTAATTCTTATGCCAATCCCCCTGTTGCAACTGATGCAAGCAGCGAGAGGGCGGTTATTGAAATTAATGCGACTAATGCATAGAGTATCACGCCTATTTTGAGATTCTTGGCAATTTGTGCTTTCTCGCTTAATGTGTCCACCCCTGATTCAACTTTGACAAGTGTTCCTGTAAGGATAAAGATTATTTCTATGATGTATATGCCTACTATAATCTGCAGGAAATAAGGCGGAATCATTGTCGTTACATTGAACATGCTTGTCAGCTGCGCTGCGGTTTCAATTCCAGCCATGCCCTCTGTGCCCTGCATTGAAAGCATCAATTCAAGCTTGCTGAGGATTGTTGTAATCATCACAGCAAGCCCTGTAACTATGCCTGCCAAAACCGGGGCGAGGAATGTCATGTTGCTGCGCATGTCAGAAACAATGTCTGCCAAAAGATCCTGCAATCTCTCGTTTATTTTGTTTATATTCTTTATATATTGGGAGATGCTCATCAGGGCTCTTGCAGCAACCTGCAGCCCTTTTTTCACTGCTTCCATCATAATCTGCATGGAGGTTTTTACAAGTTCAGAAGGATAGTAAATTATTGCGCCCCTTCTCTGGTTGAATATTGCATTTTCAAGGGACATACCAACCTGATGTATATTTGCATTAACTGTTTTGAAGAAATTTTCAGTTTTAGTCCCCCTTACTGATTCTGCCACTCTGCCAAATGCAATTTCTGCGGGTATGCCATCTCCCAGGCGATTGCCTAACTGAAACAGGGAAGACGCAAATTCCTGCTCAAGCTCCTTTGTTTCTATTCTTGTTTTTACAAGCTGGGATGTTTTCAGGCCGTATGCTGTTGAAAAGAATAATGCAATACCCAGAGGAATCAGCAGGCTGAGTAGTGCCGCGCCAATGCCAAATGGCCCTGTTGTTGCTCCTGCTGCCTGTTTGAAATCAAAGAATTTTATATTGCCGAACAGAGCTATTGTAAAATCCTTTTCCAAGCCAAGAATCTCCGGCAATGAAGTGTATTGAAAAAGCAGGGGCAAAAAGCCGATAAAAAGCATAGGCAATAAGACAAACAAGGCAATAAGATATGGCTGTTTTGAAGCATAAATATAGTAATCTGGATTTTGCTCAAGCAGTTCTGTCTCTCCATATCCCCCCGGCCTTTTGCTTAAAACACCGCTTGTAAGATAAAAAACAAAGAATGGAATAATCAAATTAAATAAGATCATCACATGATGCCATCTTATCGCCCCTTGCAGCAATGTCGAAGCCAGAGGCAGCAAGGCAAGGGCAAGAGTGGGCAAAACAATGCCCAGCATATACAAATTTGTTAATGGTGTTTTTACATTGTGGGTGAATTTCAGCATCCTTTCATAAACACCATTCAAGATAACATCAAGGGATTTTTCCAGTGTTGCAGTCCTGCTTGTTTCACTTGGCTCATACAAAGAGCTTTCTATCAGATGAAATGCCTCAATAAACTCTGTAGAATAACCCCTCCATGTTTCCAGATAAGCATCCAAGCTTTCTTTTAATGTTGAATACTTGCCAACTTCAACATCCCAGAATATCTTTTTGAAGTCCAAGGCAAGAGGCGGCTGCAGATGCTCTGAAGCAAATTTCACCGCCCTTTCCAGATTGCTTGTATGCCTCATATAAACGACAACATATAAAATTGCAGGCACCATCTGCGAGCTTGCCTTTAATCTCCATGATTCTGCGATCCTGTCGGGAGCGGTTACGGCAAAATAAAACAGGAATAAGGAGGAAAAGAAAAACAGGAAGAATGCAATAAATGAAAAGCTCTGTGTCGCAAGATAAATGCCAATGAGGGTCACCACCGAAATAAACAACCCCAGAACCAGGATAATTGTTGAAAAAGCCATAACATCTCCTGCGGTTATGTCCAGATGCGCTGCTTGCAGGTTTTTGTTTATCCTCTCCTCATCACTTTTTTTAACCCTGATTTTTATCATGCTGCCGATATTTTTGCACAGCCTCTCAAATCTTGTGAGGGTGGGCATTGCCTCTTCCTTAAACTGCTTGTATTCCCTGCTGTATTCAAGGTTCTTCTCTGTGAGGATTTCAGATTCTATCTTGCTTCCATATTTCTTGAGAATATCATCCACTTTAGCCATATTTCAACCTCTTTTTGGATACTGGAAGAAAAGCATGAGATACTTTTAAAGTTTTTTAAAATATAAAAAATTAATAGAAGTTAGTAGTTGAGTATCTTTACTTTTTATTAGAAAGGGGGTTATTAAGAAGGATTTAATCACATTTCTGTTCAGTTCTATATCTTGTAACCGCCCTTGTTTTTGTGACTTCCCTATACTGGGTTACATCTCTACAAACTTGTTTTGTTGGGATGGCTATCACCCCATAAGTACAGGTTATATCCCTATTTGCATCCCCTTCAACACCTGTGCTACTTATTCTTGCAGCAGAGGTTAAAATTTCTTCAGTTTGAGGATATAAGAACTTACTTATAGTATCCTTTTTGACTATATCTCTTGTGTTTTTGTCTATGTAACTAAAAGTTGTCTGCCAAGTGCCCCGTTCTTCATTATCTAAATTCTTAAGATTTAAAGCGCAAGATACAGATTTATCTACACAATAATAAGTTTTTTCTGTACAAATTCCCAAAAAAGTATTTTTGCAGATATACTCTTGTTTGTCACAAGTATTATAACTCATTACAAAATTAGTAATAGAATAAGCGAGTTCTTTTGTTTCACATTCTCTATCAGTATAAGGAACAGTTTCCTGATATTCTTCTAAATAATCATAAGGAACCTGCACATCCCTACAAGATTTTTTGGTTTGTTGGTTCTGTATTTGCTGATTTTGGTTTGTTGGTGTATTTATCACATTTCCAGTTAAAGTGTTACCTAAGTTATAAGATACAAAAATCACTAATATACTTAAAAGAATTATAGATATTAAAATTGGCAAAAACCATTTAGGACTTCCTTTTTCTGTTTTATCTTTATTATCTTTATTTTTCATTTTTTTATCAGCAGTTACTTACTTCTTTGGTGCACTCGCAACTATCACAAGAACCTAAACCTATCCAGGTTTTATGTAGACATTGACAGTTTGCCATATTGTCACATCCAGTTACGCTTGTGGTATACGTTTCTGTATGAGTACCACACACTGTCTTTTTTGCCTCACTGTTAGAAAAAATATAAATTCCTAGTCCAATAAGTAAAATAATTATAATTACTAAGACTATCCAACCTGCTTGACTTCCTTGTTTACCCATTCTGATCCGAGTAAGAGATCCATATTTTTAAAACTTTCTAATCCATTTACTATACATTTATAATAGGTTGCCAAAAGAGAATTTATAGCTAATCTGTCTCTAATTGATTAACTATGGTTAGTAAATATACCAATGTAGCACTACCAGAAGAACTAATTAGAGAGATAGATAAAGTTGTGAAAGAAAGTGGGTTAGGTTACACCTCAAGAGGAGAGATTGTGAAAGAAGCAATGCGAAAATTTTTAAAGGAACTGGCAGAATACAAACAAATTAAAAGAAAATAAATTTAATCATCTAATTATATTGAAAGAAGTATCTTTTTTTATCCATCTCTATACTGCTACACTACAAGTCTCTTTTTCCTGATTTCCCTGTTCAGCCAGTCAGTCCATTCTCTAAGCACTCTCTTGCCCTCTGGCAGCCCTATCTCCTCCCTGACCTTGTCTGAAATCTGGTGGAATGCATTGTTGCTTAATGCATTGAATTCTGCCTCAAGCAGTTCTGGCATTTTTAATTTTTCTGCTGTCTTGACAATATGCTCTTTTATGTTTGCCCTTAGCAAAATGTTATCCCATACAGCATCCCAATTGCCTGCCCAGCCCCTGACATTTGAGGCAATTGCCTTAATAATTTCACTTTCCCCCGAGATTAAGTCTGCAGTCGGCTCAAGCTCATCAGTTTGCACATTATACTTCATTAAGTCAACAAACCCCTTCTCTTCAAGAGGGTCCTTTGTCCAGTGTTTTCTTACTTCTGTTAGAGAAACCATTCTGCGCCAAGAATGCAAGCCATCTGCTGTTTTTATAGGGTTAACAACAACTATCAAATCAGTTGCCTTAAATGATGTTATTGGCACTTGCAAATCATTTACTACCCTGTCAAAAACTCCATAAGCAGATGCTCCATGAATTGTTCCTGCAACAACATTTGCCAAGGCCCCAACTCTCATTGCCTCGTATAATGCCTTTGCTTCAAGACTTCTAACTTCTCCAACTATAAGAGAGGAATCTCCTAAACGCAAAGATGTACGAATTCCTTCATCTGCTGGAACTTCTGTTGTTTCTTTCAATAAAGCCTCTCTGACCTTCATTCTTAGAATATCATAGCCAAGTTTTCTTAATGCATCAACAGGCAATTCCATTGTTCCTTCTAATACTATAACGCGATATTTTGGCATAATTTCAAGCATCAAGCTTCCAAGCAGGCTCGTTTTTCCTGCGCTTCTTGTTCCTGCTACAAGCATTGTTCTCGCCCCATCAATCATAAAGCTGAGCAGGCCTGCTGCCAATGGATTAAGCATCCTGTTTTTGATAAACAGGGGCAGGGTCCAGGGGCTTTCCCTGTGCCTCCTGAATGCATATGCCAAGCCATAAGGGCTTAATGGCTGCTGGATTACAGCAACTCTTGCCCTTACATTTCCTAAAACCAAATCTGTATCCAAGATAGGGTTCGCCTCGTCAAGCGGCCTTCCTGACAGCATGCGAAATTTGGCAGCCCAGGAGTTTGCATCTTCCACAGAAGGCATTATATTTGTGTAGCATTCGTCAAACTCTGCATGCCTTACGAATATTGCAGTCTGCCCTATTGGAGAATTAATAGAAATATCCTGCAGCTTTTCATCCTGGAGCAGAACCTCAATCAATCCGAAACCAATTGTATGCCTTACAAGAATTGCTGCAAGCTTGTTCAACTGCCTGTAAGCAAGCTTTATCTTCTTGTTGTCAGCAAGTTCCTGCAGCAAATCTCTCGCTATTGAAAAGAAAACCTGCCGTGTCCTCTCTGGATCTGTAAACTCTTCTGCTTTAGGCCTGTGTTCAATCAAAACATTCCTCGCCAAGTTCAGAAGCATGTAATAATCCTCCCTTAACTGGAATTCAGGAGGTGTTATGTGATAAAGGAATTTTGGCTGGGAGGGCAATTTTAGTATTGTTACATTGCTTCTGTCATAACCAGAAAGAACATCGTATTGCGCAACAATCTCGCTCTCTTCTGGAAATGAGGCAGAGAGTCTTGTGAATGTGAAATTGGGGATTATGTCTGCATTGAATAACTTTGTATAAACCTCCCTATTGCCTATATGGTATGCCTCGATATGGGGCCTTGCCTGTTTTACAAGCTGGGTGTTTTCCATCAGCCCTAATATTTTCTCAAGCAGCGCAAGATAATTATCCTCGCACTTTTTGCAGGATTCTGGCAGTTTTTCTGCATTTATTCTTTCCTCCCTCAATAATCTCCTTGCCTCAACATAGCAGCCAATAGGGTCCTGCTTTAAGAGAGTAAGGATAAGGTAATTCATGGAGTTGTATCTTTGAGGGAGGCACTTCTTGCATGCAAATGGCGCGAGCCTTTCAACACTGATTACCCTCTCCTGCTTTAGGAGATGTGTGTAAAGCTGGGCAATTTCAACAAGCAGGGATACTTGCGGGAAATCATAGCTATAGTTTCTCTGCTGGACAAAAACAATTCTTGAAACTTTCGGGTTTTCAACGAGGGAATCAATTGTCCGCGCCATGCATACAGCTGAACCAGAGATGCTTGGGACTGTTGTTGCTCCGAGATAATTGATGTACATAACATCCTCCCCCGCTTCCCTTATAATTTCAAAATCATATAAAGCAGTTTCTGGCCTGAAGATCATTTTTCACCTTTTTCTTTCTTTTAATAGTTAAAGAAAAAAGATATTAAAATACCTTTCTGTTCATTGTGCATTATAATAAAGCTTTTAAACAAGGCAAAAATCCACATAGCATGAAAACGTTGCTTGCTTTTGACAGTGATGGTGTTTTGAGAGATGAGTCTGTTTCCTATCAAAGATGCATTATTGAAACTGTTGCATTCTTTGATAAAGGAATGCCTGCTTCAATTAAGGAATTGGAAGTGTCAATGAAGCAAAGCAATGATGACTGGGAAAGAACACACAAGATATTGCAACAAAGAGGAATCAAAATTGATTTCTTGACAGTCAAGGAAAAATTTCAGGATTTATATCTCGGAAAAAATCGGGATTTTAGCGGCTATATCAATGACGAACCATGGCTGGCAGACAATAAACTGCTTGCGCAATTAGCAGAAAAATACCTCCTTGTCATTATCAGCGGGGCGCCAAGGGAAGAAGTTGAGTATACGCTGAAAAGAAATGGAGCATTGCATCATTTTAGCCTGATACTGGGTATGTCTGACTGCGAAGGAAAAAAAGATGGCTTAGAAAAAGTAATGGCGCAATTCAAGCCGCAGAATGTATTTTTCTGCGATGACAGACCCTTGCCAATAAGACAAGCAAAAGCTGTTAATCACGTTCGCCTTTATGGTATTCTCCCTCCTCAAAATATTAATGAGTGGGCTGCTGTGCTGCAAGAAGCAGGTGCTGAACAAATATTCCGCAATGTAAATGATTATTGCAGGTTTGTTCTTGATTGTAAGAGAAATCATAGATAATTAAGATATATTTAAAACTCGCTTAATCTTTTCTGACTCTTAAAATTCCTGAGAAGCATGCTCCTACTTGTGAATTCTGATGTGGGCATCCTCATTCTTTTTCCTGCTTCCTGCAAAGCCTCTTGAATGCTTTGGAATTTTTCAGGCAATCTTGCAAATGCGTCCCTGCTGGCTTCCCTTAATATCCCAACCCCGCATGGCATATAATATTCCTGCCTTGCCTCTCTCATGACAAGGCAGGATGCCTGTTTTCCTATTCTTGCTAAATATTCTGCAACAGCAAGCCTGTTTGCATAGTATGCGCCTGTAACATTGCTTGCATATTCTTTCCTGCCAAAGCAGCTTTCATAATCCTGGGCAAAATAGGTATTGCCTGTTTCGGGGTTCCATACAGAACCTGGCATCTTTGCTTCTATCACTTCAAACTCAAACTGTGAAGGCATAAGCAGAATTTCATAATGATTCCCCAGATACTCTGCATGAAAAAGCAGAAATTCTGAAATAAATGGATAAGCTTTAACTTTTTCAAGCAGCATCTTTGAGATGCTGTCATCTGTTGCGGTTATTGCCCATCTTGAAGGAACTAACTTTCTCTGAGTTTTCAAGCCAAGCAGGCCTGCTGATAAAATCTTGATTATATTGCTTACTGTTATGCTTGATTTATACAACTCATGGATTGCCCCCGTTGCCTTAATATCATAATCCCCTGTCAGATAATCAACTTTTCTTTCAACTTTTGGGTTTTCCTCGAGAGTTGCCTTCTCCAACGGCGCGGGATTGCCGACAACAGGCATATGCAAATCCAGGCTGAAATTAACAGCTGGCTTTTTCTTGAGCTTGAATTCTGTTGCAACCGGCCTGCTTGCAAGAGCAATCTCCTGCATCACATGAAGGAATCTACTTCCCGTTTTTATGTTGCTTTTGAATCTGCTGTATATCATCTGGCTTCTGAACTGCATTATCTCCTCTATGGTTGCCTGTTCCTTAAACCAAAGTTCAGGCATGCTGAATCTTTCTGTGCTGCCATACTCATTTGGCGAGAGAATGCCCGTATAAACCTCTGGGTAATTATGCCTGCCGATAAATACCTCTGGGGCAGAGCCGGAAAACTCCAGCTTAATTTTTGGCTGAAAGTTCTTTAAGGAATTAAGAATTCTACAGGGCTTGCCGCAAATGCCCTTGCCCTTACAAAGATAACAGGACTCTCCCATAAAAACTAGAAAGACACTATAAATTTAAACTTTTACAAAAAGCCTTCTTAAAACACAAGGAAATCAAAGATTTCCTGTGCCCCGAAAATCTAGCAAGATTTTCGTGGAGAAGCCTTGGGAAGAAATAAGAATAAAAAACCAAAAAAGAAAATAAAAAACCAAAAATCAGCCTTTGATGTCGCTTATGCCCAGCATCAAGAAAAGCAAGCCAATTAATATAACACCAACAACAATGCCCCCTCGCAGGAACAAGATTGCTGCTGCGCCCCATGCCGGCAAGTTGATTGCAACAACAATAGGCAATATCACCAATATCAAGCCAATGAGCAATTCAAGCCATTTGTTCATTTTTCCCCTCCCTTCTTAATCTTACAAAGAGAAATTTAAATAGTTTTCTCTTGACGAAACACAAGGAAATCAGAAATTTCCTGTGCCTCGAAAAGCCTGTGATGCCCGCTTCGGCGGGGATTGCCAGCTTTTCGCGGAAAGAGAAAGTTTAAAAAATTAGCATACTACCCAATGTTATGTTAAGGATAAAGGAATCCCTGTTTATTTTGCTTGCCGCAACTGTTTTAGGATATGTAATAGCGTTTCCTGTTTCCTCTTATCAGATATGGCTTAAATTCTTCGCGGTTGCCCTGGGTGTTTTGCTTATAAACATTGCCGCAAAAAAACTTCTCGCATACAAATTAGGATGTGAATTAGAGGTCAAGCCATGGAATATTGAAAGGTACGGCTTTGACAGAGCCCAGTATTTTGCATGGCCCTTGCCTGCATGGCTTATCTGGCCCGTGGCGGTTGTATGGCTGAGTCTAGGCAATGTATGGTGGCTTGTTGTTTCAACATTTGAAGTGCATGCAACCTTAAGGAGAGTTGGGAGAAAATTTGCTGAAGTGACTGAATGGGATATTGCGCTGATATCTGCATTTGGCATGGTTATAAATTTGATTGCTGCCATTGTTGCATCTGCCCTTGGCTATCAGCAAATTGCATTCATCAATCTATGGTTTGTATTTTTTAACATGCTGCCTTTCCCCGCGTATGATGGAGGAAAGATATTCTTTGGCGGCAGGATATTCTGGGTTTTTATGTTCACATTAAGTTTGGCGGTTCTTGTGCTGCTGCATGTAGCTGCAAACACGCTTATCACAGTAATAACCGCTTTAATCGCGGCGATAATTGCTGCAGTTTTGTTCTATAGCTTAGGAAAAAGATAAAGCGATTGTTATTTAAACAAATCCTCTTTTTTGTTTATATGCTCCAGAATATCAAACCAAGAGGATATCAAGAGGCAATATTGCAGACTGCCTTGAAGCATAACACCCTCGTTGTTCTGCCTACGGGCATAGGCAAAACATTGATTGCATTAATGCTTTCAATAGAAAGGCAAAAGCAATTTGCAGGAAAAATTTTATTTCTTGCCCCAACAAGGCCTCTAGCAATGCAGCACCTTGAATATTTCAAAAAGCATTTGCCTGGATTGTATGGGGACATGCAGCTCTTTACAGGCAAGGTTAATGCAGGAAAAAGAAAAGAAATTTGGCAGAAGGCAGACCTTGTTTTTTCAACTCCACAATGCGTTGCAAATGATTTGCGCAACAGCCTGTATAGCCTGGAGGATGTTGTTTTGCTTATTGAGGATGAATCCCATAGATGTTTGAAAAGCTATGACTATGTCTATGTCGCAGATGTTTATATAAAGCAGGCAAGAAATCAGAGGATACTAGGATTGACAGCAAGTCCTGGTAGTGAGATGAGTGTAATAAAAGATATATGCAATAATCTCCATATAGATGCTGTTGAGGCAAGGACAAGGGAAAGCGATGATGTAAAATCCTACCTGCAGGAGTTGAAAACCAGAATTATAAGGGTTGAACTGCCGGAAGCATTCAAGGATATTAGAAAAAATTTTGAGGATATCTTCGGCAGGAAAATTGAAGAGCTGAAAAACAGGAAATTGCTGTTTCAGCCGCCAACCAAAAAGAATCTGCTTGAGCTGCAGGGCAGGATAATGCGTGCAATTGGCTCTGGCAACAAGCATTTTAATCTGCTGAAAGGCGCAAGTGTTGGAGCCCAGGCTATAAAGATTCAGCATGCTCTAGAACTTATAGAAACACAGGGCATTGCTTCCTTGCACAATTACCTGCAGGATCTATTTGGGCAGGCAGAACAGAAAAAGAGCAGGGCGGCAGTGCAATTAGTCCAGCAGGCGGAGTTTAGCAGGGCTTATATCCAAACAACCGAGCTCCTTGCAAGAAACATTGAGCATCCAAAACTCTCTGCCCTGAAAGAGATTGTTGAAAATGACATGAAAGAAAATGGCAAGGCGAGGATTATAGTTTTCTCCCAATATAGGGACACAATAACAACTATTTGCAGGGAACTGAACAAGATTGATGGTGTTAATGCAAAGGTATTCATAGGGCAGGCCAGAAGAGATGAGGGGGGCTTGACACAAAAAGAGCAGCAGGGAATAATCAAAGAATTCAAGGAAGGAAAAATAAATATCCTTGTTGCGAGTTCTATTGGCGAGGAGGGTTTGGACTTGCCAGAGGTGAATGCAGTTATTTTCTATGAGCCTGTTCCATCTGCAATAAGGAAAATACAAAGGCAGGGCAGAACTGCGAGATTAATGCCTGGAAAACTTGTTATACTGATAACAAGAAAAACAAGAGACGAGTCATACCACTACGCCTCCCTTGCAAAGGAAAGAAAGATGCATGGCATACTCCGGGACTTAAGCGAAAATTTCAGGAAGAAAAGCAGCAAGAATATCAGACAGAAAGGAATTAATGAGTTTGTGTAAAATGGCAAACATTGAAGCATTGATAACTGATATCGGCAATGTGATTTATCCTGAAAGATGGGACTTAGTTCTAGAAAAGGTAGGAGACATTAACAATAAAATAACATTTGAGCAATTTTTAGATGCATATTCAAAGGAGTGGGAACAATATAGGGTTGATAAAATAAACTCTGATGAGTATTGGAAGAATGTTGCAAAGGAATTGGGATTTGAAGAAAGTGCAGGAAAAAAATTAAGCGTGGCTTTCACAAATATATGGCACGATTCTGATGAAGATCTATGCAATTTTCTCCTGAATTTGAATGGAAAATTCAAAATTTACGCGTTAAGCAACTCATGCCCTGAAAATGAAGATAGGATAAAGGAAGATATAATCAATGGAAAATTAAGATTCATTAACCGTTTCTATCTATCCCATAAAGAGCAAATTGCAAAACCTGATGAAGCAGCATACAGGAATGTCCTGAACACAAATAATTTTGATGCTGAAAAATGCATTTATGTGGATGATAAAGAAAGAAACCTCATTCCTGCAAGGAAAATAGGCATGCATGCAGTCCTATACAAGAACTTTGAATATTTCAAAGAACAATTTGAAGGGATAATAGAACTCTGAAGATGCCCAATTACAAGCCGAATGCCTCTTGGAATTCTGTAAGTTTCTTCAGCTTATCCATGAATTCCTCCCCTCTTGGCTTTATTAGTATGTAAATATTCCTCTCTTCCTTGATTTCGGATATCATCTCTTTTGCTATGAGCTCCTCCAGATAGGATTTCATCAATTTATGGGATAAATTCACTTTGTACATCAAATGGGTTTGTTTTATTTTCCCCCTCTTGTCCCTTATTGTTCTCAAAATATCTTGGATTATCTCTATTTTGTTTCTTTTCTTAACCATTTTGCCCCCTATTTCTTCCTTGTCAGGGTGTAATATTCGTAAAGCAGCAAGAAATAACCTGCAAGCTGCAGCAATTCTGCTATAACATATATGCGCAAATCAACAAGCACAAAAATGAATATTATCTGGCTCAGAAATATTAATAAAAAGCTCAGAAATATGCCTAGTGTTGTGTTTTTTCTTTTCTTTATGAAATTGTCATAATAAAAATAGGAGATATACGCAAGGAATAATGCTGCGGTTATATGGAAGATTGGGTAGAGCTCTAAAATAAAATAGGATGTAGCTGCTGCAAAAATGCTGACAAAAGAAACTGCTGAAATAAAATAAAGCAGGATTAGCAGCTTATTTTTCTCCCTTGCCTTGCCTATAACCCAGAATATCCCCAGCAGGCCGAGAAGCATCATGAACCTATAGACAAGATTCCCCGCTGCATAAATCAGGTTTGTATTGCTTAGGATATAATATTTCAGAAGGAGAAAATCAATTGTGTTTTTTCTCAAACTGGGAAAATAAAGGAGGATGTTTGTTATAACCTTGGCAAGAAATGCCAATGAAAGCGTCAGGAAGCTCAGGCTGAAATACTTATGGCTTGATTTTTTTGTGAATTTATACAGCTTGTAGGCATAAAACGCAAGCAGGGCTGTTGCGAGTATCGCAACAGACTCAAACAGGGCGTCAATGCCCCAAAACCACCTTGGGCTGAACAGAATATTAACCATATTCTAAAGATGCATTTTTATTTTAAAAAGTCTTTGGTTTGCTTTTGCCCTGCGGCAACCTATGGAACACTGTTCTGTTTTATGCTTTCACAACGGTTTAAAATGGCTTTTTCCTGGAGAAAGTAGCATATTCAAATGCTGGCTGGTTGGGGGTTATGGGAAGGGTTAACCTCTTTTCCCCGGAACATAACCTCTCTACTTCTTTTTTCTCAACATTAGATTTTTATATGCAGTTTGTTTTTTCCTGCTATGAACAGCAAAGATAAAAAATACAAGGCAATAATTTTTGATTTGGATGGCACATTGATAAACTCGCTTCCGTATCATTTCCTTGCATTCAAGGATTTGCTGCTTGAGCATGACATCAGGATAGAGGATTCTTACCTGAAAAAGCTTATAGGCATGCCCACTGCCGTGATATTAGGCGAACTAAAAAAAAGGTATAAATTCAGAGGCAATGTTCCAGATTTAAGGGAGGAGAGAAGATATCATTATTTCAAGTTTATCGGGCAGAGGGATATTGTTTTTCCCGGAGTTAAAGCGACACTAAGAAAAATAAGGTTTAACTACAAAATTGCAGTTGCAACAGGCTCAAGCAGGATTATCTTTACACATTCAACAGATAGGGACTTTCAGGAAATGTTTGACTTTGTCGCAACTATAAATGATGTAAAGAAAGGAAAGCCATATCCAGAGCAGTTTCTTTACACTGCAAGAAAGCTTAAAGTAAATCCAGGAGAATGCCTTGTTATTGGGGATTCAATTTATGATGCATTGGCAGCAAAAAGGGCGGGCATGGATTTTATTGGCATACTCTCTGGCTACAACAAAAAAACTGAATTAATCAAAGAAGGGGCGATAAAAACAATACATTCTGTCAATGAGCTCGCAAGATTGCTTTGACTCATGGTAATCTTTGCATCTTTTATTCTTAGAGGAAAAAAGATTATGCAAAAATTTAAATAATTCATTGTACTATTATGTTCAGTTGAGGAAATATGATAGCTGCAATCTCCATTGAGCCTATAGGGCAGGGGAGAAGCCTGAGCAAGTATATAGCAAGAGTTACTGAAATCGTCGAACAGAGCGGCTTGGAATACCAGCTGAATAACATGAATACAGAGGTGTATGGTGAATGGGGGGAAGTGATGGATATTGTAGAAAAATGCCATTATGCAGTATTAAAAGAAGCAGGGAGGGTTATAACTCATATAACCATCGATGAGAGAAGTGACAAGAAATACGGGCTTGGTGACAAGATAAGGGCTGTTGAAAGAATTTTGGGCAGGGAAGTAAAAAAATAAATTTTTTATTGCCCATTCAGGCTGTCCAAAGGCGATTTGACTTTTTTGAGTTCTTCTGCTGATATGTGGGTGTATATCTGTGTTGTGCTCAGGTCGGAATGCCCGAGCAATTCCTGAATTTTTCTTATGTCTGTTCCTGACTCAAGCAAATGCGTTGCGAATGAATGCCTCAATGTGTGGGGCGTAACTCTCTTGCTAATGCCGGCCTTTAATGCTGCTTTCTTGACTATTTTCTCAATGTTCCTCGTTGACAGCCGCCCTCTTGGGCCTGCAAACAGAAATTCATTTCCCAGCTGCTTCTGCTTTTCTGCATAGTTTTTAAGCTGTTCAAACAATGAATAAGGAATGTTGAAAATCCTGTCTTTCTTGCCTTTCGCCTGCCTAACATACCCTGTCTTTTCACTGAATTCCATGTCATTTATCTTCAAGTTCACAATCTCTGAAACCCTGAAGCCGCATGCATAAATCATGCTTATCATAATCCTGCTTTTATTGTTGTTTATTGCATCAATTAATTTTTTCACTTCCTCTCTGCTTAACACGATGGGGATTTTCTTCTCGCGCTTTGGCCTTTTTATTCCAGAGGTTATATCTTTGTCAAGTATGTTTGTGTATGCGTATTTTAAAGCTGAAAGAAAAAGTATGCTGGAAGAAGATGACTTATTTGACAGATTTTCAGCCATAAAGGACTTTACATCATCAGAGGTTATCTCGTCAGGATTTTTCTTTATAAAATCAAGAAGCGCTGAATTGAAAAAGAGATAGTTTCTTATGGTGTATTCAGAATTTTTTGAAATTTTTAGCTCTGTTTCAATCTTTTTCAAGAACTCCTGTTTTTCCATACAGCAAGTTGTACGAACTTACTTATAAATCTTGTTTCATAATTGCTTAATTGTGAGAATTCTTATAGCAATTGCAGGGGCCCCTAATTGTGATAATTTCATAGGCTATTCTGCTGTGGTCTAAATTAAATTTGATGCTGTTTCTTTTTGCGGTATTTTCTATCTCTTCTGGTGTGAGCAGGACAGAATTGACCTCAAGCCCGTTGAGAGTTCTCCCATCTATATCCCAAATGTGTTTTGCAAAACAGGGGTCGTAACCTTTGAATTCCTGAGGCAGTTTTCCCATTGCATATTTTTCTAGTTCGTCACGGGCATCTAATGCAATGTAAAGATTGCAGTGCCCTATAAAAGGCAAGGATTCATGCCCGAAGTAAATGCAGTCAATATCTAACTTGGATGCAAGATAATCTATAAGAGAATCCAACCTCCCTTTGGAAAAATTATCCTGACTGGCTAAAACCTCTTTTTGCATCATTTTCCGAAGTGCAGGGGGTATAAATATTTTTCTGGCAGGAAAGTTTTTTATAGAGCATCTCTTTTGATTTAGCATAAAAAGATCTTGTTTGAATATGAAAAGAACAGACAGGGCAGAACAAAAGAGAAACAGATTTTTGTTTTGGACTCCTAGAATCTTGACAATCTTGTTCATAGCATTCCTCTCCATGTTTTCCTTGGATGTTTTCATGGAAGGATATGGCTTCCCTAATGTGCTTCTTGCCCTATTTATGCACTTGATTCCTAGTTTTATACTAATTATTGTGCTAATAATCTCTTGGAAACATGAATGGGTTGGAGGCGTTGTTTTTCTTTTAGCTGGAACAGGGTATATTATTAGGATAATGGCGAATCCATTTGAATGGTATCTGTTATCTTGGTCCTTTCAAATTGCGGTCCCAGCATTTCTGATAGGGGCCCTTTTTGTCTGGGAATGGCTAAAGAGAAGAAAACACGCCAGCCCAGCCCCAGATAGATTTATAAAGCAGGCAAATTAGAAAAGATCAGACATAAGGGGAAAGAGTTTCCTTTTATGTACAATAAATACGGAGGAACAAATGGGAAATTTTGATAGGGGCGGCGGTTTCGGCGGTAGAAGTGGCGGATTCCGAAGAGATTTTGGCCCAAGAGAAATGCACAAGGCAGTTTGCTCTGAATGCAAGAAGGAATGTGAAGTTCCATTCAAGCCAACAGAAGGCAAGCCTGTTTTCTGCAGAGAATGTTACGCTAAGAAGAAAGGATTCTAAGTTCTTTTTTCTTTTAGCAGGTCTTTTATTTTTTTATTTTTAGTTTGTTTTTATTGGGGAAAGCAGGATTTAGAGTCTAGCTAACGCAAAGACTTATAAACATTGAATTCGGCTGATTTTTGTATTGAACAAGTAGAGGTAATAAAATTAAGAAGGTTCATAAGAAAAAGCCAGACTTTTTCTTAGATAAATTATGGAAAAATTCAGAGAATTAGGCATTATCGAGCCTATTTTGATATCAATAAAGGAAGAAGGTTTTAAAAAACCAACTGAAATACAGGAAAAATCAATTCCGTTGATTCTTGCTGGGAAGGATGTTATAGCATGCTCTGCTACTGGCTCGGGTAAAACCCTTGCGTTTGCCTCAGCCATAATAAAAAATGCAGAAAAAGGAAGAGGAATAGGGTCTTTAGTGTTAACCCCAACAAGAGAGCTCGCAGAGCAGGTTGCAAAAACACTAGAAATGTTTTCAAAGCACAAGCCATTGGAGATTGCTGCGGTTTACGGCGGGCTTTCTATAAATCCGCAGATTACAAGATTAAGGAGTGCAGATGTTGTTGTTGGGACTCCTGGAAGGATACTAGACCATATGAACAGGGGGACACTCAACCTCCAAAATGTAAAAATTCTTGTGTTGGATGAAGCGGATAGGATGCTTGATATGGGTTTTATAGACGATGTCAGGAAAATAATAAGAGAGTGCCCTATGAAGAGGCAGACACTCTTGTTTTCCGCTACAATTACCCCTGAAGTAGCCCATCTTATCAGCAAGCACATAAAAAATCCTATTGAAGTTTCTGCAGAATCTTATGTTAATCCTGAAAAGCTGCCGCAAGTGTATTATGATTCACAGGATAACCTGAAATTCTCCCTGCTGGTCCATTTATTAAAGCATGAAAAAACTGAATTAGTAATGGTTTTCTGCAACACCCGCAGAAATACTGATTTTGTCGCAAAAAATCTCAAGTTCGCAGGTATAGATGCAATGGCTATACATGGAGGATTCTCCCAGGAAAAAAGGAATTTTGTTATGGGGAGATTTCATTCAAAAAGTGCCCATGTGCTTGTATGCACAGATGTTGCTGCAAGAGGGCTGGATATCCCTGGGATTTCACATATTTATAACTATGACATCCCAAAAGACAGCAAGGAATATATCCATAGAATCGGCAGGACTGCCAGAGCAGGGAAAGAAGGCAAGGTAATAAATATTGTTGCCAGCAGGGATTATGAAAATTTTTCAAGGGTCTTGCATGATGATAATTTGAAAATAAGCAAAGAAACAACACCCTTAGTTGAGAGGGTGGTTGTAAAGCTGGCAGAAAGCCCAAGAGGGTTCCATAGGAGATTTGGCGGGATTAGCAGGGGATTTAATAGAGAACCTATGGGGAATAGAAATAGAGAAACAGGAAGATTTAACAAAGGGTATGGACAGAGTGGTAGAAGTTTTGGTGGGACAAACAGGGGAGACAATAGGGGATACGGCAGAACCACCAATAGATTCCCTAATGGGGAAAGATTTGGCAGGCAGGGCAGAAGCGGCGGCTTTAAAAGAGATGGAGGAGGATACAGCAGAGATAGTGGCGGCAACAGGAGAGTTGGGGAAAGAAATAGGGGAAACAGCAACAGACAATTTAGGGGAACTGGCGGCAGACCAAGCAGGTATGGGAGAAGCAGAAGGTTTGGAGGGAGATAGATTTTTTTAGAGATATTAAGAGGGGGTTTGTAGAAAGAGGGAAAGGGTTAAAAATTTATTCATATCTTTTTCTATGGACAGATAAATATCTTCTTATAAAGTATCTTACAAATCCCTCTTCATCTTTCTGCAATGCTTTGTAATAAGACCCTCTCTTCTTATATTCTACAATTAATATAAGATATCCATTATGCCAAAGGATGCTGTTCATTATTAATCTGCCTATCCTTCCATTGCCGTCTCCAAATGGATGGATCCTCTCAAATTGATAATGACTCCTTGCGGCTAACTCGGCAGGATTTAATCTTGAGTTGTTTATTAATTTAATCAGTTGATGCATAAGCTTTTGAACATCCTGCCAGTCTGGAGCAATGTAACTGCCAACTCTCACAAGATAATCACGATATTTTCCTGCAATATCCCTTTTTGTTTCCCCAAATATCTCTTTATGCCATCTTAAGATTACATTATTAGAAATTTTTTCTTTTTTATTAAGCATCTCAAGAAAGACTTTGGAATGCTTTTCTGTTTCTTTTATGTCTCTTAATGGCTTATTAGGAGCAATCTTGTCATGAATAATCTCTCTTGCCTCTTCTAATGTTATTGTTGAGCCCTCAATTGCATTCGTGTTATAGGTAAATGCTATTGCTATCTCCTCCATTTCCTTTGCTTTTATGCTTTTGGGATATTTTTTCCATTCTTCCTGAAAGTTCTTCTTTATGCTTTCTAATTTTTTGTAAAGTTCTTGTTTTGATTCTTCCTGTAATTTTACCTTTAGATGTTCAATATCTTTAGGGATCTCCTTTCCGAGATACTTCTCTTTTGTTATAACCTTGCCATCCCCTCTGAAGGAATACTGTAGGTAAAAGTATTCTTTGTTTCCTTTCTTTCTTTTGATTATTCTCATAGTATTATTACCATTACAAACTATTTAAATATTGCTATTTTTAGTAAAATGTAATGGTAAGGTTTTTAACTCTTAATTCCTGCTTAGCCGGCAGGGCTGGATTCCACCTTTTTTTGGCTGGGTTTAGGCGATTGAGGGTTTCCTGCTGGGGCGATTAAAAAAAGAAATATTTATAAATATGTAAATTTATAAATTTATATGAAAACAATAAGTATCCCAGAAGAATTGCATAAAGAACTCATAGGACTTAAGTTAGAGGAGAGAAAGAAGAACGCTGCACAGCTTATTGAAGAGCTTATCTTGGAATATAAAAAACAAAGATTTTTGACAGCAAGTGGAATCTTTCGAAATGCATTAAAAGAGAGAAAATTGAGTTTTTCGGCTCTGTTAGAGAAATCTGCGAAGATAAGAAAGGAAATCTCAAATGAATGGTTCTGATATTGAGAGGGCAGTGATAGACACTAATATTATTTTTATGGCTTTGTATAATCCTAGGAGTAAGGCGGGAAGGGTCATCCAACTTGCTTTGACGGGGAAGATAAAACTCTTTTCTGCAGATTCTGTGAAAGAGGAACTGATAAGAGTATTAAATAGGGAGATGGGTCTGAAAGACAAAGAGATTGAACAGATTATCTCTGCTTTGCCTATTGAATTGATAAACAAAGAAATCTACCAGAACCAATTGAAAAATACTAAGGTAAAGCATAAGCCGGACAAGCCAATAGAAGCCCTTGCGATAACTCTGAAGTGCGGGATTTTAAGTGCAAACAAGCATTTTAAGAAGAGGATTGATGTGGATAAATTGCTTGGGAAATTAGAATAAGAGGGAGGTTTCTACTATTTTATTCTGTTTGACAATTATAGTGCAGGGCTGGATTCCACCTTTTTTTGGCTGGGTTTAGGCGATGGGTTTTTAATTTCTAATTTGGGTATTGAGTTTAATCTGCAGGGTTGGGTTCTGGGGGTTTTTGTAGGGTGAGGGGTGATTAAAGGTTTTAAGCGATGGGTTTTTATAAACTGCTAGTGTTATAAATGAATGAAAAAATTATCTAACCCAGAAATACAGACGGAAGCAATAAATTACATTAAAAAGAACGAAGAGGGTTTAAGTGAAGCGCAACAAGGTCTTGGTTACGATTTAGTAGGTAATGGAAAGTTTATCGAAGTAAAGGGAACCGCAGGAGATGATGCAAGCAGTGGGTTAATACTAAATAGCCAAGAAGAGTATGATTGCCTTAAAGAACATAAATCTGTTATGTACCGAGTTCTTGGAGTCAATAATGAGGGGAAGAAGATGACAATTATTCAGCTTGTATGGGAAGATATAAAACCAACCCTCGAACCAAGATGGAGAGTTAGATTAAATGAATCTGGTAAGAAGAAAGTTGAAGAAGCTCTAAGCAAAAATCCCTAAAAACCTCATCTTTTCTCAGAAAAACTGTTTTGAAAAAAGGATCGTATATTACATCTTGTGCGAAGCTTTTTGCCTTTAGAGGGGGTTTTAGTGTGATTTAAGGGATTTTACTTGTTTTATGGAACATTAAACAGATTTCTTGATTTCCTGAGCTCTTCAACAGTCAGAATTGGTTTCATCTTATTTTTTCTGCAATACTCTAAATACTGCTCCCTTAAGAAATACAAACCGCAGCCACATTGATATTCAACCATACTAAAGAATTGCTTGGGTGTTGGAACATGAACATGATTCTTCAACCGGTTTTCAAGCTGCTTTTTTGTCATTTTTGCACATGTTAAAAGTTTTGATTCTTGCTTAAAAGTTTTAATCTTGTTGATTAGTCAAAAATTCCGTATTCTATTCTCCCTACTAAATTCAGAATCTTATCAAGACCTCGGGGCTCATTCATTATTACTTCCAGGGGTGTCCTGTTTTCCAAGGCAAGAATTTGGCTTTCAAACCATTTTTGCCTAACAACCCCTTTGGCCTTATCCATGGCATTTAGCATGTTTTCATAAAACCTAATCTCTTTTTTGAATTGCTCTATATGCTCTGAATATCCCTTGCAAAGCACTGCTGCCTGGTTTTCGTTATAGGCATACTTTTTTCTTAGCCCGTTATAAATTTCTTCAAAGTCCTTTAAGTGACCTTTAGTAATCTTTAATCTACGATTATAAGCCCTTTTAGTCAATAGTTTATTGTTCATTTTTAACAAATTTTTCTCATGCTAAATCTTTTAGTTTTTGATTAAAGGTTTTAATTATAGCTTATATTGCGGAACTTTTTAACTTTTTCTATCTGGAATTGAGTGATTTGGCATAATTTTCTATTCTCGTTTCATAATCTGCCTTGGCTTTTTCCATGTCCTGTAAAATGAGTTCAAGATTATCTTGGTGTTTATGAACCGCATCAACAAATGTGCTGATAAACGTCGTGGGTTCCATATATCGGGGATATTCATGCAATCTTTCCCTGAACTCATTGATTTCCATCTTTAAAGTGCCTTGAAAGGGGATTAAATCTTATTGGTTTTGCTTAAAAGTTTTGCTCTGTTTAGAACCCGTTTTGATATCCTTTTGGGATTGGGTCACTTGTTTGTATTATCCTGCTTGAACATGGCACCATCTTTACCGATATTAAATCACTTCCAGGAATAGCAAAGTATTCGTATTCAACCTGATGCAGCTGGCTGCCATTCTCATATTGATAGAATTGTTTACGGTTATTGTCATAGGGCAGTCTGACTAAATTGTCTATTTGCATTGTTTTCTTAATATTCTGAAATTTAAATACCTTTCCCATCTCCGACGATGAAGCGAGTTGTTTGTGTTTTAAACACCTTTAAACAGCTGTTTAAAACTTTTAAACAGAGAAAAGATTTTTAAACATAAGGGGTTTATATTCGGTATGGGTTTTCTTTGGTTTGGCAGAAAGAAAGGGGAAAAAGCTTCTCATGAGGAGCTAAAAAAGCATGTTGAACATCTCTCAAAAGAATTCAGCAAGGCAGGGGATTGGATACAGCATTTAAACAGGAAGGGAGAGGGGCATGAATCCTCCCTAAATGAAGTTGATGAACGTTTATCGACGCTGGAAAATGACATTTCTGAAATAAAGGAATTTATATCCTTTTTCGGCCCCAAGCTGTTTAAACGGGGGCAAACAGCTGTTCATAAACAAACACCTGTTTATGGTGTTCAAGCAAGTGTTCAAACAGCTGTTCAAGCTGGTTTTTTAATGGGTTTGACAGCTATGGAAAGGGCTATTGTGTGGGTTTTGCTGAATACAGACCTAAAATTGAGCTATGAGGATGTTGCTTCACTGCTTGGAAAAGACAGGGCAACAATAAGGGGGCAGGTGAATTCCATAAGGCAGAAAAGTGAGGGATTAATTGAGGAAATGATTGAAAAAACAGGGAAAAAGAGAATCTATGTTCCAGACAACGTGAAGTCAGGATTGATCAAAAAGATAGGGGTAGAACATACTAAAAATAAGAGAAAAATCAGATAAAAATAATGGGGAAAGTGAGGGTTATTTGTTCTAAATAGGTTCGGTTAATCTTAAAGATAAGTAAATCAGGGGTTAAAAGTTCGGTTAAGTAACCTAAAAAGAAGTAAAAGTGAGAGTTATCTAGAAGAAGGTATTTATTGGAAAATTAAGTAAAATAACGGAAAATTCTGGGTTTCTTGGTTTTTCAGGGTTTTGGCCTGAAAAATAGCAAATTAGTGAGGAATTTTGGGGGCTTAAAGGAGTCTCTTATTTGATTGAATTAAACGAACAGAAAAAGAGAGTTTTTTCTTTTTTAGAGTTAGTGTAATAGTGAGATAGGGAAATGTGTATATAATCGGTGAGACGAAAAAGTTAGAAATAACTATCTAAATAATGGCTCCCGGATTTTCATTAACGCTTCCAAAGTGGCAAGCTGCTTCAGCTCCTGCCTGACATTTAACAGAACTTTTTTATTGTTGATTTTGGTTTTCACGACGGGAATTCCTTTCTGCTGCAGCTTCATCACATAGTCCCTTATTGAACTCTCTGTCAAACCTAGGTAAGAGGAAAGATTCCTATAATCAACCTCCTGCTGCTCTTCAAGGATATATACCGCAGAAAAAACCCTAAATTCCTGTTTTGTCAAGTTTCTAAACTTAATCTTTATGTCTGATTTAAGGCTTTCTACCATATTATAAAGGTCTTTTGTCTGTTTGGTGTCTGTCTGTTTGTCTGTTGGAACCCCTTCATTTCCTGTGGAAAATAGAGGGATTATGTTTCCAATTGAACCATGATGTGTTGGATTTTCCTGCTGGTTTGCCGCATTTATGCTGCCTTTTTGCTGGGAAATATCCCGCAGCAAGGACTTTATTGAAGAAAGTTCCTGCCTTAAAGACTCAATCTCCTTCCTTAGAACTAAATTCTCCTCAGAATTGATATTATCCTCTTTTACCACCTTTTCCTCAGCCATTAAACCTATTGAAAAAGCCCATTTAAAAAGATTTTTGTTTTGCAAGATATATTTTTTGGTTATTTTAATCCTGTTTTATAGGAAAAAATATCTTATATCCTTGCCAGTCTTTCTATCAACTCATCTGTCTCTATTCTTGCTTTTTCTAATTCATCTTCCCCAAAGAACTCAGCAGATTTCTTGAAAAAATCAATAAATCCTTGATAGTTGCCAGATTCAACTATCTCAGCAAGCACTGTTGCAGATTTGCAGAAGTAATAGTCGTGCCTTTTTGTTTCGAGATTATGGATTGCATTATTAATGTAGTGCTCTGAATTACCATTAAGAATTTTATGGACGAGTAAGGAAAGAATTTTGTAAGGGGGGCTTTGGAATGCTATATTGTCTTGTGGCTTTATACCAAGATTCATGAATGAATCCCCCAAAGCAAACTGGCTCAAGTATGAATTTGTCTGGCTTTCAATATTATAGTCTTGGCTGAACAGCTTGTTAAGAACCTTGTCTGAAGTTTTAAGTTCATCCTTGCCAAGGAAGTTAACTATGTCCTGCCATTTAGCAAAAAGATTTTTCCTGTCTTCTTTCAAAACAGATTCCATTATGCTGTCAAGAGAATTAATATACTGTCTTACATGGCTCTTTGCCTCTGGATTGAATATTGCAATGCCTGCATAAACCTCTGGATTCTGCGAAAGAATCCTTTTTGTAAACAATGCCTTTATCCTGTCAACCTCATTCTGGTATGTTTTATTCCCTTCTGGGAGAAAGCCAAGCATTCTCCATGCATTTCCCATGCTCAAAAATGCAAAATGCGTGAGGATTTGGGTGTCTGCCATAATTTTATCATGCTCCTTGGCGGAATTTATGTATGAAACACCAATGCCTGTTGATTTTGCAATTCCCTCTATCTCTTCCAGCTTTGAACCATTTCCTGTTCTTACAGGAATAATTATAAATTTCTGGTTTTCTGGCTTGAGAGAAGGCCCGTGCATCGGATGAAAGGTTATTATTTCTGCATCAACAGGGGAATATTTCAGCAGGGCATCTACTTCGTATACTTTCACAGAAGTGAAACCTCCAACTGCTGCATTTTCCCTCAAAAAAGGAGCGCTTTCCTTTATAATCTCGGGGGTTTCCGGTATTGGTGTTGAATAAACCAGCAAGTCAGATAATCTTGCTGCTTCTTTATTGCTTTCGCATATCCTTACTTCCAATCCAGCATATTCCTGCCTTAATCTTTCCTTGTCAGTATCTGAAACCAATATTTCATGCTCTTTTTCATGCAGAATTCTGGCATACAAACTTGCCATTTCCCCTGCACCGCCAATAAAGCCAATTTTCATTTTCTCTCCCTTAATTTAATAGCATAAGAAATATTTATATCTTGCTTAATCAATAAACCCCTTAATAAACCTCAATGCCCTTATTCTGCAGCTTCTTGTAAGTTTCATAAATTTTGGCTGAAATTCTCCATTTGGTTCTTGCAGTATATTCCCTGCCTTTCTGATTTTTCTTGACTTCTGCAACTAGCCCCTGTTTCAGCATTTCTTCAAGCAGTTTTTTCATGAACTCTTCGTCCCTTGCAAGTTCCTTGCTTATTTCGGAGGTGAAAAATGAATGGGGAGAGTTATGGAAGAGAAAAGAAAGAATGCCCTCTTTTATCTTGTCCTGTTTTTCCTTGCTGATTTTCATCTTATTTCTATTCAAATTTTAGAAGAAAGGTTTTGCCGTAATGCCTGTTCCAGCCAACCTTGCCAAATGGCTCAATAATTTCCCCTTCTGGAATAAGCCAGAATGGCTGGAAGCAGCCAAAATCCTTTTCATAATAGCCCTCTTGCTTTATTACTGGCTCATTGAATTTAAAACCTATCACAAGAAAGTTCTTTCCATCCCAGTAGCCAACATCGCTGTTCCTGCCCCTGCCAAGGAACCATTTGCCTTTTACAAGATGTTCTTTTGGAATCTGCCTTAGTTTTTTCTCAAGCATACATATTTCATAGAAGGAAACACTTATAAGTTTTTTTATGTTTGTTGTTATATGGAATCTGAAATTAAACAGGCAAAATTAAGAAGCAAGGAAGAAATCCTAGGCGTTTTAGATGAGCTTGTCAAGGAGTGGTTTTTTTCAAAGTTCAAGGAATTCAGCATGCCCCAGCTTTATGGGGTAATGCCTATTCATGAAAGAAAGAACATAATTATCTCCGCGCCAACAGGAGGCACAAAAACCCTCACTGCTTTCCTTTCTATCTTGAACTACTTGGTGAGCTTGGCAATAAAAAATGAATTGGAGGAAAAAGTTTATGCTGTTTATGTAAGCCCTCTAAAGGCGTTGAATAATGACATCGCAGTCAATTTGATTGAGCCACTTGAACAGATAAAAGAGATTGCCAAGAAAAAGGGGATTAAATTACAGGAGATAAGAGTAGCAGTGAGAACAGGAGACACACCAACAAATGAGAAACAGAAAATGCTGAAAAAGCCGCCTCACATTTTGATAACGACCCCTGAAAGCCTTTCAATTGTCTTAACAACAAGGAAATTTATTGAGCTGCTGAAAGCAGTCGAATACATTATAGTTGACGAAATCCATGCCCTGGCAAATAAAAGAGGCGTGTATTTATCATTGAGCTTGGAAAGACTGCAGTATATAAGCACGATTTACCCGTGCAGGATTGGCTTAAGCGCAACAATTTCCCCTTTAGAAGAAATAGCAAAATTTCTGGTTGGGTTTGAAGATGGCAAGCCACGCGACTGCCTGATTGCAGATGTGCAGTTCGCAAAAAAACTTGACATGAAAGTCCTTTCTCCTGTAAAAGACATGATTGAAACCTCTGCCGAAGAGATGCAAAAAGGGCTTTATGGCTTAATTGACAAGCTTATTCAGGAGCATAAAACAACACTGATTTTTACCAACACAAGAAGCGCGACAGAAAGGGTTGTTGCTCATTTAAAGGAGATGTTTCCCTCTTCTTATATGGAGAATATAGGTGCCCATCACTCCTCACTGAGCAAGCAGCACAGGTTTGACATAGAGCAGAGATTAAGAGAGGGAAAACTGAAAGTGGTTGTTACTTCCACTTCCCTTGAATTGGGCATAGACATTGGCTATATTGATTTGGTTATCCTTTTAGGCAGCCCAAAATCAGTTGCAAGGGCAATACAGAGGATAGGGAGGGCGGGGCATAAGCTGCATGAAATTGCCAAGGGCAGGATTTTAGTGCTTGACCAGGATGACTTGGTGGAATGTGCTGTTTTGCTTAAAGAAGCCATTGAAAAAAAGATTGACAAGGTGCAGATTCCATCAAACTGCCTTGATGTTTTGGCTCAGCAGATTTATGGCTGCGCAATACAGCAAAAATGGAATATTGACGAACTTTTTAACTGCATAAAAAAAAGTTATTGCTATAACAATCTCGGCAGAGAGGATTTTCTTTCTGTTATTAGCTATCTTGCAGGAGAGTATGCTCTTGAGGCAAGGGATGTTTATGCCAAGATATGGTATGATTCCTCAACTCATGAAATTGGCAAGAGAGGCAGGCTTGCAAGAATGATTTACATGACAAATATAGGGACAATCCCTGAAGAAAGTTTTGTCAATGTGGTTATAGCTGCTGGGGAACAGAGAAATGAAAAGATTGGGGCAGTAGATGAGGGATTTCTCGAAAGATTGAAGCCAGGGGATGTTTTTGTTCTTGGGGGCCATAAATATGAATTCTGTTATACAAGAGGCATGAATGCCTATGTCAAAGCCACTGTGCACAGGCCACCTACAATTCCCTCATGGTTTAGTGAAATGCTTCCATTGAGCTTTGATTTGGCTTTGGGAATAGGGCGCTTCAGAAAGCTGCTGAAGGAGAAGATAAAAACAAGCAGGGAAAAGGAAGCAAAAGAATTTATTGCTTCTTACCTGTATGTTGACAAGAATTCTGTGGATGCCATTTATAACTATTTTATTTTGCAGCATAAATATGCAGAAGTGCCTGATGAGTCCTGCCTGCTTGTGGAACATTGCAGAATTGAAAACAAGCACTATGCTATTTTTCACTCCCTTTATGGCAGGCGGGTTAATGATGCCCTATCAAGAGCCCTTGCTTATTTAGTCGCAAGGCTTGGCGGCAGGGATATTGAACTGGGGATTAATGATAACGGCTTTCTGCTTGCCAGCATGCAATCAATACAGGTTGAAAGGGCTCTGAATATGCTTAACCCCAAGAATCTCAAGGAGGTTTTGGAAGAAGCTGTGCATAACACAGAGGTTTTTAAGAGAAGGTTCAGGCATTGTGCCACTAGAAGCCTGATGATTCTGAGGAATTATAAAGGCAGGACAAAATCTGTTGGGAAACAGCAGTTCAAGTCAGGTTTCCTTCTTGCAGCATCAATGAAAATTTCAAGGGATTTTCCTGTCTTAAAGGAAACAAGAAGGGAAATTCTTGAAGATATGATGGACCTGCAGAATGCAGGAGTTGTTCTTGGATGGATAAGGGAAGGCAGGGTTAAGATTCAGCAGATTCACACAGATTTGCCATCTCCATTCTCGTTAAACCTGATAATGCAGAGCCATGCTGACTTGCTGAAAATTGAGGATAAGATTGCTTTCCTGAAAAGGATGTACAAGGCAATACAAGAACAAGTAAGCAAACAGAAAAGGTTTTAAATCAAGCCAAAATTTAGATTAAGGGAAAAGAGGAAGAGAAAATGCCAACTCATGAATGCATGATTATTGCAGACCCTAAAGGGAAAGCATGGGGATTTGCTTGTTCCATTTACAAGAAATTAAATGCGATAGATAATAAGTACTATCTGAGTGAATTTCAGGTTAAAAGATTTCGTGATGGTGAGATAAAAGCCAAGATTAAGGATAACATCCGAAGAAAAAATTGTTTCTTTATCCATGACTCAAGTCTGCAGCCATCAGAATGGCTTACCCAGCTTATTTTTGCTAATGAGGCTATGAAAAATTCTTCTGCTGATGAGATTATAAATGTACTGCCTTATATGAGGTTCAGCAGGCAGGACAGAAAGGATGAATCAAGGGTCTCAATAAATGCAAAGGCTGTTGCTGATGTAATAAGTTTATACACTGACAGGGTTTTGACTCTTGACGCCCATTTCACGCAGATTCAAGGTTTTTACAGAATCCCTTTGGATAATCTTTACAGTTCAAATGTTTTGTTGGATTATTTAAGTAGGAAACATAAAGATTTCTTGAAGAACTTAATAATAATGAGCCCTGATGCTGGCGGTGCGTCAAGGGCGAAAGCATTTGCAAACAAGCTGGGTGTTAAAGATATTGTTGTAGGGTATAAATATAGAAAGAGTGAGGGAGAGGTAAGTGAATTTAAAATAATTGGGGAGGTTCAAAATAAAGATGTGTTGATAGTAGACGATATTGTTGACTCAGGCAATACGCTGATAGAGGCGACAAAAAAATTAAGGGAAGAAAGGGCAAGAAAAGTTTATGCATACTGCACTCATGGCATATTCAGCGGGAATGCAAAGGGAAATGTAAGCAAAAATCTGGATTTGATGATTGTCAGCAACAGCATTTACCAGCCAGAACATGAAAAAATTGAGGTTATTCCCTTGGAGGATTTCTTTGCCGAGGCAATTTACAGGACAAATGAGGGAAAAAGCTTGAGTGAATTATTTGAATAAAGCCCTATTTAAAAAGCAGCTTAAAAGAAGGGTTTATCAAGCAAAGCTGGTTTAAGTATTAAATAAAAAAGGTTTAAAAAAGATTGATAGGAAAGAAAAAGATGGCGGAAGACAATTTTTACAAGATAGCAAGGTCCAACACAGTCAGCACTCCAAGGGGGGGTATGAGTGATGATATGACATGCGAGTTTTACGACCCCACAACAGGCACCAAAAGCGTGGAGAAGCAAAGCGACGCCGAAAAGAAAAAGACAGATGATTTGACAAACAAGCTGAATAAGGATGTAGAAAAAAACAGGGCGAGCTCTGAAATGAGGCAGGGCTATTTCTTGAAATAAGCCATATAAAGATTTATTAAAATTTCTTTTCTATTTCTATTATGGAAATCTTGAAAGGAATTGAGATGATTGGCAAGGCATTATGGATTAAGAAGCAGAAAGTGTTGATTCTTGCTGACTTGCACATAGGCTATGAAGAGGCATTGAACAAGCAGGGGGTATTAGTGCCAAGAACTCAGTTTAAGGAAACAAAGAGAAAGATTGAAGAATTACTTCAAGAAGTAAAGCTAAAAATAATAGTTATTAATGGGGATTTGAAGCATGAGTTTGGCGGGATTTCAAGGCAGGAGTGGCATGAAACTCTTGGAATTCTTGATTTGCTGCGGGAAAAGGCAAAGGTTATTCTGATAAAAGGCAACCATGACAGAATACTTGAGCCAATTGCCAGAAAAAAAGGGCTTGAGATAAAAGAGTTCTATTGCATTGATTCAGAAAAGATTTGTATATTGCATGGAAATGAGGTGAGGATTGAAAAAGAGGTGAATAATGCAAAAATTTTGATAATAGGGCATGAGCATCCTGCCATTTCGCTGCAAGAAGGAATGAAGTCAGAAATTTATAAGTGTTTTTTGCTTGGCAGATGGAAAGGCAAAAAGCTTATAGTTATGCCTTCATTTCTGCCCTTGACTGAGGGCAGCGACATAAGAAAAGAAAAATTATTGAGCCCTTATCTTTCCAATATAAAGAATTTTGAGATTTTTGTCCTAGGAGACAGAATTTATAAATTTGGAAAATTAAAGGAGATTTAAGCTAGGTTGGCAGAACGGCAATGCGATGGTCTCGAAACAAGCAAGCAAACCATTGCCCGCAAGGGCTTATAGGTTCGATTCCTATACCTAGCGTTTCAAACCTATCCTTAGATGAGAAAAACCCATTAAAGAAAATTTTAGAAAGTCCTGAAGTGCACACAAATTATGCCTAACCTGTATAATTTGTAACTTGTTTTGCAGGCGCAAGTTTTGGCAAAGGGAGATGAGAAGGCAGGTTTAAGTCAGATTCCATCTGCAATGCCTTTATGCTGCATTTTGTCAGAATGGTGTTGTAAACAAGCAGCCTCACATTCTCGTTGCCTTCTTTTTTCTTCCAGTTTTTCAGGATGTCCTTGCCTTCCTTTGGCTCTGCAAGCAAAAGAACATTGCCTTCAAAAAGCAGCTTTGCGAGTTTTGGCTCGTAATTAATGCTGAACTCAAAATCAAAACATAGGACATCCTTGTCTTTTGACAAGTTAAGCGCCTCTTTCCTTACATCCTTGATATTAATATTATGTTTTACTGTTATTTGCCCTTTTAGTTCCTTCTCCCTCTCTGCAAGGGCTTTTGTCAAATTAAAACCAATCATCTGGGCCATGTTTCTTTATGTTGCGCCTGCTTTATAAAAGTTTTTATTTTTGATTGTATTATGTTTAAATCTTCAGGAGAATAAAGAAAGGGATTAAGATTTGACTTAAATCAAATCTTCCTCGCTTACAACAACAAAATCACCTATTGCAATAATTGAATTATAAGGGATAAGAATCTCTTTATCTTTTGTTTTCTCAAGCTGCAGTGTCTGGGCAAACTTGGTTGGCTCCTTCAAAACAAGGTGTATAAGCTCGCCTGTTCTGGTTTCAAAGGTTATGTCTTTAGTCATGCCCAATCTTTTGCCCTCTTTTGTCACAACCATCTTGCCGATAATCTCGCGCAAGGGTTTCTTGTCAATAGCCATACTAAACTCATAAAGAAGATATTTATAAAGTTTTCTATATAAAGTTGTTTTTAATGAGAATTCCTGCTGAATTATCTGAAGTTTCTGGGCTTTCGCAAAAAAACAGGAATAGTGGGATAATTTGGGGAAAAGGCAGGAAGTATAGCTGAGAAGAGGCTCACACCCTTTGATTTCATCTGGAACTTTAACAAAGATTTTTAAATCTTTCCCATGATTTTTATTTTTTATTTTTTGCTTGTTTTTAAATTTATATATATTATATTATTATATATTTAAATAATAAATAATAAATAATAAACTTCCACAGGAAATGTAGGGGTTATTTCTATTTCGTGACAACACCCTTTCAAATATCCCTGTCTACTTAAAAAAGTTCTTTAAATGCCACTATCTCCTTAAAACACCCTTTTAAAAGTCACTATTTACTTAGAACAGTTTCCACAGGAAATATAGGTCTGTATGTATATTTTTTAGGATAAATATGTTTATAAAAAAATTAAATGCAAAAGATATATGGCCAGCCAAATAGACAAGATTTTTGATTCTTTTTCAAACTCAAGCATATTCAAAAATAAATTTACCCTTCAGTCAAATTATATCCCTGAGATAATACAGCACAGGGAGCAACAAATAGAGTCCATTGCTTCTATTCTCGCGCCCTGCTTAAGGCTGGAAAGAACCTCTAATCTTTTCATTTATGGCAAAACCGGAACAGGCAAAACAGTCTCAATTACTTATCTGAAAGATGAGCTTTTAAAAAGGGCAAAGAAAGAGAATATAAGCCTTAATATTGAGTATATCAACTGCAAGCTAAAAAAGGTTGCAGATACGGAATATCGGATTCTTTCAGAACTGATAAGGAAATTAGGCTCAACAGTTCCTGCTACAGGGCTTCCTACAGAGGTTGTATACAATAAATTTATAGAGATACTAGAGGCAAAACCCCAGCTGTTTGTGCTGATTCTTGACGAGGTTGACTATGCAATAAAAAAAATCTCTGACAATTTCCTCTACAACTTAATAAGGCTTAATTCAGAATTGAGCAAGGCGCAGATAAGCATAATAGGCATAAGCAACGACCTTACCTTTTTGGACAATATAGACCCAAGGGTAAGAAGCTCTTTAAGCGAGGAAGAGATTGTATTCCCGCCCTACAATGCATTGCAGCTGCAGGATATATTGAGGGACAGGGCTGGGCATGCATTCAAGGAGAATGTTGTTGAGAATGGCGTGATAGAGAAATGCGCGGCATATGCGGCAAGAGAGCACGGCGATGCAAGGAGAGCCCTTGATTTATTAAGGATTGCTGGAGAACTTGTTGAAAGGGAAGGTGTGAAGAAGATAACCCAGGGGCATATAGACAAGGCAAACGAAAAGATAGAGAAGGATAAAATATTGGACATTGTGGAAACAGAGCCAAAGCAATTCCAGCTTGTTTTGGAGTCTATAATTGAGCTGATAGAGCTGAAGAAACTGCCGCAGATTTTTACAGGGGACATATATAATCATTACAAACTGCTTTGTGAAAAAACCTCTAATGAAATTCTTACCCAGAGGAGGGTTGGGGATATAATCGCAGAATTTGACATGCTCGGCATAATAAACGCAGTTGTAATAAGCAAGGGGAGGCATGGCAGAACCCGTGAGATTAAGCTTGCTGTTCCGCAACAGCTAGTGCCAAAGATAAAAGCAATTCTCTCCTCCTCATTGGGAGTTGAAGAATGAACACCTTGGTTAAATCCTGCTTGCAGAATGGGTTTCTTATGGAGCCGGAACTCGCAGATATCCTGCTGAATGTGCCCTCTTTTGATGAAGAGATAAACAGCTATCTAGCAGAGGTTTTATGCAGCATTAATAAAAACAAGATGCTTTCTATATCTGCCCTTTCAATCAATATAGACAAAATTCTCCTGATATTTGACAATTATAAATCCCAAAAGAAAGAAAAATCAGAAATCATAGACAGATATGCCTCTTTTTTAAAATCCCATCTAAAACCCCTTGTACCACAGCAGGCGCAAACAGAGAAGAAAGAGGAAAAGGCAGAAGAAATTTCCAAAAGTTTCAATGGCCATGTTAAAATTATTGATTCCTTTATATTGCCAAGCAGGAAGATTTCTGTAGGGGATTTTGTGAATCACTTCCGCAACCGGTTTATCTTTTTTAAGAGTATTCTTCAGGAACGCAATGAACTCCAAAACCTTACATCAATAAACAAGATAAACGGACAGAAGCAGAATGTTTCAATTATTGGCATTATCACTGACAAGCGGATGACAAAAAACAAAAATATCCTTTTAGAGGTAGAAGATTTGACAGGAAGGGCTGTTCTGCTTATTAATGCAAACAAAGAGGATGTTTTTAAGAAAGCGCAGAGTACAGTCCTGGATGATACCCTTGGCTTTAGGTGTTCTGGCACAGGTGAAATGCTTTTTGTCAATGACATAGTTTTCCCAGATGCGATGCAGCCAGAAAGAAAAAAAGCCCCTATAGAGGAGTATGCTGCATTTACCTCTGATTTGCATGTCGGCTCGATTAAGTTTCTTGAAGAAAACTTCCTGAAGTTTGTAAAGTGGCTGAATGCAGAAATCGGCTCTGAACAGCAAAAAGAGATGGCAGGAAAAGTGAAGTATCTTTTCATTGTTGGGGATTGCGTTGATGGTGTTGGTGTTTACCCAAACCAGGAAAACCTGCTTGCAATAAAAGACATCAGAGAACAGTATGTCCGGCTTGCTGAATTGCTTGGGAAAATAAGGAAGGATGTTTATATAATAATGTGCCCAGGGCAGCATGATTCAGTCAGAACTGCCGAGCCGCAACCACCAATTGACAGATATTTTGCCGAGCCGCTGTATAATTTAGAAAACCTGCTATTAGTCAGCAACCCCTCTTTGGTTAACATTGCCTCGTCTCAGGATTTTGACGGCTTGAAAATCCTGATGTATCATGGCGCATCCTTTCATAGTTTGATAAGCGATATAGAGGAATTAAGATTGGCAAATGCGCATCACTCCCCTTCAAAAGTGGTCAAACATATCCTAAAAAGAAGGCATCTTGCCCCAACACATTCCTCTGTTGTTTATATCCCCTCAGAAAATACAGACCCTTTGGCAATAACAACTGTCCCTGACATCATAACAAATGGGGAAGTCCACAGGACAGACGTCTCTTCCTACAACAACATTTTGATAGTATCCTGTTCATGCTGGCAGTCCATAACTCCCTATGAGGAGAAAGTGGGTAATGAGCCAGACCCCTGCAAAGTTCCCCTACTGAATCTGAAAACAGGAGCGGTGAACATACTGGATTTCAGCAGTTAATAGTATTATTTCAAAAATGAAAATCAAATTGATAAGCCTGGATGTTGATGGCTGTCTTGTTGCATATAAAAATATTAGAAGCAGGTTTGAATCCAGCTGGGACGCTCTTGGCTGCGCTTACGGCTTGAAGGATAGATGGGACAAGAGAATAGACAAATTTTATGGAAGAAAAAATTCTGATTTGGAGTGGGCAAATCAGGATACAGCAGATTTAATAAATCTGCCTGTTAAAACTGCAGAAAAATTTCTTTTCCCCCTGCCTTACTCCCCTGGGGCAAGAGAATTCGCAAGAGCAAGCAAAGGAAAATTGTTGAGGGGATTGCTTACAACATCGATAGATTTAGTTGCAGAAAAAGCCCAGGAGGAGCTGGAGCTGGATTTCTCTTTCTGCAATGTTTTGAATAGAAACAATGGATTTTTCACAGGCACTTTGGATTATAATGTGCCAATATGGAGAAAACATAAAAAAATAGGTGAAATATGCAGGCAGTATAGCATAATTCCTGAAGAGATATGCCATGTCGGAGACAATGAAAATGATATCTCTGTTGGCCGGAAAGTTGGGTTATTTATTGCCTTTAATCCCAAGAAGGAAGAGGTAGCAAATAATGCCAAGCATGTTATTCATGATTTTAGAGAACTGATCAAAATTTTTGGATTTTAAAATGCAGAAATATTTTGCCGAGATTGAAAGGAAGGTAAGGGTAGAGTACAGCATTGCAGAAGAAGCAAGAAAAAAGGGATTTGACCCTAAAAGCAAAATTGAAAGCCCTCTCGCAACCTCTCTTGCCCAGAGAGCAGTAGAGCTAATCTCTTCCCTTTACCCCCAGCTTAACAGCACGCATCTTATCAACAGGATAAAGGAGCTTGAGCAGGAGCATGGCTTGCTTGACCATGCTGTCTGTTTGAGAATAGCAGAAGAAATAGCAAAAGAGAAATTCTGCAAATTCCAGAGCCATCTTGAAGCAGTTGATGCAGGGTTCAGAGTGGGATTTGCTTACATAACATTAGGTGTTGTGGCTTCTCCCCTGGAGGGATATACTCACTTTAAATTACAGAAGACAGGGAATGGAGAGGATTATTTTGCTGCCTATTATTCTGGCCCAATAAGAAGCGCGGGCACTACAGCAGGGGCTTTTTCCCTGCTTCTTTTGGATTATCTAAGGAAGATGTTTGGCTATGCAGTATATGACGCAACAGAAAAGGAAGCAAAAAGGGGAATAACTGAAATTTATGATTATCATGAAAGGGTTGCGAATCTTCAATATCTTGCATCGGAAGAAGAGCTTGAGTTTTTATTCAAGAACATTCCTCTTCAGGTAACAGGGCTGCCAACAGAACAGAGAGAGGTAAGCAATTACAAGGATTTGGAAAGAGTAGACACAAACCTGATTAGAGGTGGTTTTGCCTTGACTATCAGCGAGTGCCTTGCCCAGAAAGCAGCCAAGCTCTTAAAAATAAAGAGCAAGCTTGTTGAAAAGGGCTTCAATCTGGAGGATTGGAATTTTTTAGACGAGTTTGTGAAATTGCAGAGAAAGCTTGTTGAAAAAAAGACAGAGCAGGCAACAGGAACTTACCTAAAAGACCTGGTTGCAGGCAGGCCTGTGTTTGGGCATCCATCCTATTCCGGGGCATTCCGCTTGAGATATGGTAGAACCCGCTGCACAGGATATTCTGCCTTGGCAATTCATCCTGCGACAATGGCTGCGTTGGATGATTTTATTGCATTTGGCACCCAAATAAGGCTAGAAAAGCCAACTAAAGCAGCAGCAGTAACCTGCTGTGACACAATTGATGGGCCTGTTGTGAAATTGCATAATGGCAGGGTGTTAAAACTGCAGGACAAAAAAGAGGCGTTGAAATTATTCAAGGAAATAAAGGAAATACTTTATCTGGGGGATTTGCTTATTCCATTTGGGGATTTTGCAAACAGGAATCATCCCCTCTTGCCTTCTGGTTATGTTGAGGAATACTGGCTTGCAGAGCTGAAAGAAAAAAGCAGGGAAACTGCAGAAACTGTAAATGAAAGAAAAGTCAGCATGGAAAAGGCAGAGGAGTTGAGCAAGGAGTATGGAGTATCATTGCATCCTTCCTATATTTTTTATTGGCGCGAGTTAAATAGGGAAAAATTTATTGCATTATTAAAACTGGTTGAAAAGGCAAGATTTGTTGAAGGAAAGCTCATCCTGCCTGTAGAAGAGAATGGCAAGAGAGCATTGGAATTGCTTGCTGTGCCCCATTTCCTAAGCTTGGAGAATATCATCATTGAAGAGCCTTCTGCAAAGGCCTTGCTTGTTAACCTCGGCTTGGAAAATTCCCTTGACAGGGAAAAAATTCTGAAAATGCTTGCAGAGACGGAAAAACAAGATGACGGGGTTTTGGATATCGTTAATAAATTCTCCTCTTTTGAAATCAGGGACAAATCAGGAACTTTTATAGGCTCAAGGATGGGCAGGCCGGAAAAAGCAAAACTTAGGGAATTGACAGGCTCGCCGCATGTGCTTTTTCCTGTTGGGGAGGCAGGAGGCAGATTTAGAAGCGTGCAGGAGGCATGTGAAACAGATGTCAAGGCGGATTTCCCTTTGTATCATTGTGACAATTGCAATATAGAGACTGTATACTTCATATGCGAGCAGTGCGGCAATCAAACAAGAAAGACGTATTATTGCAGGGGGTGCGATATAAATCTTAATATAGATTATTGCCCCACACATGGAACAGCAGTTGATTTTATGACTAAAAGGCTTGATATAAAACATTATCTTGATTCTGCCATAAAAAAATTAAACATGCAGAAAACAGAAGTTCCTGTTTTGATTAAAGGCGTCAGAGGAACTTCTTCTGAATCCCATATCCCTGAACATCTGTCCAAAGGGGTATTAAGGGCGATGTTTGGCCTGAATGTAAATAAAGACGGCACAATAAGATACGATGCTGTTGAAGTGCCCATAACCCACTTCAAGCCAAAGGAAATCCATGTGGAAATCTCCAAACTCAGGGAAGTGGGATATACTCATGACATTCATGGCCAAGAGCTTGAAAATGAAGAGCAGATTTTGGAGATAAAGCCCCATGATGTTATCCTGCCCTGTGCCCCAGACAGCTTGGACGAGCAGGCAGACGAGGTTTTTATTAGGGTATGCAAGTTTATAGACAATCTTCTTGTAAGGCTCTATGGCTTGAGGCCTTTTTATAATGTTAACAACAGGGGGGATTTGATAGGCAAGCTTACAGTTGGAATTGCCCCCCATAATTGTGCAGGGGTAGTCTGCAGGATTATTGGTTTCAGCAATACGCAATCTTTTCTGGCATCCCCTTATATTCATGCGGCAATGCGTAGGGACTGCGATGGTGACGAGGCCTCATTAAGCATGCTCATGGATGTTTTGCTTAATTTTTCCAGGGGATATCTGCCAGCCCATAGGGGCGGCACACAAGATGCCCCTTTAGTTTTAAATGCAAGGATAAGGCCCGGGGAGGTAGACGACATGATTTTTGACATTGACATAGCAAAAGAGCTGCCTATTGAGTTTTACAGGGCAGCTGAAAAGCAAGTAATGCCCCATACCATAAAAATGCCTCAGGTAAAGGACAAGGTTGGAAGTGATGAGGCATTCCAAAATCTGCATTATACACATGAAACTTCAGATATCGCCTCTGGAACAACATGCTCTTCATATAAGAAAATTGCAACAATGCAGGAAAAGGTGCAGAGGCAGATGGAGCTTGTTGAAAAAATAAGGGCAGTGGATACAGCAGATGTTGCAAGCCTGATTATACAACGGCATCTGATAAGGGATATAAGGGGAAACCTAAGAAAATTTTCAATGCAGCAGTTTCGCTGTGTGAAGTGCAATGAGAAATACCGCAGGCCCCCCTTGCAGGAAAATTGCATTAAATGTTCAGGAAGGATAATCTTTACAATTTCAGAGGGGGGGGTGATAAAATACCTGGAGCTGGCATTGCAGCTTGCAAAGAAATATGAAGTGTCCGATTATATCAAGCAGTCCCTTGAATTGACCCAGAGGTATATTGAGAGCGTGTTCGGCAGGGAAAATGAAAAACAGGAGGCATTGCAGAGATGGTTTTGAAAAATGAATCCCGGGCAGGAAATAAAACTTGGAATCTGTAAGGTAAATTTTATGTACCTTGTCATGGACAAAACTTATCCCCTGAAATGCCCTGCCAAATGGTGCAGTGATTTGAAAGAGACTGTAGAGTATATACAAACAAAATACCAAGGCATCAAGATAGTGCAGGTTGAGAATACATCAGACAACCTTTCCACCATAGACCGTAAAATTTTAAAAGAGAGTCTATTTAGCTAAATAGAAAATGGCACTTGGAAAAATTTTAAGTTATTATATAGATATTGCAAGGAAAGAAGATATTCAATTGAATGTGGCTACATTTGAGGAAATGTATCAGAAATTAAGAAAAGGGATAAAAGATAAAAAGATATTAAAGAAGATTTTATGGGTTTATGAATCCTATAAATCTCCCGGGATGGATTATGGATTCAAGATAAACAGCGAGACATTTAAGTATGCGATACCTGAATTCAGGGCATGCCTGACTAATTTTTTTGGTATTTATAAAAAATAAAGGATAACAGGCAGCATCAAGCATCCCATGAGGTGCATTTTTCTTACATTGCTTTTTATTGCGAATATGCCGAGAGCGGTTGCCGTTGCCATAATCAGCAGGCCAATAATGCCTGAAAAAACAAGGCACATCATCGCCAGGAATAAGGCAATCCCAATAGAAACTTTTGTGTAATTTATTCTTGAGACATTTTTTGCGAATATCTTTGCAAAGAACAATGCGATTAAAAATGCCACGCTTCCTGAGATTAAGGCTATTGCAAGGAACAGATAAAGCTGCTGTATAGTCATTGATTGCAGGATTTTCTCTACGGCTACGGCAACACCGCTTCTCGGCTTGCCTATTGCCAGGATAGCAACAAAGTTAAGCCCGGTGACAAGAGTGCTTATAATGCCAAGCAGCAGCAAAAATCCCCTGCTGGATATTTTGCCGCTTATTTCAGAGCCGATTACTGCTGCCTGGCTTGCTCCAAGCCCTGGAAGAAAACTGCATAACCCTGAAGAAAAAATCCCAGCAAAAATTGCTTTTGCCTTTTCCATCCTTCCAATTTTTATTATGCTAAGTTCCTGTTTTGGAATCTTTGCCCTTTCATACACGCTTGTAACAAGCATACTTGTCCCAAACAAGCCAGTAAGCAGAGGGAAGAGCGGCTGGGAAACTGGAAGATTCAGGGAGGCAAAGCCTAATGCCCCTGAAAGCATAAAGATAAAAAATGCAAGAATCTTATCCCTTTCTTTCACCATGAGGAACAGCGATGCAGAAATGAGGATTATTGCAATGGATTTCTTAATGATATTATAAATAAAAGGCATGCCATATATGAACAAAGGGCTTGTAATGACAAGAATGAACAGCCCAAGGTAACATCCAGTTACTGCCAGCCTGACTGCAGCATAGCCCCTCCCTTTGAGAAGCATGTCATGCCCGGGCATTACTGACAGTGCTGTTTCAGAATTCGGAGCGGATAAAAAAATAGAAGGGACAAAATCAAGAAAAGTATGTGTTATCGACATGGAGATTATGAAGGAAACTATCGCAATGGCATTAAAGTAACCCAGCAGGAATGAAGAGGATGCTGAAATCATCAATGCAACAAAATTTATGTGTATTCCAGGCATTAAGCCAGTAAACATCCCTGTTAAAATTCCAAGTATCATCCCAAGAATGAGCTCTATAAACAAATTCATTTTTCCTGGATTGTTGCTGCCTCTATTTCAAGTTTTCCTTTGTATTCCTTTACTCTGCCAATAACCATCACGGATTTCCCAGTTAAATTCTGATTTTTATCAGGATTGTATATAACCGCTGTAATTTCCCCGCTGCCGTCATTAATTGTTAACAGCATCATGGACTCATAATGTTTCAGGGAGGTTATATTGCCATTAATTTTCACATATTGCTCCAGCATTCTGCTGTTTATCTTAGAAATCTGGATTATCTGCGGCTCAAGATTCTGGGAAAGAAATAGCAATATAGCAGTGCCTATGACTGCCGTTATCAACGCAATTTTTGTGATTGGCATGCTGCTGAAAGTATCTTCTCTTTTTTATATTTTTTCCATTCCTGAATTATAGAAAAGTTTAAGTAAGCGCCATTTTTTGTTAGAATATGAACGGGATTGAAAGGATGGATATTGTGAAAAGGAATGCTGTTGAAATTATAACTGTTGAGGCGCTTGAAAAACTGCTCGCAACAAAAAAGAGGGTAACAGCATATTATGGCACAGCCCCGACAGGCCCTGTTCATATAGGGCATCTTGCAACATTAACAAAAATTTTTGATTTTTCTGAGGCAGGCATTAGAAACAAGATTTTGATAGCAGACCTGCATGCTGCCCTTGATGACTTAAAAAGCCCTTGGAGTGAGATTAACAAGAGAGCGGAATATTACAAAAAATGCATTGAACTGGCATTGCCTTGGCGCAAGAAGCCAAAGGTTATTCTTGGCTCTGATTTTCAGCTTAATTATGATTATATGCTGGATATTTTGAAGCTTTCTTCCCTGACAACAGTTACAAGGGCAAAAAGAGCTGCATCAGAGGTTTGCAGGATGAAAGAGCCGAAAGTCAGCGAGATGATATATCCTTTGATGCAGGCCTTGGATGAGCAGTATCTTAATGCAGATATCCAGCTTGGAGGCACAGACCAGAGGCATATCATGGTGTATGCAAGAGAATTTCTGCCAAGGATAGATTATAATTCTAGGGTGGAGATAATAATGCCTTTGATAACCTCTTTGAAAGGCCCTGGTGTGAAGATGTCCTCCTCATTGCCTGAAACACATATCAAAGTTTACGATTCTGCTGAAAGCATCAAAGAAAAGGTGAGGGATGCCTACTGCCCTGCCGGGATTGTGAAGGATAATCCTATCCTGCAGATATGCCAGACAGTCCTTTTCCCCCTGAATAACAAAATAAAAGTTGAGAGAGAAGAAAAATTTGGGGGTGATGCGGTATTTAATTCCTATGCCCAGCTTGAAAATGAATTTGTCGGCAGGAATCTGCACCCATTGGACTTAAAAAATGCAGTCAGTTCAAAACTAATAAAGACTTTTGAGAAGGCAAGGCAGTATTTTGAAAGGCATATAGACCTTTTAGAAAATTTAGGAAGGAATTTTTTGCCTTGACTGCAGATTAACCATTGAATTGGTTTAAGTCTATATCTCCAGTTTTTTCTGGTTCCCGGGTTTCTTTTTCCCATTTCTTTATTAATTCAAATGCTGTATTCTCCTGGATCTTCAGCTCATCCCGCAAGTAAGCAAGAACTTCATGTTCTTTTTTCTCCCCTGACTTGAATTTTTTTTCAAGCTCCTCTCTTGTGAGCAGAATAACCGGCTCTTCCTTTTTTTTCTGCCATTCTGTCTTCTCACCGCATTCAGGGCAGAATTTTTCAATGCCTTCAAGTTCTTTTCCGCATTTCTTGCATATTGGAACTTCTTTTTTTCTTTCTATAACCGCCTTATAGCCCGCCTTGCCCCCGGAAACAAGCCTTGAAAATGCCGATGCAACTGCATCTGAGTCAAGCTGGTCAGACAAATCCCAGCAACCCCCTGATGTTTTTTTTGCCATATTTAGTTGTTGTAATAAAAATACATTTTAAAATCTTTTTATTTTTGTGAAATTGGATAAGCTTTAAAAATCATATATAAGTAGTGTTTGAATGGCTAATGAAAAACAGGGCAGGCAGATGAATGTGCCAAGGCACCTTGCGATTATTCCTGATGGCAATAGGAGATGGGCAAAAGCAAGAGGCTTGCCGGCGTTCAAAGGGCATGAGGCAGGGCTGAAAAAATTTAAGGAAATTCTTGAATGGTGCAAGGAGCTTGGCATAAAGATTTTAACGCTTTACACATTCTCAACAGAAAATTTTTCCCGTTCCAAAGAAGAAGTTGCATTTTTAATGAAGATGATTAAGGGCACATTGCAGGACTTCATAAATGATAAAAATGTTCATAAGGGGCGGGTAAGGCTGAATGTACTCGGAGACCTGAATATGCTGCCGGAAGATGTTAAAAAGATAGCAATAAAAGCAAAGGAAGCAACTAAAGGTTATGATGCCTATACACTTAACCTTGCAATAGCCTACGGCGGCAGGCAGGAGATAGTCCATGCAGCGAAGGAGATTGCAAAACTTGTTAAGGCAGGGAGATTGGATATGGAGAATATTGACGAGAGTATTCTTTCCAAGAATCTCTATGCAGAACTGCCTGATGTCGATTTGATAATAAGAACCTCTGAACAAAGGCTGAGCGGATTTCTGCCATGGCAGTCAGCCTATGCAGAAATTGTCTTTCTTAAAGACAAGATGTTCCCTGAACTGACTAAAGAGGATTTTGTTGGGGTAATAAGGGAGTATAGCAAGAGGGAGCGAAGATTCGGAAAATAACCATTTTGTTTTTAATATAAAAAGATTGAAAAGTTTAGTTTAAAAATGCAAGCAGAATTTTACAAAAAGAAATTGAAAAATGGCATGACTATCCTTCTTGAAAAGAGAAATCTGCCTATTGTTAGTGTTGCCTTTGCTGTTAGGGCTGGAGGCATAAATGAAACTGCCCAAGAGAAAGGGATTTCTCATTATATTGAGCACATGCTCTACAAAGGCACACCTTCAAGAAATACACAGAAGATAGCATCAGAGATTGAAAGAAAAGGGGGCATATTGAATGGTTTTACTGCAGATGCTATTACTGCTTTTTGGTGCAAAATGCCCTCCAAGCATCTTGATACTGCCTTGGATGTTTTAAGCGACATGATTAAAAATCCCTTGTTTGACAAAAAAGAACTGGAAAAGGAAAGGAAGGTTATCTTTGAGGAGATTAAAATGAGAAGAGACAACCCGCTGATATATGTATATGACAAAATCCAAAGTTATCTGTACAAGCCCCCATTTGGCATTCCGCTTATCGGCACATATGAATCAATGAATTCCCTTGATAAAAACAAGATTCTTGAAAAATTCAGGCAGGTTTATCGCCCGAATAATCTTGTTTTGTGCGTTGTTGGCAATGCAGATTTTGGAAATCTTGCAAGTTTTGTTGAAAAAACTTTTGGCAATGAAAAAGGGATAATTTTTCAGCCAAAAATCCAGCTGAAAGATGAGGAGGGTACAGAGGATAGGGAGGGAATAGACCAGGCTAATATGGTTTTTGCATACCATGCTCCTCTGGCGCAAAACAAATTAAGTTATGCAGCACTTGTTCTTAACACGCTGATGGCGGGGGGCATGTCTTCAAGATTGTTCTCAGAAATAAGGGAAAAGAGGAATCTAGCATATGCAGTTAAGGGGGAGGAGAATACAACAAAGGATTTTTCTTACAACATGATATATATTGGGGCAATGAAGGAGAACATAGAAAAAATCAAGTCCTTGATTCTTGGAGAGTTTGACAAGGTTGCTTCAAGTTTGGATGAGAATGAGTTAAATGACGTTAAAAATCATGTGATAGGGAACCACCAAATATCCATGGAAGATTCGCAGGGGCAGATGGTAAACCTCCTTCTCCACGAAATTGACGGGAAAGTGGAGGATTTTTATAATTTTGAGAAAAATATTCTAAATGTTAAATTAAAGGAAGTTCAGCAACTGGCAAGAATCAAGAAATATTCCTTTTTTGCCCTTGCGCCAAAATAAACAGTTTTGAATATGCCATAAAATGCAAATTGTGAAAATTCCTCTGGTGAATGGTTTGGGCAGGACAAAAGGCTGTGAGCAGGCCCCAAACAGAATAATTTCTGAACTTTCAGATATATACAGCAATGAGAAAGGCAAGGTTGTTGAGGTTAATGAGAAAGATATACACGAGATAAGAATAGCTCAAGCCAACCTTGAAGATTCAAATAAAGGGATATACAAAGAGAGCAAGAAAATTTTGTCTAAAGAAGAATTCTGTATTTTTCTTGGGGGTGACCACTCAATTTCTTATCCATTAATAAGGGCTTTTTCAGAAACTTTTGAAAATCCCTGTTTGGTTGTTTTTGATGCCCATGCTGACTGCATGCATGATTTTTCTCCGCCAACACATGAGGACTGGCTTAGGACAGCAGTAGAGCATAATCTAAAAGCAGAAAACATATTCTTGGTTGGGCTGCGCAATATGCATCCTATTGAGGCTAAGTTTCTTGCGGAAAAAAAAATAAGGCATCTCATGCAGAACCAGATTTTTGGAAATTTAAGGAATACATGTGATGCAGTAATGGAATCTGTGAGAAAATTTAATTCCATTTATCTAAGCATAGACCTGGATGTTGTTGACCCTGCATTTGCACCAGCTGTTGCTTATCCAGAACCATGCGGCATGTCAAGCAGAGAAGCAATTTATCTTATACAGCGATTAAGCCTATTAAAGAATTTGAAAGCAGCAGATATAGTGGAGGTCAATCCAATGAAAGATTTGAATAACATCACCTCAAAACTTGCCGCGAAGATTATTTCAGAGTTGGTGAGATGAAAATGAGGTGCTTTATTGCGATTGATTTATCTGATGAAGCAAGAGACGAAATTGCAAAGCTCCAAAAAAATTTTTCAGAAGCGGACATGAAGCTTGTTGAACCCCCGAATCTACATATGACAATACAGTTCTTGGGAGAATTGACAGATTTTCAAGTTAATCAATGCAGGGAACTTTTAAAAAATATAAAATTTCCGAAATTTTCAGCGCATCTCGGTAATGCTGGAGTTTTTCCTTCTGAATCTTATATCAAGATTGCATGGGTCAGTTTAGAACCTCAAGAGGTTATAAAAGAGCTTCATGAAAAAATCCACAGTTCATTAAAGGGTGTGATTGCTCTTGATGAGAGGTTTGAGTCCCATATCACCTTAGCAAGAATCAAATTTATTAAGGATAAAAGGCAGTTTATTGAAAAAATCAAAAATCGAAAATTCAAGCAGGTTGAATTTGCTGTAGATAGTTTTGCATTGAAAAAATCAACACTAACGGGGCAAGGGCCAATTTATGAGGACATCTGGAGAACGGAACTTTCTTAGCCCATTGAAAAATATGCTTTGGAATACAGATTTATTTTTATACTTCCTATCCCATATATCTTTTTAATGGAATATGTCAGCAACCGAGATGAGCTAATTCTTGATTTATTGGCTGTTATCTCGGATAAATGGATTCATGCAAAAAGATATGCTGAAAAATGTTATTTGGATGGCGAGCATCAGAAAGAAATTTCAGAGAGCCTGAAAAAATATGGATTGAACAGTTATGATGCAAAAAGCTTTCTTGCTATTGCAGGAAAATTTGTCCTGCCAAGCATAGAAGAAATTGCAAAAGAAAAGCATATCAATGAAAGCAGGGCATATATCCCAGCACTTTTTGATTATAAAGAGGAGATAAAAAACAGGGTAAAAGAAAAAATTTCTAAACTGCCCAAAGGTTTTTATTTAAATTTAATGGAGATAGCGGACAGGGCAGCATATAACAAAGCAATTTTTTCAAGTAAAGGATGTATTTAACCCTCTTGTTGATATTTCTTTTCACTTATTTCCTTTATTATCCTTGCTTTCCTGCCCAGTTTTTTTATTTTCTCAAGTTCAGCCAATTCAGCATTTATCACCGCCTTAATCGTGCCAAATTTTTTTAAAAGTTCTTTTGATGTAGCGGGCCCTATGCCGGGAAAACCTTCAAGAATCATCCTCTGCTGCCCAGAGATGCTTGTTGCTTTTCTCTTGAATTTCATACTTATACCCCCGCCTTCTTTTTCACATCTTTTTGCTAGGAGCATCAAGAATTTTGCAGTATCTTTGTAGTCCTGTGTGAACAGCACAGGAATTTTTGATTTTAACATTATTGACAAGAGCATTCCCCTGATGGCATTTGCATGCAAACCAGCGTTCGCAGAATCATTATACAGCTGTTGTTCATCTATGCCCTCAATAATAAGAATTTTATTTTTATGCTGTTTTAGAGACTCAATCTGCCTTAAAAGCCGTTTATTGAGCATGCTGCCTATAAAATCGCTGACAGTCTTTCTTTCTATGGCTACATCCTCAATAATATAATCTGCAACAGGCAAAATTGCGAATTCTATCTCTGCCTTTTGCCCAGCTAACTCAGAAACAACCAAGCTGTTTTTCTCATGTTTGTCTATTATAATCTTCGCCATTGTTTTAGGGTTATATTCAATTATATAAATATTTTAATATGCTTGTTTATAAGTTTTAGGGATGGAGCTGAAAAAAAGGCCTTCCAAGGATGAGTACTATTTAGATATAGCCCAACAGATTGCGCAAAGGGGAACCTGTATTCGGAGAAGGGTTGGCGCAGTTATTGTGAAGGATGATGCCATAATTTCTACCGGTTATGTTGGTTCTCCTCGCGGAACTGCCAACTGCATTGATTTAGGCACATGTTTCAGGAAAGAAAAAGGAATCCCAAGCGGGGAAAGGTATGAACTTTGCAGAAGCGTTCATGCAGAGCAGAATGCCATAATTAACGCAGCAAGGGTTGGCAGCAACATTTTAGGGGGGGTTATGTATCTCTATGATGAGAAAAATCTTTTGGCTTACCAGCAGAAACAAACACAAACAGAGATTTATGGGCCCTGTCTTATCTGCAAAAAAGCAATCATCAATGCGGGGCTGAAAGAGATTGTGATAAAATCCGGAGGCAACATAGTTAAAGTTGGCATGGGTGATTTAATAAAACAACTTGAGGATGAAGAAAACAAAGCAAGTGGATAAGAAAAATTTCTTCTTAAGGAAGATAAAACACCCAACACTGTGGCTTGAATCAAAACCAAAATTGGCATGGACACTTGCAGCAGCATATGCAATTCTTATCTTTGTGCTTTCATCATTCCCTTATGCGCCGCCACAACCTTCTCTGCTCAAGCAAGTCTCAGCAACCTTCAAACATATTCTTGAGTATTCTATCTTCGGTTTTCTGCTATTGGCATGCTTCAGAAGCAATGGCAGGACAAGAAAAAAAGCCCTGTTGTTTGCATTTTTGCTGTCATTATTCTATGGCATGACTGATGAATTTCACCAGTTCTTTGTCCCGCACAGGACAGCAAGTCTTTTGGATGTTTTGGCAGACTCTTTTGGGGGTTTTCTTGGAGCTTTCTTATCCCAGCCCCACAAAAAGCTTTTTAAACGTTCTCGGGCATAAATTAACATGGCAACAGGGGGGGTGGAAACAAGCGACATAGTCAAGCAGTTTGGCGGCAATATAACGCTGATAAACTTTGAATTAGTGCCAATGCAGGCCGTTGTTGTGAAGAAAATAGTTGGAAACTATGTTAAGAGATTAAGGGGCATAGCAGACTATAGAGAATTAAAAATCCGGTTAAAAAAACATGAACATGGCAAATCCATCCTTTACGAGTTGGATGCAAAAGCAGAGATAATCACAGGGAGAGAGATTATTCTCACTGCGAATATTTCAAACTATAATCTTTATTCTGCCCTGTCAGAAGTATTAGAAAAGATAATAGCAGAAGCGATGCATAAAGTAGAACAACAAAAGAAGGAATAATCTTCTAAAAATGAAAACAGGCAAAATCAAACCCAAACAAAATAAGTGTTTGACAACCCATTTTAAAGAGCTAAAAATAGGGGATAGGGTTGCATTAGTTTATAATCCCTCCTTCCCCGTATTTGCGCCAAAAAGGGTAGAAGGGCGGACAGGGATTATTACTGCCCAGCGCGGGGAAGCATACATCCTTAAAGTAAGGCAGGGAACCCGGAATAAACAATTTATAATAAAATCAGCACATTTAAAAAAGATAGAATCACCAAAATAAAATGATAGCAAAATCAGAGCCCTTAAGTTTAGCTGAAGTGAAAGAATCGCTAAAAAAATTGCCCGAGTCTGATAAAGAGAAGAGAGTAGAATCTTATATCAAGAAGTTTAGCAAAATTAATAACTCCAATGCTTTAAAACTTAAAAAAGAATTGCAAGAATCCTTTTCAAAATTAGGCATAGAACAAATAATCAAAATAATTGATTTCTTGCCTAAGGATGCAGATGATGTAAGGAAGGTGCTTGCTTCAGCAAGTATAGAAGAGAATGAAATCGCAAAAATACTTGAAATTGTTAAAGGGTATATTTAAGAAAAATGGAAAAGGAAGAAACTGCACTAGTGTTAGATTTTTTGCCTTATGGATATCCATTAGAAGGCAAAACAATGCCGATTGCCCAGGCTTTAGGCATGAAACATTTCACTCTCTTACAGCTTATCCCAAGAAGGGGGTTAACTCTCCAGCTTAAAGAGGAGGTCTATATCGGTTCCGGAAAGCGCGATAGAATATATTATATCTCAGGAAGATTACCCCCTGAAAAGCTTACTGAGACCGCGAAGATTCAACTGCGGGAGTTTGTAGAAGATATAGTCGCAAAACAGGAAAAAAGATTTGTTGATTTTTTTAATAATGCGCAGCCAATAAACACTAGATTACACCAACTAGAGCTTTTGCCGGGATTTGGCACTAAGCATACAGAAGCGGTTCTTGCGGAAAGAGAGAAAAAACCTTTTTCAAATTTTGAGGATATAAAAAAAAGGGTGCATAGTATCCCGAATCCAAAAAAAACAATAGAAAAGAGAATACTGCAGGAGCTGGAACACAATGAGAGGCACAACCTATTCACATCTTAAAAATGGAAGAAATCAAAAACCCTAAAGAAAAGCCAATAATTAAGGCAAAAAAGCCAGAGGAAAAAACAAAGATACTGGCAAAAAGCATAGTTAGAATCTTGGGTGCAGACATTTCAGGGGAAGCAAGCATATATCCGGGTTTAACAAGGGTCAAGGGGGTTTCATGGAGTTTTTCAAATGCCCTCTGCACATTTTTAGGCATTGATAAAAAAAGGAAGATTAGCTCCTTAAATGCAAGTGAAATCGAAAAGATAAGTTCTTTCATGAAAAAACCGGCTGGTTTAAAAGACTTTCTTCTTAATAGAAGGCGGGATATTGAGACCGGAGAAAATAAACATTTGATAACCTCTGATTTGGAATTGCAGAGGGATTTTGATATAAGGAGAATGAAACAGACAAGATCTTACAAGGGCTGGAGGCATGCATTGGGGCAGCCAGTAAGGGGGCAAAGAACAAGGAGCCATTTTAGAAAAGGGAGGTCAATAGGCGTGCAGAGAGCAAAAAAACAGCCTGCAAAAGCTAAATAAAATTTAAGGTAAAATGGGAGACCCAGGAAGAAAACACAAGAAGTACTCAAAACCAAAGAAAAAATTTGAGTTAGCTAGGATTAAGGAAGAAGAGGCTCTCATTCAGAAATACGGCCTAAAAAATAAAAAAGAGCTGTGGAAAGCGGAATTTAAGATTGATAAGATAAGAAGGCAGGCAAAGGAGATTATTAGCAAGCCCCACCAAACAGAGCAGCTTGTATCCAAATTAAAAGTGCTTGGCTTTAAAGTAGGGGCTATTGATGACATTCTTGCATTGACAAAGGAAAACCTGCTTGAAAGAAGACTGCAGACAGTTTTAGTCAGGAAGGGCTTTGCAAAAACATTAAAGGAGGCAAGGCAGCTAGTTGTGCATAAACACGTTTTTGTCAGCAAAAATATTGTTAATATTCCTTCATTTATTGTGCCTACCGCATTGGAGGATGAGATATCCCTTGTCAAAAAACAGAAGAAAGAAAAATCTGCAGTGATTAAATCTGAAGAAGGAATGGGGGGGGGAGATTAAGATGGCAGAAGAAAGAAAAAAACTAAAAGGGATAGGAATAGCGCATATATTCACTAGTTTCAATAACACAATAATTCATATATCTGACTTAACAGGCAGAACTATAGCAAGAGTTTCTGGCGGCATGATAACAAAACATGACCGGTTGAAAGCAAATCCAACTGTTGCTATGTTTGCTGCTAAAAGAGTTGCAGAACAGGCAATTGAAAAAGGGATAAACAGCGTCTATGTAAGGATAAAGGGAAAACCTGATTCTACAGGTGCAGGGCCAGGGGCGCATTCTGCAGTAAAAAGTTTAGCAAAAAGCGGTTTAAGAATCATTAATATAGTGGATATAACCCCCATGCCAAGAGGGGGGCCAAAACCAAAAGGAGGGAAACGCGGCAGAAGGGTATAATTTAAAAATATAGGGAACGCCCTTTTTTATATTTTTAACCTATAAATATTCACAAAATGGACATCAAACTTTTGAATGAAGAGAAAGATAAAGCAACCTACTTAATAAAGGGGATAGATACAAATCTCGCTAATTCTCTGAGAAGAACAGCACAGGAAGTCCCTACATTGGCTATAGATGAGGTAGAGTTTATCAAGAATGATTCTGCATTGTTTGATGAGATCATTGCGCATAGATTGGGTTTATTGACATTAAAAACAGAAAAAGGCATTCTATCTAGGGATGAATGCAGTTGTAAAGGAAAAGGATGCAGTAAATGTACATCAGTTTTAAAACTTAAAGCAGAAGGCCCCCGTACTGTTTATGCATCAGATATTAAGGGGAAAGATATAATAGTCTACAAAAAAACCCCCTTGCTTATACTCACAAAAGGCCAGGAGTTGGAATTAAATGCTTATGCAAGGATAGGTATCGGCAAAGAACATTCTAAATTTTCTCCAGCACTAGTTTACTTCAGGCCTCTGGCACAAATAGACTTCTCTAAAGAATGCGATTTATGCAATGCTTGTGTTGATGCCTGCCCATTGCACTTACTTTCCTTCCAAGGAAAGGAAGTTTCTGTTTCTGATATAAACTCTTGCGATTTATGCAATGCTTGTGTTGATGCCTGCAATAAGAAAGGCAAGAATGCTATTAGCATTAAGCCAAGCAAGGAAGATTTTGTTTTTGTCATAGAATCATTTGGGCAACTTTCAGTGAGAGAGATTTTCACAGGGATATGCAGGATTATAGAGAAACACTTGAAAGAACTGGACAAGAAGATAGCAAAGGTGTTATAATTATCGTAATCCTTATAAATCCCCCCGCATCATGTTGAATTTGTGAGAAAAAACAGATAAGAACCCCCTAAGGGGTATCGGAACCTGGGTTCTCTTATGCGGGAGTGCCGGAGCGGCCAAACGGGCAAGCTTGAGGTGCTTGTGGCTTAGTGCCTGCACAGGTTCGATTCCTGTCTCCCGCATAAATAATAAAAAATGGCGAAGATAAGCAAGACACAAATAGAGAAGAAATTAGAAAGGAAGACAAATCCTGGATTGAGAGAATTAATCAGAAGTCTAAAGAAACAGGGCAAACTAGAAATTGCAAACCTGCTTGCCGCATCAAAAAGAAAAAGGATAATTGTGAATATTGATAGGTTAAGCAGAGAAACAAAGCAAGGGGATAAGATTATCGTTCCAGGAAAGGTATTGGGCAAAGGGAGCATACAGCATAACATAATCATAGCAGCATTTTCATTTTCACAAGAGGCAATAAAAAAACTGAAATCCTCAAAGTTAGAGGAGATATCCCTCCTGATAAATGATAAAGATACAAAGATAATCTCTTGAAAAGAAATTAAAATGGCAAAGGAAGTTAAAAATATAAGAAAGGAAAACGCACAGGAGGTTATAGATGCAACTAGCACTGTCGTTGGCAGGCTTGCAAGTTTTGCCGCTAAAAAGGCCCTGCTTGGCAACAGGGTGATTATAATAAACTCTGAAAAAGCAATTGTAATTGGAAAAAAAGAGAACATCCTCCAAAAGTATAAGGCAAAAATTCTAAGAGGCAAAGGCAAACAAAAAGGGCCGTATTTTCCAAGAAAGCCGGAGGCGATACTCAGAAGGGCTATAAGGGGGATGCTGCCTTATGATAAAAAGAGGGGAAGGGAGGCATTCAAAGATATCAAGTGCTATGTTTCTATTCCCCCAGAACTTAAAGATGCTGAAAAAATTCAGCTGGGAAAAGATATCTCGGCAGATTCCATAACGCTTGAGGAGGTTTCAAGATTAATATAAAATGGCAAGAAAAAGAATTCCAGAATTTGCTAAAAACAAAATAACTGTAAGCGGAAAGAGAAAAACTGCTGTAGCCAAGGCAACAATTTCCAGCGGCACAGGCATTATAAGAATAAACAAAATGCCAGTAGAACACCTCAGTTTTTTGAGGAGATTGATGATTGAAGAGCCCTTAAGGATAACGGAACAGATGCTAAAAACAAAGCCATCCTTTGATATTTTTATCAATGTTGCTGGGGGCGGCCCTGAATCCCAAATAGAGGCTTCAAGACTTGCAATAGCAAAGGCTATTCTTGCTTTCACAAAAAATGTTGAGTTGAGAAAAACATTTTTAAATTACGATCGTTCATTGCTTATTGCAGATGTCAGGAGAAAAGAGCAGTACAAGCCGAATGACAGCAAGGCAAGGGCAAAAAGGCAGAAGTCATACAGATAAATTTACAATAGGAATATTTAAATTCACTCAAAATATATTGTTAAAATGATAATACCAATTCGCTGCTTCAGCTGCGGGAAGCCAATAGCCCACTTATGGGAAGATTTTAAGAAGCGCGTTGAATCTGGGGAGGAAGTTAAAAAGGTTCTTGATGACATTGGCTTGGATAGGTACTGCTGTAGGGCTGTTTTTCTGGGCCATGTCGACTTGCTTGAGTTAGTAAGCAAGTTTAAGAAATTCTAATTTCCTGCCTTATATCTTGAGATACCCCCGCAATTTAAGCAATGGAAAACAAGAAAACCCTTCTTAAGGCGTATTTTGCGGTTTCTTGAATTGAAGAAATTATTGCATTTTCTGCAAAATTTCTTTTTTGCCTCTTTAGGCAATTTAATCTTAAAATGCATGGCCAATCTTCTAGCTTTTCTTATATTCTCTCTTGTAATTTCTGAATTAGGGGATTCTTCAGCTTTTTCAAGGCAGTTTTTAATTTTTTTTTCGATATCCGCTTTACTTTTCTGTTTGCTCATATGAATAAGACTGAAATGCAGTTTAAAATTTTATTTGTCAAGAAACATAGATAAAAAGCGAAGACAGCTTTTAGGATTCCCCTCGTTAGAGAGTACAACCTAAAACGTAGGCAGCTTAACTTCTCTGATCTGACGGGAAGAGGTGTTTCCTGCTTACTATGGCCGTCTTCATCAAAGGCAGAAAACAATAGTTTTTAAATTTAACCCTAAACAACATCTTTAGGGCATAATAAAACTTAAATATAGCAAAGGCATTTGAAAAACAAGGCAGAAGGAATTAGTGTTTTTCAGCGCGATGCTTCGGCATCACTTGTCTTCGGACATTGCTGAATTGAATTCCTCTGGAATTCACACTAACTTGTTCTGCCCTTTCTTTTTTTAACCAGGCAGCAATTTCCAGAAGTAATTTTTATCCTTGTCGTTAAATTTTTATATAGGATTAAACACTTGTTTATTATGGGCAGTGAAGTCGAGGGCAAGGATAAATTAATATTGCTTTTAAAGAAGGCACAATTGTTTGAATTAAACAGATTCAGGACTTATTCCAGGAATTCTGCCAAGGTGCTGAACCCGGAAGGCAAGGAAGTCCTGCTTTTCCTTGCGAATTCTGAAAAAAGGCATCTTGAACTGCTGAAAAATGAGATTCTGAAACTGAAGGAAACAGACAAGATACAATTGCAGGAGATATCTAAATTTAAGCTAAAATTTGTTCCTGGCAGGAAAGAAAGGAAATTTAATGAAAGCATAAGGAGCATTATGGGGGATATAAACATCCTTAATCTTGCTGTAGAGCTTGAAAAGCAAGACACCCTTTTTTATGAAAATCTGTTAAAACAGACAAGCAATAAGCGCTGTAAAAAACTGTTCCAGTTTATAAAAAGGCAGGAAGCATACCATCTTGAGATAATCAAAACAAAATTGTCAGACTTGAAAAAAATAAGCGCGTCTTTAAGCGCAATTGCAGACCCGAGAATAATGTTCTTTGACACCTCGCAAGAGAACAATAAAAAATGAATTATCAATTTTTTAAGAAATCTTTATAAGTTAGCCTAATATTCTTTATTTATGCGGGAGTGCCGGAGCGGCCAAACGGGACAGCCTCAAGAGAGAGCATTTCTTTTCAGAGAAAAGAAATGCTCGGCAAAGAAAAACTTTAATACCATCAGAAAGCTGTTGGCTTAGTGCCTGCATAGGTTCGATTCCTATCTCCCGCACTTAACACAAAAAAATGATAAGAAAAAAACAAGGAATTAGCCAGAGAATCAAGATTAGAGCAAGAAGAAGCCTCAACAGGCAGATGAGCACTCAAGAGCAGACATATGTGATTGACACAAGCATAGCTGTAAACCAGTTTGTCAGAAGGCTCATAAAAAAAGGCTTGAAAGGCAAATTAGTTATACCAAATGCAGTCATGGCCGAACTTGAAAATCTTGCAAACAAGGGAAATGAGGCGGGGTTTAAGGGACTGGAGGAAGTTGCAGGGCTTCATCAGCTAAAAAAACAATTCAAATTTTCAGTTTATTTTGAAGGGCTGAGGCCTAATGAGCACCAGATTAAATTCGCAAAATCAGGGGAGATTGACGCATTGATAAGGGAGATTGCAATAAAAAACCATGCAACAATAATAACAGCAGATTTGGTGCAGGCAAAAACCTCGCAGGCATACGGCATAAAAGTTTTGTTCCTTAAATCAAGGCAGCCTGAACAGAAAAAGAAAAAAAGGTTTTCTTTTTCCGCAAAAATCTGGAGATTTTCAGGGCATAGGAAATCAGGCAAGGCTCACCGAAGTGAGAATCACGGGATTTCCTCTGTTGGGAAAAAGAAATGAAATTAGAATCCATTTAAGAGCTTGAGAGAGCAGAAGAACTCTTAAAAAATTTTGAAAAACAAATGGAGTTGGTAAAGAAATACGAAAAGCTCAAATTAATACAGCCCATTAAAGAACTACCATACACTTTGCGTGATTTGAATTAAGAAATAAATTTTTATATGCATTTATTCTTGCCTTTTCATGCTCCCCTAGCTCAGTTTGGATAGAGAAAAATTTAAATATACTAATTATCTCTTTTTCTAATGAGAATCTTATTATCAAAAACTTCGAGAATGAGATTGTTTGGTTATTTAAAACAAAAAAACAAAGTAGAAACATTAAGCCAATTATCCCAAAAGTTAGGTATTCCTTTTTCAACATTAGACAAGTGGTTACATAACCCTAAAAGATATGTCCCCCGGGAGATTATACCATCAAATCTCAATTTAGAAATAATTGATGAAAGACCAGATAACTGGGGGCAGATTAAAGGAGGGCAAGAAACTTATAGAGTATTAGTTCAAAAATATGGTATCAAAGAGATTAAGAAAAGACAATTAAAAGGAGCTATGATTAGTGCATTAATCAGGGAAGAAAAAGCAAAAAATAATCTCAGAATAGATATAGAAGACCCCTTATTTTTAGAATTTTATGGAGCTTTATTAGGGGATGGATGGTTAAGTTCTTTGTCTTATGCCTATAAAAAGAGAATTTGGCTGATTGGTATAAGCGGTCATTCCGAATTAGACAAAGCCTATTTACTATTTTTGAAAGAGATTATTAAAAAATTGTTTAATAAAAAAGTTGCAATTAAGTATAAGAATGACTGTAAAGGGATGGAAATATTGTGCTATCATAAACAATTAATTCTTTTTATGAATAAAGAATTAGAATTCCCTATAGGCAAAAAAGTAAATCTGAGAATAAAAGATAGCCTTGCTAATGATTGGAATAAAATTAAGTATGTTATAAGGGGAATTTTTGATACCGATGGATCTTTTTATTTAGATAAAACTCCCTCTGGAAATCCTTACCCCATTATTACAATATCAATGAAATCGCCATTTTTGCTGGCTCAGTTAAATAAACAACTTCTAGCTAATAACTTTAAGGTTAGATTTAGAGAATATGAATTGATTTTAAAAGGCAGCATACAAGTTACAAAATGGATGAGAGAGATAGGCTCAAGCAATCCCAAACATTTTTTAAAGTATCAATCATGGTTGAAGAATAATGTCCCTGTGGCGCAACTTGGATAGCGCGGCAGCCCCCTAAGCTGTAGGTTGCAGGTTCAAATCCTGCCAGGGACGTTTTGCTATCTCCTGCTTATGATGAGAGGGTCGGGGGTTCAAATCCTCCGGGGCATTTGATAAGTTTTTTAAAGCAGCATATGCAAGGGAATTATGAGGTGAGCAGCCTCAGACTGTTTTCTGAGCTAAAGATGTCAGATTTTATTTATTTTGGAACAAGAAATGTAATAAGGGCAATTTATACCTTCTATAAGGTCTCAAAAAAACTGAATATAAATATTGAAGGGCAATTTCCAGAGGAACCATCACTTCTAACAATCAATCACTGCTATAAGTTTAAATTTTGGTGGTTCGGCTGGCATGAAAAATTGGCGGATCATGCTATTCTGGGGGTTATACCTACAAAAAGGAAAATACATTTTGCTGTGCAAGGCAAGCAGTATATGCACCCCCTAACAAGATTTTTTCTTGAGAGGTTAGAAACATTCTCTGCCAACCATCTAAGAAAAGGGGTAAGGTATGCAAGAAAAGGGGAGACAGTTGCGATATTTCCTCAAGGAGAGGCACACAAAATGTATGAGAATAAGTATTATGACGGTGCATCATTCATAGCAAAAAAAGGAAATGTGGATATAACCCCCTTAAAAATAAGAAGAGAGGGAAGGGACATAACAATAAAAATCCCGCCTAAAATCAAAACTTCAGGCAAGACACTTGAGCAAATCACTCAGGAAATTGGGGAGATTTATTCAGAATAAATCAAAATGCTGCTCGGAGTTACGCTCTGGTTATTGATATCTCCTATGTTAGCAGAGCGAAACTCCTCGTTGTCTCGCATTTAGTTTTGTGGTTGCTACACTAAATTTTAGCAAACCGAAATGCTCGATGGGGCTGCCCAGATTCGAACTGGGGTCGCAAGCACCCCATGCTTGAAGGCTAACCAGACTATCCCACAGCCCCATTAAAAATAGCCATGCGCCGGCCGAACCAAGATTTTCTGGTTTAGCTCTGGGGCATCTTCTGATTAGAAAACCCGTCGCTGCTTCTTGATGTTTTAAGGCACACTTATATATAAATGTTGCTTTTTTTATATATCTTGAATATATTTTATTTCTGGAATCTTTTTATATTTCTCTGCAAGTTTGGAATTTTCATTTACTGCTAATTCTAGATTCTCTCTTCTCCAATCTTTTTTGTCGCTTGTTAATAAAATCAGATGTTCCTTGTTATGTTGTTGAATTCCAGAGGCAATTGTAATGGAGTCAGAAATATTGTTTGTGTAAGTAAATAATTTACTTTTTAGCTCTGTATCAATATCTTTTATTGGAATAACTTTTTCAACCCTTTGCTCTATAAATCTGATTAATTTAAATTCCTGTTCTTTTTGTATAATCTGCAGTTCAGTTATAAAGTTAGTTTTATCAACAGTTAAGCTAGATTTGATGAAAAGCTTTTCTGCTTTTTGCTTGTCTTGAGGATATAAAAAAGAGCCTTCATCAGATTCTCCAATATTATAAGAATCCTTTTTAATTTTTCTTATGACTTCCTTTACTATAATTTGTTGTCTTTTTATCCATTTTGGGAGATTCTCTTCAACGATATAATAACAGACTAAATACTTTTCCTCTTTGTGCTTGCTCATAAATTCTAAGGTTTTTACTGAGAATTTGCTTTTATCTCCTGAAGAATAGAAGATAAGAATGCACATATCCAAAAACCAGTTCATTACTCCTCCTCTGCACCCTCTGCAAGTATCCTTCTAATTGCTAATGATTGTTCATCTGCAGGCAACTGAATCTCTTCACTTAGATTTATTAATGAACCTAAATAATTTATTCTTTCTTCCACATTGGCTTTTTTTACTAAGATTTGAGAAGACTTTATATATTCAAATACCTCTTTCTTGTCTTCTCCTATATACCTTCCAACTTCCTTAAAGAATATATTGGTTGTAATAAAATCCCATAGAACATCAAAGGATTCTTTTACTTCCTCTAGATGAGAAGAAAATGCTTTAGTCAAGATTAAACCATTTACTTTACTAGAAAAGCTATAACATAAATCAAACAATTCGGAATTATTCTTGTCTGTGGGGCATTTAACTAGAAAGTCAGTGAGTGCTAACTGAACACCTTTATTATCTATCTTAGATATCTCTTTTTTAGAGTTAGTCCATAATTCTGTTAATTTTTCTTTGGATTGAAATAACACCATATCATATTTTTTGTATTGATTTTCTCTTTCTTCTTTGGAATTGTTAGTATGGGAAGGTATTGTTTTTCTTATGCTTTGGATAATCTGAGCTGAATTAGCTGGTTCTCTATAGCCAAAAAGGGCAGTATCTACCACAGGAACAACCATTCCATAGTGGAAGGTTGCAACAGGAATATCACATTTGCATTCTTTTGCTACATCTACTGCTATCTTATGTAATGTAGTAGCTAATAATGGCTTATCATTCCGCCATTCTTGCCTTATATTTTGGAACAAAAATAAAGCCTGCCCTTTCTGCTCTTTTGTTAGTGGCACACCATAAAAAGCAGGATCAATTGAAAGTTTGAATATTCTTATTTTAGGATTAGAAACAATTTCTTTTACAGTGCCTTTTGCCTCCATTTCTTCTAGAGCAGACTTTGCAGTAGCCCATGATATCTCTAGTTTCTTGCATACATCATTTATTGATGCAGGCCCATCAAGAAGAAAATTAACTATAGTCCCAGAAAGCTTGTTCCCCTCGTCCTTGCCTTCTTCTTTCATGTACACCCTAGAATAGATATCTTTATAAATGTTACTATAGTCTTAATATTTATTAAGTTAATATTAAAAAATAATTGAGATAATAGTAAGATTTAAAAACCTCAAAGCACAATAAACAAGATGGTAATGAGAAGAAGAGTCCAAAGAGTCATTGATGGGGACACTTTCAAGGTGAGAACCAGGGTAAATGGAAGCCAATATGTCAGAATTGCAGGCGTCAATGCACCTGAAAAATGGCAGTTCGGATATGCGGCTGCAAAGGAAAGACTAAGGAAGCAAGTCCAAAGTAAGGTTGTGACTTTACAATCTGTTGGGCGTTCCTATGACCGCGTTGTTGCAAGAGTAAGATGCAAAAGGAGATTGATCAGATAATGGATGCAAGAACATTTAGGAGACATAGAAAGATAAGTAAAAACCATACTGTACACTGCTCTAAGTGTGGACTGCCTAAAAGAGAAGGATGCAGATTTCCTGGATGCAATGAAGTCCAACATTGTGCTTGCGATATGATAAAGGAAAGTAGATTTTAAATGAGAAAAAAACATTGCCTGCAAAAATAGGAGAATTTGTGTTAGCGTTTATAGTCTCCATTTTTCTTTTTCCAGCCTTAGATAGTTTTATAGCCTCTACTCCTTATTTCCCATTAAAAGAGCTATTTACATTTTTGATTCCTAGCCCTCAAGATAGTATCTTAGAGTTTTTGCAGTTTATTCTTTATTGGATTGGGGCAGGATATTTAACATTTAAAGAAAAATGACAAATCCGATACAGGCAATATTTAATGACGCAAAAGAAACAATAGTTTTTATTGTAATTGCTATTTTAGCAATCTTTATTCTTGGGACAAGAGGTGTTGCATTTGGTATGCAAGAATTTACAAATAGATTAATTGAATCTCTTGGATGGGGTGTTCTGCTAATTTTAGCTATTCCTCCAGTGGGAGTTATTGTTGCAATAATCATCTGGTTTATAAAGAGAAGCGAGCCTGTAGGATTTTAGATTATCTCTAACTGTCCTCGCTAATTTCTTCTCCTAATACCCACATGGAAAAGGAGTATAAACGCAATACATGCGGAAGACCTATAAAACATAGAGGCAACTGCCTTAAGTGCAATTATGAAAGAAAGCTGAAAGAAGTGACAGGCAATGAGGAATTCCCTAAATCATTGCTTGAGGATAATGATTATGGTGATAGGTTGCTATTAAGACGAGTGCAACAAGGAAATGAAAAGTTCAAGAGATATGTATTCAAAAAATACAAATATTCTTGTGGATATGTAAAAAAGATAATGTAAGGTTAGATATACACCATACTTCTTATGTCTTAAAATGCAAATTTTTCAAGACAAAATATAAGGGAAAGGGCTCTGAACCAGAAGATGAATGCGCCGGCTGGGACTCGAACCCAGATAATCAGCTTTCCTCTTATAGTCCTTTTTCTTCCCAAGGGTTCTTTTCTTTCCGCGAAAAGCTGTGCTTTTCGGGGCACAGGAAAGCTTTGCTTTCCTTTGCTAAGAAAAGAAGGCTTATGGAAGGCTGAAGTTTGCTAGTTCATTTTAAGAACTCTTAGCCATTGGACCACCGGCGCAAATAAGAAAGCAAATAGTCCATTATTGCTTTCCCTTTGAAATATTCTCGACTCTAATTTAAAAACCTTTTCAATAAAGGAAATCAGGTTGCCTCCATCATCAGATGGATTTTTCCCCTGATTTCCTATACCCCTAAAACCTTCGGTTTTAGCGGAAAGGTTTTTAAAGATTTTCTGATTCCAAGAAGATTATGGATAAGGAAGAGGAAAGCAAATACGGCAGCAGAAGCTGGTATGATAAATATTGGAAATATTTATTTGCGATATCCCTGCTTTTGACATTGTCCGCATTGATTTATTTAGTTCTCTTCTATTTAAGAACAGGCGATATCATGCACAAAGATGTTGCGCTTACTGGGGGCACAACCCTGACTATCTATGCTGATAATGATATAGGGGAAGTAAGAAAAGCATTTCCAGATGTTACTGTCAGGCGCTTGAGCGACTTGCAGACAGGCAAGCAACTGGCTTTTTCAATAGAAACAGAGAAGAAGCCAGAGGAAATTACTCCCGCCATTGAAACATTTTTGGGTTATAACCTCACAGAAAAGAATTCAAGCGTGGAATTCACAGGCTCTGCTCTTAGCAAGAGTTTCTATAAGGAATTGAGAAACGCATTAATACTTGCGTTCCTATTGATGGCGGTTGTTGTTTTTTTCCTGTTTAGAACAATAATACCTTCTATCGCAGTTATCCAGGCGGGATTTACAGACATAATTGTGCCCCTTGCCTTTCTTGATTTGATAGGATTCAGGATTTCAGGCGCGGGCATCGCAGCATTTCTTATGCTGATAGGCTACAGTGTAGATACAGATATCCTGCTCACTAATAGGGTTCTGAGAAAAGGGGATGTGCCGCTTAACAAAGCATTTAAATCTGCATTAAAAACAGGGCTTGCAATGACTTTCACATCTCTCACAGCAGTTTTCTTGACTTTTATGATAGTAAAGGGCCTTTCTCCTGTTTTGTCTGAGATATTCTTCATACTTACCTTAGGCCTTATCACAGACATGATAAGCACGTGGTTTGGCAATACCGGCATATTAAAATGGTATTGCATCAAAAAAGGGATAAAGTAAAATTTTGGCTGAAAAATGAAAATACTAGTTACGGGCGGCGCTGGCTTCATCGGCTCGCAGATTGTTGATGCCCTGATTGAAAAAAGGTATGAGGTTGTTATAGTTGACAATTTGTCAAGCGGCAGGAAAGAAAATTTGAATAAAAAGGCAAAATTTTTTCAGGGGGATATTGTGGATTTTGATGCTATGAAACCCCTGTTTACAGGAGTTGATTATGTTTTTCATACAGCCGCGCAGGCAAGAATGCAGCCCTCTATCTTTGATCCCAGAAGAACTTTCCAGGATAATGTTATCGGCACTCTAAATGTCCTGCTTGCCTCTAAAGATGCAAAAGTCCGGAAGGTAGTCTATTCTGCTTCGTCCTCTGCATATGGCGCGCAGAAAAAAATGCCCCTGCAAGAAGGAATGAAAACAGGGCCAAAAAACCCTTACGCCCTGTCAAAGATTATTGGGGAGCAGATATGCAAGCTTTTTTCAGGGCTTTACGGCCTGAAAACCATCTCATTAAGATATTTTAATGTTTATGGCCAGAGGCAGCCAGAGGAAGGAATTTATGCTACGGTAATAGGGATTTTCTTAAGGCAGAAATATAATAGGGAGCCCTTGACTATTATTGGAGATGGCCAACAAAAAAGGGATTTTACTTATGTCTCTGATATTGTAAAGGCGAATCTTCTTGCCATGGAATCCCCTGCAGGCAATGGTGAAATAATAAACATAGGCACCGGCAAAAATGACAGTATCAACAGTATCGCAGAGATGGTTCTCAAGACAAGCATAAAATATGCCTGCAGGAATGGATTAGCAAGCTATATCCCTAAAAGGCCCGGGGAAGTTGAAGAAACCTTGGCTGATATAAGCCGGGCAAGCAAACTGCTTGGCTGGAAACCTTCTATCAGCATGAAAGAAGGGCTGCAGAAAACAGCTTCATGGTATGAACAAAAAACAAGCAGGAAAAACTGAGAATGGTAAAATTTACATTTAGAATCTGGCTTTACATCCTCTGCATGATTATCGCATTGATAGCCATAAACCCCAGTTTTACATCAGGGGTTGTCGTCAAAAGTTTGGAGCAGAATTCAAGCGCTGCATTAGCAGGAATTTCTGCAGGGGAAATCATCAAAAATATCAATACTATGCCTATCAAGACCATCACAGATTATTCTGCGGCTGTTTCAGGAATGGAAGTCAAGCCAATAGAATTTGAAATTTTGACAGATAAAGGAAAATTTAACTACAGCAGCAAAACAGTTGATTTTGATATTGAAAATATGACTGTCACTTCTGTTTATGGAAATGCGGCAAATTCAGGCATCAAGGAGAATTTTACTGTTTTTGGGATTAATAATTACAGCATAACTGAGGATTATGATTTTTATGTTGCAAAAAACGCACTTGAGCCAAAGTTGAAAATTAGCATATCAACAGATAAGCGCTCCTACTCTTTTTTTACTAATAATCCACTTGACCTTGTGGTTGGCAATGTCCCAAAAACAAGAATCCGAACCGGTTTGGATTTGCAGGGCGGTGCAAGAGGGCTGATTAAGCCGGAAAGAAAACTTTCAATGCAGGAGATGAATGACTTGCTTGAAGTTTCCCGCTATAGGCTGAATGTTTATGGAATAAGTGATATAAATGTCAGGACTGCCAATGACCTAAGCGGCAATACTTACATGCTGGTTGAAGTTGCAGGGGCTACTCCAACTGAACTTCGGGAATTAATAGGCAAACAGGGAAAGTTTGAGGCAAAAATAGGGAATGAGACTGTTTTTCTTGGGGGAAAAGAGGATATTACCTCTGTATGCAGAAATGATGCAATGTGCTCAGGCATAGAGTCTTGCAATCCAGTCCAGAATGGATACTCATGCAGATTCAAATTTGTCGTTTACCTCTCTGAAAAAGCAGCTGAGAGGCATGCGGACATAACCTCCCCTCTCTCTGTCAATGTTACTGAAAATGGCAATTACCTCAGCAAAATGCTTGAGTTGTATTTGGATGACAAGCTTGTCGACTCCTTGTTTATAGGCGAGGACTTGCAAGGCAAGATTACAACACAAGTGCAGATTCAGGGAGGCGGTTTTGGAGTGACTGAGAAGGAAGCATTTTCTGAAGCGCAGAAATCAATGCAGAAACTGCAGACTGTTTTGATAACTGGAAGTTTGCCTTTCAAATTGGAGATACTCAAGCTGGATTCTATTTCCTCTGCGTTAGGAAATGAATTTATAAAGAGCATATTCATTGCAGGGCTTGTCGTTGCAGTTTCTGTATTCCTTGTTTTGTATTTCAGGTATCATAAAATAAAGATTTCTGCCATGATATTCTGCACAATGGCATCAGAGATATTCATGACAGTAGGGCTGGCTGCATTGATAAAATGGAATCTTGACTTGCCTAGCATTGCAGGGATAATAGCTGCGATTGGTACAGGGGTAGACGACCAGATAGTTATTGTTGATGAATCCAGGATAAACATAGAGCGCGGCTGGAAGGAGAGGATAAAACGCGCATTCACGATTGTATTTGGCGCTTATTCAACAGTCATTGTTTCTTTATTGCCATTGTGGTGGGCTGGTGCAGGCTTGTTGAAGGGTTTTGCAATAACCACCCTGCTTGGGATTTCAATTGGTGTTTTGGTAACAAGGCCTGCATTTGCTGACTTGCTCAGCCAGGTTGAGAAATAAAGAATGCTGCCCAAATTCCACTTTTTGCATGGCTTGCTGATTTCTTTAATTTTGTTTCCATTGTTCAAAGGGCATATCCTTATTTTTCTTGCAGCTACAGTTTTGATTGATTTCGACCACTATCTTATTTATGCAGTTAAGAAGAAAGATTTAAGCTTGGAAAATGCATATATCTTTCTTAAAAAACTGGAAGAAAAACAAAAAAATCCAGGCTTTAAAGGCAGGTACACCTTTTTTCTCTGCGTGTTTCATACATTTGAATTTTTGCTTATTCTTTCTATATTTGCTTTTTTTAATAAATTTTTATTTTTTATTTTTTTAGGATTTATTTTTCATCTTTCTCTTGATATCATCTCAACAAAATGGGAGTTCAAGAATAAGTACTTCTTTTATTATCTCAAGACCTTATTTTTGGCATATCATCTTCTTTCGAGAGATAAGGAAACTTTTGGCAAAATCAAGGTTAAACTCTAATTTATCCCTCTGCTATCGGCCGATGCAGTAATATTCAAACCCCAAATTTTTCATCCTTTCCTTATTGTAAATATTTCTGCCGTCAAAAATTAAGGGCTTTTTCATTGAACCCCTTATTCTTGTCAGGTCCATATCCTTGAATTCCTGCCATTCTGTTAATATCAAAAGTGCATCGCAATTCTCAGCTGCGCTATACAAATTATCGCAATATTCCATCTCTAGGATTTTCCTGCTGTTTTCCATTGCTTTGGGGTCATATGCCTTAATTTTTGCTTTTTTTGATTTTAGTTTGTTTATTATATCCGTTGATGGCGCAAGCCTTATGTCATCAGTATTTGGCTTGAAAGCCAAGCCCAAAATTCCTATAATCTTGCCTTCTAACCCCCCTTCTTTATCAAATCTCTCGCTAATTTTTCGGGCAAAATGATTTCTGATATCATAGTTGATATCCCTAACCTTTTCAAATAATCCAGAATCAAGCCCGTTTTTCTTCAAGATGTATATCAATGCATCTAAATCCTTAGGGAAGCAGAAGCCGCCATAACCAATTCCCGCCTTAAGAAAATCCGGGCCTATTCTTTTGTCCATGCCAACGCCCTTTGCAACAGTTTCTATATCTGCGTTTGTTTTCTCGCATAGCATTGCTATCAAGTTTATTGTTGAGATTTTTTGGGCGAGCATAGCATTGCTTAGGTGCTTGATTAATTCAGCAGAATTTATGTCTGTGTGCAATATTGGCGCATTTAATGGCTTGTACATTTCAGCAAGTTCAGCGTATGCCTTTTCACTTTCTGTCCCTATCACAATCCTATCCGGATTCATGAAATCATACACAGCAGAGCCTTCCTTTAGAAATTCAGGGTTAACAGCAGTATCAAACTCTGTTTTTATATACTGCTTCATTATTCCTTTTAAACCAACAGCGGTATTCACAGGCACAGTGCTCTTTTGCACAATAATCTTATAGCCATTGCTCGCCTTTGCTATTTCTCTTGTAACATTTTCAATAGCAGATAAGTCAGTTTCACCATTTTCTTTCGGGGGCGTGCCAACACATAAAAAAACCAAATCTGATTTTTTGGTTGCGTCTGCAATATCCGTCGAAAATTCAAGCCTTTTTTCCAGAGAATTTCTTTTTATTAATAGCTCCAACCCTGGCTCAAAAATAGGAATCTTACAATTTTTCAGCCCTGCAATTTTCTCTTCGTTATTATCCACGCAAATAACCTTGTTACCTAAATCTGCGAGGCATGTTCCAGTTGTTAAGCCGACATAGCCCGAGCCGATTACTGCGATGTTCTTTCCCATTTCCATCTGTTTATAGGGCTTAATCCTGTTGAGAAATTATAAATCTTGTGAAGAAGAATTACATCAAATTTAGGAAGCAGTTAGATTTCTTATCATCCATAAGTAATTTAAAGGGCTGGAAATTTTTGCCTGAATGAGCGAGAAGGCAAAAGGAAGTTGATTTTGTTGTTAAACAAGGCTTTAAAGTTAAGCAGCCAATAAAAGTATGTTATAATATAGAAGATTCTGATACCAAAAAAGGGAAGTTAAAGCATTGCTCAAGGCAAACAAAGAATTAAAATGCAGCAATTTGCTTGTTCTAATAGATGATTATGAAGTAGAAGAAAGGATAAAGGGCATTAAAAAAATCTAGTTCTAAAGCAGAAGTTAATACTTCTCTTTGCTCTGGTTGCGGAAGTTGTTATGCAACTTGTGAAAATGATGCAATAAGGATGACCGAAGAAAAGCATGAAAAATAAAGGATAAATCCCAGTTTATATACCCAAATATACCGCTCTTTCCAGCCCTAAAAGCTATAGAGTACTAAAGTTTAGAAAGATAAAAAACAAGAAGTAGTACAAACTATGTACAAAATATTTATATTGGGTAAGGTATTATACAAGATAAATAAAGGGATAATAAGCGACATCACACTAATATACAATCAAGCGATTGTCAGTATATTTGTTTCTTGTTTTATATTCCTAATAGAAACTAGTTTCTATTGTTAATAGAAAGATTTAAATATTGGAATCCTGCTGTAATAAGGATGATAACTAAAGAAACACTCAGAGAGGTTATAATCTTGCAGAGGGAAGCCCTGAATAAGTTTGAAATTGGCACCCCCAGAGAGGAGGAGAATGAAGTGGCTATTTTAGACTCTTTTGCTTTGATAATTACCGGTGTAAGAAGGTGCGGCAAAAGCACTTTCCTGAATCAGCTTATAGGAAAGCAGAAGAAAGCGTATTACCTTAATCTTGAAGACCCCCGTTTGGAAGGATTTGATCTGGCAGACTTTAATAAAATTGAGGTTATTATGAAAGAAATTTATGGCGGGGGAGGGGTTTATTTTTTTGATGAAATACAGAACATCCCTAAATGGGAGAAGTTTATAAGATATCTGGCTGATAAAAAAGAGAAGGTAGTTATAACTGGCTCCAATGCCTCTATATTAAGCAGGGAAATGGGGACAAAATTAACCGGAAGGCATATCCAAGCAGAGATGTTCCCTTTTTCCTTCAAGGAATTTCTTGACATGAAAAAGCTTGATGGCTCTTTAAATTCATTTAGAGAGTATCTCTACAAGGGGGGATTTCCAGAGTTTCTCAAAAAAGAAAATCCAACAATCTTGCATGAGTTGTTATCTGACATTGTTATGAAGGACATTGCAGTCAGGTTTAATATAAAGAACACGGGTATATTAAACAAAATAGCAGTTTTTTTGATTAGCAATGTTGGAAAGGAGTTTTCTTATAATTCAATAAAGAAAATGTTTGATATTAAGGCAGTCCAGAGTGTAATTGATTATGTTTCATTTTTTGAAGATGCTTATCTGGTCTTTAGCGTGCCCAGTTTCAGCTATTCTTTCAAGCAACAGCAGGTAAATCCAAAGAAAGCTTACTCAGTAGACAATGGATTCTCAAATAGCAACTCCGCATCATTCTCAAAAGACAGCGGGAAAATGCTTGAAAATCTGGTATTTCTGGCATTGAGAAGAAAATATAAAGACATATTCTACTTTCAGGAGAAGAAAGAATGTGATTTTGTTGTTAAAGAAAAAGAGAAGATCACTAATGCTATCCAAGTTTGTTTTGATTTCAACGAAGAAACGAAAGAAAGGGAAATAAACGGCTTAATTGAAGCATTAAATAAGTTTAAGCTGAAGGAAGGATTAATATTGACCTACAACCAAGAAGACAAATTAGAAACAAGTGGGAAATTAATAAAAGTTCTCCCTGTTTGGAAATGGCTGCTCGAAACTTCCCGATAAATTTTTTTCTTATCATCCATAAGTAATTTAAAGGGCTGGAAATTTTTTGGATAGATGAGCAAAAATAAAGCAGGGAGGATAGTTAGTAAACTCAAGAAGAGGATTGCCGAATCAGAAGAGATAAACCACTCCCTTACGAAAATAGTCAAAGGGGCAGGAATAGTTTTTCTTGGCATGATTATCGGCAAGGCAATAGGCTATTTTTACACTATTCTTGTTGCAAGGCTTGGGGCAGAGCAGTTTGGATTGCTTAATTTGGGCTTTTCAATTGTTTCACTTGTTGTGACTTTGTCCCTTTTGGGTTTGGATAACGGCGTATTACGCTATATTGCTTATTATCAAGGCAAGAAAGACAAGCCAAGAGTGAAAGGCACGATAATTTCCGCCCTGAAAATATGTCTCCCTTTAAGCATATTTCTTGCTTTGATAGTATTTTCATTTTCACCACAGATTGCAACTTTTTTCTTTCATAACACACAGCTTATTCCTATATTGAGAATTTTTGCATTTATGGTTCCTTTTGCAGCAATAGGGACGATTTTTCTTTCTTGCTTTAGGGGATTTCAAAGGGTAGATTATCAGGTGGGATTGAGCGAGATTACTGAGAAAGCAACCAGATTGCTTGCAACCTTGCTGCTTATTTATCTTGGTTTTGGGGTTATAGGCGCGTCTTATGCTTATTTAGTATCTGCAGTTCTTATTTGTATTATCGGATTTTTCCTGCTTGAGAAGAGGGTTTTTCCTTTATTTAAGACAAAAATAAAAGCAAGGTATTACACAAAAGAATTGGTGCATTATTCAATTCCCCTGCTTCTTACCAGTGTTTTAGTTTTTGTTATAGTTTGGGTAGATACATTAATGCTCGGTTATTTTAGAACTGCTGCAGAGGTGGGGATATACAGTGCTGCGCATTCTACTGCCGCCCTGATGTTTATATTGCCAACTGCTCTCATCTCGCTCTTTTTGCCTATTATTACAGACTTTTACAGCAAGAAAAAACATGAAAAAGTCAAGAAACTTTACAAGACAGTTTCAAGGTGGATTTTTCTGGTTAACTTTCCAGTATTCCTCATTCTATTTTTCTTCTCTAAACAGATTATACCGATTCTTTTTGGGGGGGGGTATACTTCCTCTGTAATTCCACTAGCAATCCTTTCTGCAGGTTATCTGCTTTATTCTATGAGTTATACCAGCAGCAATATCCTTAGCATGGCAAAAAAAACAAAAATTGTTTTTGTGACTACATGTATCTTTGCTGGCAGCAATATCCTTCTTAATTTGATTCTGGTTCCATTATATGGAGTGATAGGAGCGGCAACTGCAACTTCTACTTCTTTTGTTATCGGCTTTATTTTCTTTACCTTTCTCGGCTATAAAAAAGTAAAAACATACCCCTTTGACAAGTCTTTTTTAAATGTCTTTTTAGTAGGGCTGATGGCAATAGTGGTTGCATATTATATTACCAAGGTAGGATTTTTTCCAACGAATATTTTTATACTGCTGTTGATGGGCTTACTTTTCGTACTTGTTTATATTGGCTTACTTTTCCTGTTTAATGGTTTTAAGAAAGAGGATTTTGAAATATTAAGATTGATGCTTAATAAATTCAAAATTTCAGTTCATTTAGAAAATCAATAGAAAACTTCAAAAGTTTTAAATACCAAATCAAATATAATTAGGGGTAAAATGCAAAATAAGAAGGTTTTAGTTACTGGCGGAGCGGGATTTATAGGCTCCTGGTTATGTGAAGAACTGCTCAAACAGAATTATCGGGTTATATGCGTAGATAATCTGTATACAGGCACTAAAGAGAATATCACACATTTGAAGAAGGATAAAAATTTTGAATTTCTTTTGCATGATGTAATTGAGCCCATAAAAAAAGATTTTGGCAAGCTGGATTATGTTTTTCATTTAGCAAGTCCAGCTTCTGTACCAGATGAACAGAGAGACCCAATAAAAACCTTACTTGTTAATTCTGCTGGAACATTGAACCTACTTGAACTTGCAAGGAAGAATAATGCAAGATTCCTGTTTACCTCAACTTCAGAAGTTTATGGGAGCCCTGCAATAAGCCCCCAGCCAGAAACTTACTGGGGAAATGTAAATCCTATCGGAGCTAGAAGTTGCTATGATGAAGGCAAAAGATTTGGTGAGGCATTAGGTATAGCACATGTTAAGATGTATAGCACGGACATAAGGATAGCAAGGATATTTAATACATATGGGGAGAGAAATAAAAAAGATGATGGCAGGGTCATACCCAATTTCATTAATCAGGCATTAGAAGGAAAACCGATAACAATTTACGGCTCTGGAAAGCAGACAAGAAGCTTATGCTATGTCTCAGATTTAGTTAAAGGTTTGATGTATCTCATGTTTTCAAAGAATCTTGCAGGCGAAGTGATAAATTTAGGGAATCCTCTTGAGAAGACTGTCTTAGAAATTGCAAAAATCATAAAAAAACTAACCCATTCTTCTTCAAATTTAGTTTTTTGTCCTTTACCCCCAGATGATCCTCAAAGGAGATGCCCAGATATAACCAAGGCAAAAAAAATGCTTGGCTGGCAGCCAGAAGTGAGTTTGGAAGAAGGTCTAAAAAGAACAATTGAATGGTATAAAACATGAATAAAGATTAATTAAAACTTATGTCAGAATGATGCTTGTAACTTTTTTCCTTGCTTCATCTAGGAAAGCATGCAAACCATGCACTTTGATATAATTCAAATACCATCTCTGTTTTTTGATTAGCCATGAAAAATATTCATCTTTGTGTTTTTTGAAATAAGCTTTCCTTACCTTATGAATAATGTACTCTCTTAATGCTTTGAGTTCATCATCGTTCCATTTTGTAAGATTTATTGTCAGTTCTGTTGCATCTCCTAATTGGCTGATATATTCTTCCTCATTTTTTATCAGACCCTTGCTTTTTACCTGTTCATATAAGGCAGTGCCAGGGTAAGGAGTTACAAAAAATATGCTTACAAGATGGATATCATTATCTATACAAAATTTTATTGTTTCTTCTATGTCCTCCTTTGTTTCTTCTGGGAAGCCTATCATAAAGCTCATCCAATCAGGCATGCCAATTTTTCTTGTTAATTTAATTGCCTGAGAAGCTTGTTCAACCGTTACACCCTTCTTTATCATGTTCAATATTCTTTGGCTGCCCGATTCTATACCAAAATTTATTGCAATACATCCGGCTCTTTTCATTTTTTTAACCAATTCTTCATCAACTAAATTTACTCTTCCTGCAGAAGCCCATATAATCCCCATTTTTTGTTTTATCATCTTATCGCAAAGTTCATTTACCCACTGTTTACTGGTCATGAATATAGGGTCGCCAAAGAATACGAAATCAATGTTGTATTCATCTTTTAGAGTTTTCATTTCTTTTAAGACATTATCTACAGAGCGTATTCTCCTAAAATGGCCCAGAGGGTCATAACAATAAGTGCAATTATACGGGCAGCCCCTGCCGCAAACTATATTTATGCTGCTATTAGAATTAATTCCCATATTCTTCATTTCCCCCCACAAATTTTTAAGATAAATATGCATTGGGAAAAGGTGCCATGCAGGAAACGGAAGCTCATCAAGATTTTTGATGAAACTTATTGGTTTTTTTATTACTACCTTCCCTTTATTTTCAAAACATATTCCATCTAACTTCTTGAGTTCTTTATTTAAACTACCCCCGCTTTCAAAATTTTTTATTAAGTTTATTATAGTATGTTCTCCTTCACCTATAACTGCAATATCTGCTCCGAGTTTTTCTATCACTATCTTAGGTATAGAACTACCGAGGCCACCGCCAACTATAATCTTTGTTTCAGGTTTTATCTCTCTTATCTTTTTTATCAACCATTTAACATAGTTATAGCAGGTGATCAAACAGCCTATCCCAATACTATCAATCTTCTCTTCAATAAGATATTTATTCAAAAATTTTAAAACTGTCTCTCTATCGTATCGATGACCATTTATATCCAAAACCTTTACATCATAATCTTCCCTTAGGAGCATTGCAGCAATATAACCTAAACCAGAAGGAAAATCTATTGGCGGGTCGGTTGTTCTTATTGGCGGGTTTATTAATAAAATTTTCATCTTAATTAAGGTGGAAAAAAGAATTAATTTTCTTTTAAGTATCTAACGATCTCAAATACTTCGGCATATTGTTTGCCAAGCTTTACTCCTTCGGCATGATTTTGTGTAATAATAAAATCTATCCATTTCTCTTCACCCTTCCTCTTATATTCTGATAGGTGGGCTTTTATTGCCTCGATTTTTTTATTTATTACATCACTTATATCTACATAAAAATTTCCATTAAAGATCTTTGCTGGGATATACCAATTACTTTGATACATTAATAATCTAGGAACATATCTTGCAGCAGTTAATGTTGCTCTACTGATTGTTGAATGATCCTGGTGGACATCATGAATCCAATGTGTATAAACAGTATCTATTTTAAGCTCCCTGATTATGGCCTCTAAGTCTTCTACTAATTTAAGAGAAACCTCAAATACTCTGCCCTTATACTCTAAACATTTGAGATTCTTGACACCAAGAATTTTGGCTCCCTCATTTCCTTCACGCAAGGCCTGCTCCTTGGTTCTACCATGTTTTAAGATTCTATCAAAATAAGCACTATCACTTACAACTAGCATTGTAACATCATCTCCTGCAAGAATATGCTTTGCTATAGTTCCACCACAACCACATTCTATATCATCAAAGTGTGCTCCGATTGCTAGTACATTCATTTTACCCATAAGAATCACTCCTGATTAAATTTAAAAAGCTTATGAACCCAAAAATCATAAATCTTGATTTTTATATAAATCATGATTCTTTAAAATTGTTTTTTCTATTTCTTCATCATCTCCGGCAGAAATATCCCCCCAACTTTTAAGAAATGCTACTAAGCTATTCATCTGATCTTCTATAACTTTAACATTATTTAATTTACTGGATCTAACACCTACATACTCAATATTAAAATTTTTACCTAAGATGAAATCAAAAATTAATCCGGCCCTATAACGAATATGATAACCACTTGATACTACTATAATATTCCTTAAATTTTTCTGAATTAAAATTTGTTTCTTAGTGAAAAAGGCTTCACCTATTGTATCTTTTGATGTTGTTTGGAAAAGAATTTTATCAGCTTGAATACCTTTATCAATAACATATTTTTTTACATCTTTATCGGCTTTTTCGCCACACAATATGATATATTCTGCTTTTTTTCTTACAACTAATTCAATCCCCTTGTCTAAACGTTTTTTATATTCCTCGCTTAATCTACCCCTTTTGTCAATTTTGTGGGAGAGCACAATAACAGCATCCTTCATTTTTTAAACTACCTCGGTAAGATGTCTAAAAACTGTCTTTTCCTCCCATTCAAGTTCGCTTTTATCAAGTTTTTCGTTATATAGCAATTTAAGCAAAAACTCTAAGGTATTAACTCCGCTCAGCAAAGTTATCATCAATCCACCAGAAAACCTTGGGTTTATTTCAAGAAGTTTTGGCATTCCATCAGAATCTTCCTTAAATTGTATATTTATTGGTCCAAAAAAGCTTAATTCTTCGGTTATCTTTTTTACGTAATCTATAATCCCCTTGTTCTTTTCTGTTTTGCCTATAACACATATGCCTCCCTTTACCAATATTCTTTGTCTAGGAACAGCAACAATAAGATTTCCATTAAAATCACACAAAACATCTACAGTATATTCCTTTCCAGGCAAGTATTCTTGTATAATCAAATCATCTCTCCCAATATTTTTTTTCTTTAATGACATAAGAACAACATTTAACTCATCTACATCGTTTACAATAAAAGCATTTTTGGTACCACTTGAACTCCTCAGTTTGATAAAACATGGATAATTTATCTTATCCTCATATATTTCAGGGCAAGGAACTATTAGTTTTAAAGCATTAATCGTTTTTACTTTGTCGTTGCAAACCTCAATGGTTCTTGTAGGAGAAGTTATAATATCACAATTCAATCTTTTTTTGAACTCCTCTTTTAAAGAAGCAAAAATAGACAGCTCATCATGAACCATGCATAATATAACATTTATTTTATTTTCTTTAACTATTCTTTCAATTTCTTTTACAAAAACTTGCTTTTCTTTTGCCTTCGGCACTATAAACCATTTATCAGCTAAGTATAATCCACTTGCAAATTCAGTAATATCACAAGAGAAAACTTCTGCTCCGAGCTCTTTTAAAATGCGTATTAGCCCTATCGCGCCTTCTCCTCCACCACCAGTAACAAGTACTTTCACTTTCTTCATTTTTAGATTTCTATATCCTGAAGTTCAATAACATCATCCTTCTTTTTATCTTTATTTAATTTTTTACCTATAATTTTATCTAGCCTGCTGGAATCTATGCCCTTTGTTTCTAAATTCTGCTTACATGTAACGAGTTCTTTTGTTATAGTTGTACCTTTCTTTAAATTTTTTATAGCGACAATCTTCCTTCTCCTTAAAATTTGTCTTTCTTTTTCCTCTTCACCTACCTTTTCTTGCTTATATCCAATGATTTTTTCAATTTTTCTTATCCCATTTACCATCTCTTTTAATTCCTTTGGGTTAATTGCAACATCATAATCAATATCCCATTCACTATTTTTTCCTTCATCTATTTTAAAATGCTTTTCAATAACTTTTGCACCAAGAGCAACAGCACATAAAGATGCAAGGTAGCCTTTACTATGGTCTGAAAAACCAGTTATTAAACCAAATTTTTCCTTTAATAAGGTGATATTACTTAAATTTAGGTTCTCCAGTTTTGTAGGATATAAAGAAACGCAATGCAACGGAATTACATCATTATTCCCAGCATATTTAATAATCTTAATTGCTTCCTCTATTTCGTTAAAATCAGCCATCCCGGTTGATAATAAAATTGGTTTCTTCTTTGAAGCAATATGCTTTAATAAATCATAATAAACACAATCTAAGGAAGCCACTTTATATGCATTAACTCCCACTTTTTCTAAAAGATCAACCATTTCAATGCTCTCTGGAGTTGATACAAACTCTACTCCATGCTTTTTAGCTGTATCCGCAAGCTGCTTATGCTCTTCAAAACTTCTTTCTAATCTTTCTACTTTTTTGTAGTAGTCTGCAGTATTTTTATTATACACCAGTAAATCTTCTGCTTTGATAGATTGTATCTTTATAGCATCAACTTCGCATTCAGCTGCTATTTTAATCATTCTTTCGGCTTTTTTGATATTATTTTCATAAGTCCTCGCTACCTCGGCTATGATATAGCAGGGTTCATTTTCTCCTACAAATTTATTACCTATCCTTATCTTCATTTTTTAAGGAGAATTCAATAATTTATAAGGCTTATGTATCTACCTTACAGATATTCAGAAACCCGCAGATTTATGGGCATTGATGTCCTCTTCAAGAACTTTTTCCCATATCCCCTTAGCCTTTAGAATTATTTCAACCGCCTCTCTAACCGCCCCCTTTCCACCAAGATTTTCTGTTATTATTCCATTTCTTTTATTTACAATCTCTTTTGCTTCATTAACAGAATCTCCAACAGCAATAGGCAATCCAACAGTTTCTAAGGCAGGAATGTCATTTATATCATCACCAATAAATGCTATTTCTTCCATAACTAAAGAATTTTTATCAACAAATTCTTTAATGAATCTAACCTTATTTTTCACACCCATATACAAATCCTTTACATTCAATTTTTTGGCTCTATTTTTTATTAATTGGAGTTGTTCGGCAGTGATAAAAACAATTCTCAAACCAGCTTCTTGAGCTAGTCTTATACCTACGCCATCCCTCACATGAAAATTTTTCATTTCATAGCCCGCTTCACTATAAATCATAACTCCATCACTTAAAACACCGTCTATATCTATAAATATTACCTTAATTTTTTTTATAATATATTTAATCTTTTCATACTTTTTTACCATTTTTTTTATTTTTACTTTCTTTCTCTTCTAAACAATTTTTTAGCGTTTATTTTTTTAATGTCAAAATCTTGACCAGTAAACTTCTCAATTACAACTTTCTTATCATGAATCTTAAGAACCTTTTCATTCATCAGGCCGCGATGAGGACATTCTCTACATGTAAGTGATAAATCCTGTTGTTTTGTTTTTTGCAGTTTTCTGAATTTTCCGAATGGTTCATCATGCCAAATTTCATATAAAGATTTTTCGTTTACATTACCCATGGGATTTTTTAATAAATAATCGTCATGGCATTGTGCAACAATTCCGTTATGAGCTATCATCATTCTCTGCCATGCTGTTGGACAAATAAAATCCCTGTCTCTTGGGAAATCCTTGCTTCCTATTTCAATTCTGTCAGCTCCAACATTTATCCTGTCAACTATCGGACTAAAAAAATCAAAATATTCTTTTGGATTATTCTTTATAGCAGAATAGAATGTTTGTATTCTAACAAGTGGATTTTTAAGATTCCTCCTTTCTTTATACTCTTTTATAGCTTTCAATTTCTCAACAATATCCTCAAACTTAGAGGGGGATCTTATCTTTTCATAAGTTTTTCCTAACCCATCTATAGAAAAACTTATCCAGTTGAGACCAGATTCCACAAGTTTTGGTATGTCTTTAATTTTTAACCTCTCCCCATTTGTCAAAAATGCAACATCTTTTATTCTCTTCTCTTTCGCATATCTAACCATATCCCAAATCCCAGGATTCATTAAAGGTTCCCCTCTCCAGCTTAATTTTATAGAATAAACTCTTCTTCTACTACATTCATCTATTATCTTCTTATATAAATCAAAATTCATGTTCCCCTTTATTTCTTTTGCCATTAATCTTTGTTTACACATAGGACATTTTAATTGGCATAAAGAAGAAGATTCTATATCAATGTGTGTTGGAAAATTTGGTGCTATAAAATATTTCGGAAGAATATTAAATTTTATTCTGTCTACTACATGTTTGAGTAAAGGTCCTTGATTAAAAAAATATTTTAAATTCCTTGCTTTCCCAGTTAAATAAGAATATCCTCTACCTGACATTTTTTTACTTCTCCCGATTTTTTACAAATTTTAAAATAGCCTTAGCAATAATCAAATCAATTGGTTCATGAATGTCTATACTTTCATCTTTATTTATTATTACACCTCTCCAATTCTTACTATCAAGGCAATTCTTTTTATCTAAAATTTTTGCCCAAGTAGCATACACAGAATCTACCATCTGGTATATCCCTGGAAGATTCTGTCTTTGAGCCCATATATTCCCTTTTATTACTGGAACCAGTTTATCATTAATAATCCTCCCCATTCTATAAGGATGCGTTTCGGCTTCACAAATAGTAGTCACCCAGTCTGCCTTTGTCTTGCTAAGTTTTTCTATAACTGCATCTATTTCTCTCACTTTTATGAAAACTGATGTAGCCATAATCACTACAGTTATATCATACTTCTCCTTCAATTGTTTTTTGGTTATATAACGAATTAGATCAGGTCTTATAGGAATATTATCTTTAGCATACTTTTTTGGTCTTCTGATAACTTCTACTTGATAATTTCTTGCAACCCTCGCAATTTCTTCATCTTCTGTTGAAACAATAAGCCTGTCTACATACTTAGATTTTTTTGCTTCTTTTATAGCATAGTAAATGAGGGGTTTTCCATTTATGGGAATTATATTCTTTCTTGGAATCCCTTTACTGCCGCCACGAGCAGGAATTATTGCAAGGATGGTTTTGCCTTTGATCATTTTTTAGCATGCTAGAGATCATTTAAATAACTTATTTATCTCTATTCTTTTAATCTTTTATTTTTTAGCTTTTTGATTAATGAAAAAACCCTTTCTGTTGCTTTGCCATCTAATTTATAACAGTACCATCTCAAAAATTTTTCAATTTTTTTGAGGTATTTTTTTCTATGATTACCATCTAGATTATTCTTTATTATTTTAGTTAGGTCATCTTTTAAGGTAACTTTTTGGATAGTGTCAAACTTTTCAAAAATGCCTTTATGTCTAACATCAAACAAATCTAATATCACTACTGGTTTTTTAATGAACATGGCTTCCACAGCAGTTGTTGAGTTTACAGTAAATAAAATCTCACAAGCACTTATTAAATTTATTATATCTGCATCTTTAATAACTCTAATCCTGTTTTTGATTTCTTCATCAGTTTCTTTTAGAATGTTACAAATTATACTCCCCGTGTCCATATCTCTATGATGTAATTTAAAAATAAGTGCCATATCGGGAAATTCTAGCATTGTATTTATCATTTTCCTGATAATTTGTATATTCTCTTTTCGCAAAAAAGTGTCTTCAAGGGGCTGCATTGCTACCAAAAAGAATTTTTCTCCCTTTTTTAAACCAATTTTCTTCCAAGTGTTTTTATCTGCTTTTTTTTTCTTTATATAATCATCCAATTTCATGCTGCCCGTTATGATTATCCTTTCAGAATCAATCCCAAACTTAACTAACAACTCCTTTGAAGCTTTTCCCCACACACTTTTTACATCAGAAATTAATGGAAAAATACCCATTTTAATTGAGCGCATATATGCTCCATTTTGTATGGTTATAGAAGGAATATTGGATTTTTTTGCGACTTCAATAGGAGTCCTTCTCATAGGAATTATATCTCCCATAGAAACTATTATGCTAATTTTATTATCTGCAAAAATATTTTTGCTACTCTTTATATAATTTATTATTAAAGGAACCCTTGTTAAAAGATAATGTTCCAATTCACACCCAAATACATTCCAAAAATTGTACTTTTTATAGATCATTTCCTTTTTTAGTTTATCTTTAACCTTTCTCCATTCTTTTTCTAAAATCTTTTCTGCACTTTTTATTTCTTTTTTATCTTTTTTCTTTAGAAAATCCCCAAAAGAGAAGTAAGCGATTCCTTCTTTCCTAAGCAATCTTTGGGTTTCATGATAATTGGAAAGAATCATAAATTTTTCTCCCTTTTTCTCCACCAATTTTATCAAAGAGTGTAATAAATAAAAATCAAAATTACAATAAGCTGTAAAAAGAATTTTTTTATCATTGTCATTGTTTCTAAAATTTGTTTTTATTAGTTCTCTGTTATTCAAAAAGCTACTGAATAATGCCCTCAAATTCGGAGAGAATCTTCTTAAGATGCCCCTTATTTTTATTATGCTTTCTTTAAGACCGAGATGCATAATCTTTTTCACATTACAGAATATTGCAGCATTTTTTGCTAGCGAGCTTTCAGTGTTCAGGCACAAGAATGTTTCTGGATTTTCTCTCTTCGTTATCTCTTCTACTATTTTGAAGTCGTCTATGTAAGGCATCATGTTATAAGTAAGTTCCTCTTTTAGAATATCTTTAAGATTGTAACTTTCAAAATTCAAAAAATCTTTTGCTTTATTAAGCCACTCTTCTGCCAGTTTTGATGCTTCAGGATATGTCCCTACATATGGTTCATTTATTTCAGCATAATCTTCGAATATCTTGACATTCTCACATATTTTTTTTAATTCACCATATTGCTCAAAATCTGAAATTACAAGGAAATCTTGTTTTTTGCAATATTTTTTAATTTCCCTCTTTATAAAAATTTTAAACACAACCCCCCAATAGAATTTATTTAATTTTTTGAATATCCAGAAATCTGGAAAGGGATACTCCTTCTTTACTAACATTACAATTTTATTTTTTTTGTTGATCGGTTTTATCATTTTCATGTTGTTGAAAACCTAAGAAGAACCCCTTTGATTTTTTATCTCCCAATACCCTTGTATATAACACCTTTTTTAATTATCCTCTCTTTATCTAAAAAATTTCTGCCATCAATTATAACTTTAACATTTTGCAGATCTAAATTTTCTATTGATTTAAACTCTAGATGATTTGTTGCAAGTAGGATATATTCACATTTTTGTAAAAATTCCCCTAAATTTTTAACGTCAGATCTTTCTGGAACATGGGGGTCATATACTGTAACACTTGCACCAAGATTTTTTAGTTTAGAAATGATTTTAATTGCTGGACTTTCTCTAATATCAGAGATCCCGCCTTTGTAAGCTACCCCTAACACACCTACTTTTGCATATTTAATTTTCTCTCCAATTTTGTCTATCTCATTTATTAGTAATTCTACTGCATAATCCGGCATAGAATCATTTATCTCTCTCGCTAGCCTCAGAAACTTGTGGTCAAAACCTTTTGATTTTGCTTCTTCGATGAGATAATAGGGATCAACAGGAATGCAATGCCCCCCAACCCCGCAGCCAGGGTAGTGCGGCAGAAAAGCAAACGGTTTTGTTGCTGCACCCTCAATTACTTCAAGAATATCAATGCCAAGATTATCAAAACTTTTTGCTAATTCATTAACAAAAGCTATGTTAACATCACGAAAAGCATTTTCCGTTATTTTAACTGCTTCTGCAGCCTTTATAGAGCTCATTTTTGTGATTTTTGCATTTATTATTGAAGAATAAAATTCAAACGCTTTTTCTAACCCCTCTCTGCTTAGTCCCCCAATCACACGAGGAATATTCTCAACATCCCACTTCTCATCTCCTGGATTAATTCTTTCCGGGCAATGAACAAGATAAAAATCTTTTTCTGCCTTTAAGCCAGATTTTTCCCAAATTGGTTTTACAACTTCTTCACAAACACCAGGGTTAACAGTTGATTCTATTACAATCAAATGTCCTTTCTTTAAATTTTCAGAAATCAATTTAACAGCAGAGATTAATGGTCTAAAATCAGGCATACACTTTTCATTCACGGGAGTAGGGACACAGACAATAATTATATCAGAAAGGCTGATTGCTTTAGCTGGTTCAGTTATTATTATTTTTTCTTTTAATGTTTGATTTGTTATGGGGTCTATTGATTTTTTTACTTTCTCAAGCTTATTTTTATTATTATCAATACCATAAACTTGATAGCCTTTTTTTGCAGCTAGACGAGCAAGAGGCAAACCAACATAACCCAACCCAACTACTGCAATTCTTTTTTGACCCATTTTCTATATTTATCTTTTTAATAAGGATGTTAGGAAAATACTTGTAGACACTTTTAAAGCTTGTGAAAAGAGGAGATTGTTACCTATCCAAATTGCAAGAATGCCAGATTTACGCATTTGTTCTTGGATATTTTTTCCTTAATTCTTGCATGTATGCATTGTAAATTTCTGGCTTTGCCTCTTTTAGTGCCTTTATTCTTTTGTAGTTCAGAGGGTCTGTCCAATATTCAAGCCTGAATTTTCTTGCCTTTTTTCTTATTTCCTGGTCTGCAAGTCTCAAGATTATGTTTCTATGCAGATTTGCGAAACTGCTCGGAGTGAGCCAGATGACAGGAAGATTGTATTTTTCATAAACTTGTTTTTTTATCATGTTCTTTTTTCTTGTTCTGGGAAACTGCCCTGCTATCTCTATTATTATGTTGAATTCTCTCAAATAGATGTCAGGAATGCAGAACATCTCTGGAAAAAACAGGCAGAAGGTTTCATATTCCTGCTTTATCCTGCTGAACCATAAGAAATTTACAGCATCTCTTTCATATTTGCTTCTTACTTTGTATTTTGTTAATGTTTTTATATGCGGCTTCTCATTGTCTTTGCCGAGAAGCTTTTCAAGCTCGTATATTGCAAGATAAACCTGCAGCCCTCTCTGAAATTTTTTCTTGAGATAAGGATGTTGTTTGTGTATCTCTGCTGCTTTTTCCTTGGCTTTTTTTCTGTTTTCTGGCTGCAATTTTATCTGCCTTATGATTATTGCCATTTTTGCCCTCAACACCCTATCTTGATATCTTTTTTTCATGATTTCAGCATGCTTCTTCCTTGCCTCTTTGCTTTTCCATCTTTTTCTTGCTTTCTTTATATGTTCTATTCTTAATGTCAAGGACTTCCATGTTTTCTCATTGCTTTTTTTCAATTTTTCTCTATGCTCTTTTGCAAAATGCTCCCCCAGCCAAACTCTTTTGTGCCTTCCCTCTTTGTATGCTTTTTTCAAACTTTCAGAATTCTTTTTTCTTACTTCAATTGGCTGCTTTCTATTTTTCCAGAATTTTCCTATGTTATAGCGCATGCTTTCCCCTATATCCTGCAAATCCTGTGTTCCTCTTGCTCTTTGAAAACCTTGAAGTTTTTTTGCCTAGTTTTTATTCTTTTATTCCTGCTTCAATTTTGCTTAAAACAAAATTTTTAATGACCTCAAATTCTGGCAATTCCGTTAAGACAAATGGTTTGAGCTCTCTTTCCCAAACATTTTTCAATTTACTTATCTTATTTTTTAATGTTTTGCAATCAAATTTCATGTTGAAATTTCTCAATTTTTTCTCTACAAGCTTTTTGTCAAACTCAGCAAGCTTCAGAAGGAAAAAAAGGTCAAATAAGTCTCTCGCCTTTTCTCTTGCTAACAAAGAGTGTATTTTCTCAGCAAGCATTTCCTTTAAATTCATGGCTCTAACTGAAAAAGGATTTATGTCTGTATAATCTGAAATGTAATTTTTTGTGTCAAAATCCTCTAAAATTATGTTTTTAAAATTTATATCAATCCTTAAAGTGTTGTAATTTGTTAATATCCCTATAAAGCTAATTTTTATCAGCAAAGAATCTTCTGTTTTTTTAATGCTCTTTATTTCACAATTTCCAATGCTCTTGATTATACCCTTAATTAAGCTTTCCACATCAAAATATTTTAATAAAGAAAAATCCAAATCCTCTGAAAATCTTTTGAGGTTATAAATCTTATACAAGCAGGTGCCTCCTTTAAAAACAAGCATATTTGTTTTTTTATATAACTTGTAAAGAAATAAATCTTGAAAATAATCCTTCTCCATATGCTCTTTATTCGTTAAACCCTTCTTCCTTGCTATCATAACTAATAATTCTTTCGGTATCATCTTACATTAATTATCAGCTTCCATCTTTTATCTTTTGCCCCTTCCTTTTTGGCAATAGTGTCTAAAAGAATATATTTATTGTTAATGCCTTTTTTTAGCCTATCATAAACATCAAAACCATTTTTTTCTAATAAATACCCAATTCTTTTTGTGAAACAGCTCTTTCCTATTTTTTTTAAATATGCCAGCATTCTCTCCAAATCTATTTTTTCCATTGCTTCTTCAAACACTGAAATCGGAAGTATGCCAAGAGAATCAATTACCGCTTTCTCAGGGGTTGCTACTGGCAAAATAAAATTTTCATATTTTTGCATTTCAAATCCAAAAAAATAGTTTGTATGAAAAAAAAGAATTTCTGTTACAAAATCTAATTTTTTCTTTTGTTTTGATGTAAAACAGAAAATGTCTTTTGGCAATTGGGTTATCAATTTATGGTAGGAGAGTGCTGAAGCAGAAGAGATATAACTTGGCTTTAACAAAAAGGAACTTACAAGAAAAGGGTCATCATAAAAAGTGTAGAGGCCTCTTTTTATTTTGAATAGGGCATTAGCTTTTACAAGCCTTTTTGCTAACTTCTTAGCATATTCCTTGCCAGAAACAATTTGTGAAATGTCGGCTAAAGAAAATACAGGCATTTCCCTTAATTTTGCTATTTTCAACTCATACATAAACTTTACAATTTACCGCTCTTTTTAAACTTTTCTATATAGAAAGTGGATAAAAATATCCCCTTTTTACTTAAATATCTCTTTTAAATCTTTTCATTTATAATGAACACTCTAAAAAAAAAGAGTTCTAATACCTGCATACCCTGTATTCGTCCCCTTCCCTGAACACGTCATAATCCTTCGTGAAGAAAATGTGCTCGCCATTGCAGGGCACGCTTGTATCTCTAACATTTCTTGTCAAGTTAAAAATTACTGGCTGTTTGAGATAATAAGGCAGGGCAGAGCTTGTAAATTCATCATTTGTCACAAAAGTGCCTGTTGCATTGATTTTTTTTAGTGCATCATTTATCTCTAAAATCTGGTTGTCTGTATTTCGGATATGCAATGCAATGCCCAAAGCTGAGATGACAGAGAGAATGCAAAATGCGACAATAACGAGATAAAAGAATCTCTTGATTAGAGGTTTTTTTATTTCACTTATAAATTTAACTGGAAAAAGAAATAAAAAAGGCAGCAAGGGAAATAAATATCTGCCTGCATCATTAAAGCCAAGGAATATGACAAAAATCCAATAGAAAATAAAAGCAAGGATAGGCAGTAATATTGCTATATATCCTTTATGCTTTTTGCCGTACTTAATTAATGCAAAAACAGTTATAATTGATATTATGGCAGTTACTAATATTGCTGAAATATAAAATAAAACATAAAGATTGGAAAAAATTCCTTGTAGGCTGACTTTCTCGAGTATAGGAATTTCCCAGAAATAATGGTATGTTTTTATAAAGATATTCAGATATTCTGCAACACTATGAATTGAAGGCGCTGGTGGATGGATTCCTATAAATGCCTTTCCTAAAGTTATATAGTTCTTGATTGGCCAGAAGATAGTCAATAAGCCGCCAATTGCTAAATAAAAAATAATTTTGGTCTTCTTTTTTATCTCTGTCTTATTAACCTTCTTGCTTAAAATATACAATATAAAACCAGCAAGCAGTAAATATCCTGTCTGTTTTGTCAATATCATTAATGCTGTAAAAAATATCAAACCTGCAATCCCCTTGCCCTTTGGATTTCTGAGGTAATTTTCAATGCTTAAAAACAAGGCAAGCACAAAAAATGCAAGCATCATGTCCTGCATTATTGTCACGCTCAGTAAGATAGACCATGTTGAAAATGAAAATAACGCAAGAAGCATAATCTGCTCCTTTTTGTTTAGATTGAATTTTCTGAATACTTTTGGAAGCAGGAATAAAATTGCTATGAAAAAAATGAAAGATGTTGATTTCCATGCAAGCCAGAGCAACTTGCCTTTCAAAAGCAACATCCAGAATGCCTCAAGAATTATGAATAAGGGCATGTCGTGAAAAGAGAAATTTCCATGAAGAACTTTCTCAGCATCAGGGATGTAGCGGATTACTGGATCGGCAAACATGCTTATTGGCGCTATAAATAGGAGAAAAATTCTGATAATAATTGCTGTTACGATTATGCCAACAATAACCTTTGCGTCCTTGTCCATTCTAACTTTAAGAATATTCTTTGTATTTTTATACCTTATTAATTTGGCTTTGTTGTTCTTGTTATTAAAAAGATTTTAAAATATACTCTTGCTTATCCTAGATATGAAATCTGTAAATAAGCATTTAGTCATGGAAGAAAACCACATGGACAAGCTTTACAACTCAAGCAATCCTTTAATTAGATTTTTCCACAATCAAAGATTGCATTGTATCTTAAAATTTATTCCTAAATTAAAATCACAGAAAAATCTGAAAGTTCTGGATGCTGGCTGTGGTGAAGGTCATCTCTTGCGGGAAATTCATAAAAAAAATCCTAACATTTTGCTTTCTGGTATTGATGTAACAAAGATTGCTCTTGCTTCTGCAAGGAAAAGACTTGGGAAAAAAGCAAAACTTTTCTTGCAGGATTCAACAAACTTAAAATTTCCAGAAGGATATTTTGATATTGTGATTTGTGCGGATATGTTAGAGCATGTGCATGATTACAAAAAAGTTATTTACAATTTAAAGAAAGTTACAAAAAAGAGGGGGAGAATTATAGTAAGCTATCCTAATGAAACAAATTTAACTATTTCAAGATTCTTGCTTGGAATTAAGCCAGCCAAAGCAATAGATCATGTTAATTCTTTTATTCCAAAAAAAATGCAGGAAGAATTTAATTTACCTGTTGTAAAGCAGTTAAATCTTCCAGTTAATCTGCCCTTTGCTTTTTCTTTGGAAGCAGTCCAGGCATTCAAGAAGCAGTAATTTTTTTGCAGCCCCTATCACTTCTTATTGCTGATAAATCCCAGCAAAAATCTCAGCCCTTTTAAGTATCTGAAAATATCCTCAATGGAATTAATCTTTTTTATTCTGGAAATGATGTATTCCGGGCGCAGGTAGAATTCATGCATAGCTTTTCTTTCAATTTCCTTTATTTCTTCTTGATTTCTGTATCCATAAGGAACAAAAACAGGCTCCCACATGCTGAATTTTGCAAAATCCTTTTCAAGCCTGCCGTATTTTTCAGCGTTCTCGTAAAGTTCTGTCCCGGGATAAGGGGTTGTAATGCAGAACTGCACATAGTCTGGATTAAGCTTTTTTGCAAACTCTATTGTTTTTCTTGCAAGCTCAGGAGTTTCTCCTGGAAGTGCAATCATGAAGCTTGCTCTGACTTCTATGCCATACTTCTTGCATAATGCATTTGCTTCTTCTATCTGTTTTAGTGTAATTCCTTTGTGGATATTGTCAAGCAGTTCCTGCACTCCTGACTCAAATCCAAAAAATATGTTCCAGCATCCTGCCTTTTTCATCTTTTTAAGCATTGCTTCATCAACAGAATCAACTCTTGCATAGCAAGTCCAGGTTATGTCAATTTTGTTTTGGATTATAATGTCGCAGAATTTATGCACCCACTCCTTGCTTGTAGTCATCATGTCATCCCAGAATGAAATTTCTCTTGCATTGTACTTTTTCATTACATAGATAATCTCTTCAACAACCTTTTCAGGGCTTCTTGCCCTTATTCCTCTGCCAAAAAGCTTGTTGTTTGAGCAAAATGCGCAGTTGTAAGGGCATCCCCTGATTGCAACCATATGCACAACAGGCTTTCGTTTATATTGGTTTGGCAATGGCAGATACTTGCTCATTGGCAGCAGCTCTCTTGCGGGGTAAGGCAGTTCATCAAGATTGCTTATCAATTCCCTTGGCTTGTTTAATATTACTCTACCTTTCTTGTTTTTGAAGACAATTCCGTCTATGCTCTCTAATTTCATGCTTGATAAGAATTTTTTATAATTATAATCCATAGATTTGTATAATTTTAACAATTCAATAATCGTTAATTCCCCCTCGCCGATAATCCCAATGTCATATCTTGATTCTTTAAGGACATCTTCAGGCATTATGGTCACATGATGCCCCCCTATTAGCAAAAGAGTTTCTGGAAATTCTTTTTTGATTATCTCAGCAATTTCTTTTGCCCTTGGATAAGAGGGAGTCATTGCAGTTATTCCTATAACTTTGGGATTATTTCTTCTGATAATCTCAATCAAATCTTTATTTGACAAATGCATAACAATTGAATCTATTATCCTTACTTTGAATCCCTTCTCCTTAAGCACAGCGGCAACCATAGCCAATCCCAATGGAGGCAAATCTCCTCCGACATCTCCAACATCTCTTGCATATCTCTCATTAACAGAGAGTGGCGGGTGGATAAGCAGCACATCTGCCTCTTTTGTTTTCATTTCCATCTGGCTTTTTGTTTTTTCTTCCATTTTATGTTTTTATCAAATATCTTAAAATTTGCATGCAGTTTTTCGGATTTTTTAAAATATGGATATATCTCAACAATATTGATGGTTTCCCTATAATTTGCAATATTTGCAGCAGCATTATCTTTTTGTAAAATCTGTTTCTTTCTGATCTAAGGTAATCAAGATTGAAATTTTCAGTTTCGATTACCCAGCTATCCTTGCTTCCAAATTCTGACGGGTTATGCCCTTCAACCAGATAGTTTTTTTCCTTGCTTGTTTCGTACATCTTTGTTCCAATCAAGGGCATCGCAATAGTCATGACAGAATCCATATAGTATCTCCTCTTAAGCATGTAAGCAAAGTCAAGAGTGTGTTTAATATTTTCCTTCTTTTCTTCAGGATAACCTATTATAAAGAAGCCTGTAAGCGGAATATCCAGTTTCTTGCAGGCATCTGCCACATCAATAACATCTTTCAGTTTAAGATTCTTGCCGACAATATTGTCCAGGACATGCTGGTCCCCTGATTCTATGCCTATTTTTATTGAGCTGCATCCTGCCTTTTTCATCCTTCCAAGCAAATTTAGATTGACTCTGTCTGCCCGGATGCCATTGGGCGTATCCCAGGCGATTTTTATTTTGTTTTTTTCAATGCCGTCAAGTATCTCTTCCAGCCTTTTTGTGTCCAAGACAAGATTATCATCTTCAAAGCTTATATGGTTAATCCTTAATTTAGCAACAAGATACTGGATATGCCTTATAACATACTCACTTGAATGTGCACGCCATTTTCTTCCCATATGGCAGTGTATTGAGCAGAAACAGCAATTATAAGGGCACCCCCTAGATGTTATCACTGATATCTTTCTGTCATTCACTGCTCCAACTGCCACCCTGCCCAAATCCTTGCTAATATTGAAATAATTTTCCATGTTTGTCAGATGATATGCGGGGAACGGCAGCTCATCAAGATTTTCTATGGCTTTTACTGGATTGATTATATTCCTCCCTTTCTTTCTGAAAGCAAGGTTGCCTATATTGTCTATTCTCTCATTTTTTTCAAGCCTTTTTACAAGTTCTAGAAAGGCATATTCCCCCTCCCCCATCACAATAAAATCTATGCACTCTTCTTTTAGGAAATCCTCTGGCATGCAGGAGGCATGAGGCCCTCCGACAACAGTTATTATTCTGCTATTCACTTTTTTTGCAATCCTTGCAACCCGTATGGCATTGTCAATTTGAGAGCTGAAATGGTTTGATACTCCAATAATATTCGGCTCTGTCTTTCTGATTTCTTCCTCTATTCTTTCCCAAGATGCACCCAATCTAATCATATTGTTGCCGATGTCTTTTGTGATTAGCTTGTTGGTGCAGGTAATGGAATCAAATATCTTTACATCTTTGCTTTCTTTTTCTAATACTGCTGCAAGATAAAGTATGCCGAGAGGCAGGCCTAAGACAGTTAAACCGCCTTTCTCGGCTGTTTCAGGCGGGTTGATAAGCAGAGTTTTCATGGACTTCATTTTTATTCTGTTAGCCCTTAAAAGTAAGAACAAATTGGATTTATTAATATTTCGTTTGGATATTCAGCAAACAGACAGAAATAACTGACAAAAAGGTTTAAATTGCTTATGAAAATCATATCCTTAATGAAAAAATACAGGCAGAAAAAAATATCTGTTATAATCCCAGCCTATAATGAAGAGAATAGAATTTATAACAGCTTAAAAAAGATAAGGGATTATCTGAGCAGAAAAAACTATTCTTTTGAGATTATAGTGGTTGATGATGGCAGCAGGGATAATACAGCGCAGGTGGCGGGAAGAATAAGAGATAAGAGGTTAAGGATAATAAAATACAGAAAAAATCAAGGCAAGGGCTATGCTGTCAGAACAGGAATGCTTGCTGCAAAAAACAATCTTGCCTTGTTTTGTGATGCAGATTTAAGCACGCCAATAGAGGAACTTGGCAAATTTATGAAATCTATAAAAGATTATGACATAATAGTTGGTTCAAGGGTTGTTGAAGGGCATAAAATTGTGAGAAAACAGCCAAGATTCAGAGTTCTTCTTGGGGGGATATTCAGCAAGATTACAAGAATAGTGTTGCCTGTAAATGTGCAGGACACCCAATGCGGCTTCAAGCTGTTCAAGAATTGCAAACCCATTTTCAAGAAGCAAACACTGGATGGGTGGGCATTTGATGTCGAGATATTATTTATCGCAAGGCAAAAGGGCACAAAGATACTTGAGATTCCAGTAATATGGAATGATGCTTCGGGCAGCAAATTGAATCCATTCAGGGATTCATTGAAGATGCTGCTTGAGATTGCCAGAATAAAGATAAACAGCTTTCTTGGCCGTTATTAACTTTAATTTTCTGCATTTCTGCTTTTCATAAGGAAAATCATCCTTTCAAGCATTGCTTTTACACCTTCACGCTTTGAATAATCATGTGCTTTTTCAATCAGACTTCGAGTATTTTTAATCTCTTTTATCACTGCTCTCGGCAGCCAGTAGAAAAATTCGCTGTAAAGCTGGTATTTTGCAGCCTCTAAAAAAATCAGGATTGATTTGCCTAATTTTAACTTGTCATCAATGGTTTCAAACAGGCACAAATAATGTGCCTTTATTCTTTCCTCTTTTGTAAAGTCAGGAGTTTCAACAACCGGTTCATTAGCCATGAAACTCCCTTCGGCAAGGGATGTATGCCCTATCTCGTTGTATAATGTGCCATGCTTCCCAAACCAGGCCCTTATTGAAGTGCTCCTGTAAGGCATAACAGAATTCCAGTATATTGAATCAGGTTTTAGCTTTTTTGCGAATTCTATAGAAGCCCTTATTCTCCTGATGTTGTCTCCAGGCAATCCAATAACAAAGCACAAGCTTAACAGCATGCCGTGATTTCTTACAAGGTTTGCCGCTTTTTCTATCTGCTCAAGAGTTTCGCCTTTGTTTATCAGCTTGAAAACTTCAGGATGCGCATGCTCAACCCCCAAGCCTACAGAATTGCAGTTTGCCTTTTTCAACAATGTGAGCAGCTCATCATTAACATCATCTGCCCGAATATTCGTTACGCTTAACCTCAATCCTATTCTTTCAGCATAAATTCTGAGAAATCTGTAAAATCTATTCTTGTCAACAAGCGGGTTGTCGTCCTGCACAAGAATATGAAGGTTTGGTGAAATCTCTTTCATTGCATGCTCTATTTCCCTTATGCAACTCTCAGGAGCTCTTACCCTCCATAATTTCCCAGAGACAGAAACAACAGGGCAGAAACTGCACCTGTAAGGGCATCCTCTTGAAGTCATTATTGAGTATCCCCTGATGTACTGCCATTTGTAAAATACCTTGTATTCAGGATAGGGCACATCATCAGGATTTACTCTTTCCCTCGCCTGAATTATACTTGCTATTTTCTCCTTTTTTGCATTCTCAACCAAATCCATAATTACTAGTTCTGCCTCTCCCCTTACAATATAATCTATCCGATTATCTTTCTGCGATTCGTCATAATAAAGAGTCGGATGCGGCCCGCCAACAATTAGCGGGGTGTTTGGGGCAAAAATTTTGGAATCGCCTATTATTTTGTCAGCCTCTTTTGTATTAGCAGTATAGATGGTTATGCCTATGACATCTGGCTTGAATTTCCTTATGAAGCTTGGGATATTAGGCGCATCTGGAATTAGGTTGTAGTCCACAACAAGAATTTCATGCCCCCTTTTCTTCAATATCGAAGCAAGAATTGCCAGCCCCATGTGCGGAACTTGGTTTGTTGTTGTGTTTCTTCTTGGGTTAGCAAAAAGCACACGTTTCCTTTTATCTTCCCCTACTTCCTTTATATTCCTCAACTCTTCTGATTTCATTTTAAATGCATCCTCTCTGTTATTTTGTCAGGCATCCTTTGGGCCATGAACTTGGCTATATCGCATAGGATTTTGTTGTAGTAAACAAAATCCTTTATTTTTCTCGCTATTCTGGACTCATTTTTATTGGAGATACTAAATGATATATATTTTGCCTCCCTGAAAATCCTGAAAAATTCCTCTTTGCTTATGCTTTTGTCAAGAAAAACAGGATTGTGTATGTAGCTCGGGTCAACCAAATCAAAGTTAAAATTTTCGTCTATTAGGTTGTTTTTGATGCCGTATTCCCAAAATTTGGTTGCGGGGTATGGCTTTGCCACGCCACACCACAGGTCTATTACGCCTTTCTTCTGCATCCAGCCCATCAATTCAAGTGTTTTTTGCATATCTTCCATTTTTTCTCCGGGGTTCCCCATCATAAAAGAGCCGGTAACATCAAAGCCGTGCTTTCTGCATAGTCGGACTGCATTTTTATTCTGCTCAACTGTGACGCTTTCTGCCTTAAGGTACTGCAAGATTCTGTTGCTGCCAGATTCGAAGCCAAAATTAGCTGTTACAACGCCAATTTTTCTCAATATGCTGCACAACTTGTCTGTAACAAGATTTGCCCTTAAGGAGCATGAAATCCTTACTTTTCCTATTAAACTTTCTTTTTTCATTGCATTGTAGATTTCTGTTGCCCTATCCTCTGTTATCGCAAAAAAATCATCATACATAACAATATAGTTTACCTTAAAATTTGTGATTAGGTACTTAATCTCCTTTGCGACTTTTTCAGCAGCCTGGAATCTAATCTTGTTCCAGAACAATGAGGTTGAGCAGAAAACGCATCTGTAAGGGCACCCTCTAGATGTTAACATACCTGCCTCTATGACTTTTTTTCCCCTTATTTTATTGTATGAAACCCTTGGCCAGAAATATTGCGGGTTGAGGTAATCTCTATCGGGAACAGGAATCTCTTTCAGGTCGAGCATCTCTCTTGCTTCTGTCCTGACTGCATTGCTGTTATCCCAGAACATTATTCCCTTGATCTTTTTCAGCTCATCTACAGGAAAAGCCCTTCTTTTTTCAAATAATTCAATAAGCTCCAGAATTGTTTTTTCTCCCTCCCCCCTGACAGCAATGTCAAAAACCTTGCTGAAGGACTCTGGGCATGTGGAAATGTGCACGCCACCCAAAATAACAGGCACATCTGCATGCTTTTTAAGTTGTTCTACAAGTCTCTTGGCATAATTATACCTGATTGTCATGGATGATATGCCTACAATATCTGGTTTGAGCCGCATTATTGTTTTTGATGGGTCTTCAAAATTAATGTCTACTATCTTTATTTTTATCCTGTTTTTCAGGTGTTTTTTTAGGTATGTAGCAAGATAAACCAGGGTTAATGGGGGGCATTCTAAGTCCTTTGTTATATTTACAAGTGCAAGTTTTACCGCTCTTGAATTATTTTTTTCCATCATTTATAAGGCAGAGAAATCGTTTAAATTACTTGTGGAATTCCAGTAAATAATCTTTATATAGCGGAAGAAGGTATGGATATTATGAAGATATGCGTGTATGACTGGGCTTTGCACAGCATAGGTGGGGGGCAGAAATTTGACTGCAAAATCACAGAGCATTTAAGCAAAACAAATGATGTTGATATTCTCAGCCTATTCCCAGTAAGCAAAAAACAGCTTGAAGAGGCATATGCGGTAGACTTTTCTCGAATAAAAAATTTCAAATATCTCTACAAAAAAAGCAGTCTGAACCCCACCTTGCTGCATCTGTTTAGCTTCAGAAAAATTTCAAGGATTGCAATGGAGTATGACTTGTTTTTCAATGCTGATGCTCATGAAACAGTAAAGCCGAACGCAAGATACAATGTGATGTACTGCCATTTTTTTGGCTTGAAATGGCCCAAGCCCGCAGAATCTTTTTTTGATTTTGTAAAATTGTGCGCAAGATGGCTCTTGAAGACAATTGCCAGGAATTATGCCAGGCAGTATGATAAAGTTTACTGCAATTCCAATTATACCAAGGCATGGCTGGGGAAGAAATGGGGTGTTAATTCTTCTGTAATCTACCCGCCAATAGACATTCCAAAAAAGATTTCTGCACGCAGGAAAAGCATAATTCTTAGCCTGGGCAGATTAACCCCCGACAAGAATTATGAATTCACAATAGAGTGCTTTAAGGCAGTTTACGATGCTGGCATAAAGGATTATGAGTGCTGGATTTGCGGCAGCGAGCCGCCTGCAGAATATTATGAAAAGCTGAAAAAATTGTCAGAAGGATATCCAATCAGGATTATAATAAATCCCAAGGGCAGGGAACTGAATAAAATATATTCAGAATCAAAAATCTTTGTTCAGGCAAAAGGCCTTGGCATCAATGAAAGTAAGTATCCTGCATTGCTTGAGCATTTTGGCATGTCTGCTGTTGAGGCAATGGCGCATGGATGTGTGCCTATACTGCTTAATAAAGGGGGCTATAAAGAGTCTGTTGAAAATGGAAAAAATGGCTTTCTGTTTGATACAAGGGAAGAGGCAGTAGAAAAGCTGAAGATGCTTGTTAAAAATCAAAGGTTATGGGGGAGAATGAGCAGGAATGCAAGGCAAAGGGCAAAAAAATTCTCGTTGGAGAGGATGCAGGGGCAAATTGATGAGGCAATGCGAAAAGCAATTAAATCAGGAAAAATTTAAGTTGCAGATTTTATCATCCTCATTTTGTCCCTTATCTTTTTTGCAACAGGAAAATTTCTGATTATCTTTCTTCCAAGAATGTAAAGTGGATTCTTGCTGTGGATGTGGTAAGTAACAATCCTGCCGCCCCATCTTTCCTTGAATCTATTAACTTCATAAAGTTTATTTCCAGGTTTTGCCTTTAATTGATAGCCGCCTAAATCAAGAACCTTGAAATTATTATTTTTCCCATATTCTATCAGCCCCCAGTAAATAAGGTTATTTGGCTGAAGATTCAGGAATTTTGGCAGAGAAGCATTTAGGAATAATTCAATCTTTTCATCTTTTTGTTTTACTGCCGCGCCGGCAATAATATTTGCATCCTTCTTGCATACAAAAAGCTTTGATTTCTTGGTTTCTTCAAGAGGCAAGGGAGGAATAATGCCCCTTTTGCATGTATCAGCATAAATTGGATAAAATTTCTGCCAATCCTCTTCCTTGGCTTCTTGCATTATTAAGCCCTCTTTTTTTGCCTTGTTCACACCCCATCGCGCATCCTTGTCCAAACCTTTCCATAATTCTTCCAGTGTTTTTGTCAAGTCTATTTCAATTGTTGCTTGAATATCCTTAAAGCCTTTCCATGCCATTTTCATCTATCCCTCGCAAGCTGTTTCATATTTACAATATTTATCATCCCTTTTTTCTGCATCTCTTTGAGCTTTTTAACTAAAAATTTGAAATTTTTCATGTTTTTGTTGCTGAAGTCATGGGTTGTTATGCAGTAAACAGCATCCCTTTCTGAACTCTGCATTATTTCCCTCAAAATTTCCCTAATTTTTTGCTTCCTCTCGCCGTCAAACCAATTGCTTGTGTAAACACATTGTATGCCGTATTTTGTGATTGGCTTGCTTATTCTGTTTTCATGCCTGTTGCTTATGCCATTGTTTGCCCCCCTATAAACTGTGATTTTGTATTTTTGCTTTTTCAATGCCTCAAATATTCTTGATGGGTTTTCCGAATCTTCAATCATCCACATAGGTGCAGAGAAACTTTTTGCATTGTATATGTTTTTAACCTCTTCTTTTAATTCAGCATCAGAAATCAATGTCAATGGCTTATGGCTTAATGTGTGATAGCCAAAATCAATGAATTTCTGGCTTTTTTCAGGTTGGAATAAACTGCCAACAAGCATGAAACTTATAGGAAATTTTTCTTTTTCTGCAAGTTTGTAGATTTTTTCAAATCCATTTTTGTCATATCTGAAGTCTTTGATTAAATTGTTGATTCTGCCCTTCAATTTCTGCCAAGAGTTCCAAGAAGGATTGCCCTGCTTGAATGAAATAAAATTCTCAACATCTACAACTACACAAACTTTCAGCATTTTTAATTTAACTCATTGATTGTTTTAAGGTAAGTTTTTTTTGTAATCTCAAATCTGAACTGCAGGGCTTTTCTCTTTCCCTTTTCTGCAATTTTAGAGGCAAGTTTTTTGTCTTCGAGCAGCTTGCTTATCTTTTCCAGCAATTCCTTCTTATTGCCTTGTTTATACAGGCAAAATTTATCTGGCACTACTTCGGGAATGCCGCCAGCATTCGTTGCTATTACTGGCTTGCTTTGAGCCATTGCCTCAAGAACAGTTGTTCCTAAACTCTCGCGGATGCTGCTGCAGAGATAAATATCGCAGGCAGAGTACGCATCTGTTTTCTGTTGCTGGTTCATGAAGCCAGGCCAGATTATGTTTCTTTCCATGCCTAATTTTTCTGCTAGCTTATTGCATTTCTCTGTGTATTGCGTTTTTTCTCCGCCAATCACAAGCGTTGCATCAAGTTTCGGCATTATGCTTATAATCTCCTCAAAATTTTTTATTGGAACCTGCCTGCCAAGCGAGAAAAGCATTTTGCCCTTGATGCCATATTTTTTCCTGAATGCTGCCGCATTGCCTCTTTTAAATGCTTCATCAGGCAACGAGTTTGGCAGCATGACAACCTTCCTTGCCCCAAGTTTTTTCAGCCACTTTGCCTCCTGCTTTGTTTCTGCAAAACAGCAATCAGAATGTGAAATAACATATTTTCCAATTGTGTTGTCAATAACCCAGACTGCAAGTTTTAGGAAAGGATTTTTTCTGGGATGCATTGGAAAAAAAGGCGAAAGCATAAACTTTGCCTTTCCTCTTTTCAGGAAGGCAATAAACATATGCGGATGCCTGTAACCCCCGCAGCAGTGGATAATGCTGACATTTTCAAATTCAGGAAACCAGAGTTTTGTGAACCAGGTTATGCCCGCATAAACGGGAAATCTTTTTATTAGAATGCCATTATGCTTCTCCTCCATTGATTTTATTTTTCTGCCATCAGGCCATACATTTGGAGTAAGAACTTCAAAATCCTGTTTCGCCTCTTTTAGCATTCTTGCAATGTTATAGGGATAATCATGAACATCCCCCGATACAGGCCAGAAAAATGTTGCCAATACAGCAATTTTGGCTTTTTTATTTTTTTGCATTTTTTGTTTTGTCTTTAAAAATTTATAAATATTTCACCACAAGAGGCTTTTAATTACTTTCGAGTTTGAATTCCACAAGCCTTATAAGTTAATCTCTTGTATTTCCAAAATATGATTGAGGGGGTTAAGATTGATAAGGAATTGCAATAAAAATGAATCTACTTATAACAGGCGGCTGCGGTTTTATAGGAAGTAATTTTATCAAGTATATGCTGGATAATCATCAAGATTGCAGAATCACAAACCTTGACAAACTGACTTATGCCGGAAATCCTGAAAATCTCGGGGATATTGAGAAAAGCAGGAATTATCAGTTCATGCGGGGGGATATCTGTGATGCTGGACTTGTTAAAAGACTGATGAAGGATGCTGATGCAGTCATCAATTTTGCTGCCTCAACACATGTTGACAGAAGCATTAAAAATTCTGAGGAATTTATAAGGACAAATGTTGAAGGGACTTGTGTTTTGCTTGATGCTGCTTTACAGAGCAATATCAAAAAATTTCTTCAGATTTCAACAGACGAGGTTTATGGCAGCATTTTAGAAGGCAGTTTTAAGGAGACAGATACCTTGCATCCAAACAGCCCCTATGCAGCATCAAAGGCTTCTGCTGACTTGCTTGCGATGAGCTATTTTGTCACGCATGGATTGCCTGTTGTAATAACCAGAACATGCAACAACTTTGGCCCTTATCAATATCCTGAAAAAGTTATCCCTTTATTTATAACAAACCTGCTTGAAGGAAAGAAAGTGCCTCTTTACGGAGATGGCTTGAATGTCAGGGAATGGATTTATGTCAAGGATAACTGTGAGGCAATTGATTTCATTTTGCATAATGGCAAGGCAGGAGAGATTTATAATGTTGGAAGTGGAAATGAGAAAACAAATCTTGAATTGACTAACCTCATTTTAAATGAGCTTATCAAAGATGAAAGATTTATTGAATTTGTTCCTGACAGAAAAGGGCATGATAAAAGGTACGCCCTTGATTGCTCAAAAATTAATGATATTGGATGGAAGCCAGAACATGATTTTAGAGATGCACTGAAAAAAACAATTAAGTGGTATAAAGAGAATGAAAAATGGTGGAGAACGGGCATGGCTCGTAGGCAATTCTCCAGCGGGAGGATTACGAGCGAGAATTACGGGAAAAAATGAAAGGAATTGTTTTCGGGGCAGGGTTTTTAGGCACAAGGATTGCAAATGAGTTTGGCTATGAACTTGTTGGCAGAGAGGTTAATGTCCTTAATTCTGATTTTCTCTCAGATTTCTTGGATAAAGAAAAACCGGACATAGTTGTGAATGCAATTGGGAAAACAGGCAGACCAAACATTGACTGGTGCGAAAGCCATAAAGAAGAAACATTTGAGGCTAATGTGACTATTGCGGAGAATTTGGCTGCAAGCTGCTCAAAAAAAGGCATTTATTTTGTTCATTTGGGAAGCGGCTGCATTTATCGCGGTAATAATAATGGAAAAGGCTATTCTGAGGAAGATGAGCCAAATCTACAGGGGCAATTTTATGCAAAAACAAAAATCTTGGCAGAAAAGAGATTGAAAAAATTTCCATGCTTGCAGATTAGAATAAGAATGCCAATAGATGACAGGCCGCATGAGAGGAATTTGATTGACAAGCTTGTAAAATATTCAAAAGTTCTTGATGCACAGAATTCAATGACAACTGTTCCGCATATGCTTTCTGCCCTGGAAGTTTTGGTTGAAAGAAAAAAAACAGGAGTTTACAATCTTACGAATCCTAGCACAATTTCTCCTGCTGAAATAATGCAGATGTACAAAGAGATTATTGAGCCAAGCCACGAATTTGAAGCAATTTCCTTAGAAAAGCTCGACAAGGAAACCGAAGCAAAGAGGTCAAACTGCATGCTTAACACAGCAAAATTGGAATCTGAAGGCATTGGACTCCCTGAGATACCCCAATCTGTTGAGGAATGTTTGTTGGGCTATATGATTTATCAAAAATGAAAGGCATAATTCTTGCTGGCGGGTTGGGAACAAGATTGGGGGAGTTGACAAAAGTTACAAACAAGCATCTTTTGCCTGTTTATAGCAAGCCGATGATTTATCATCCTCTTGAAACTCTGATTGATGCAGGCATAAAAGAAATAAGGGTTGTCTCTGGCCCGGAGCACACAGGAGATTTTTTGGAATTGCTTGGTTCAGGGGAAAGATTTAATGCAGGAATTACATACAGCATTCAGGAAAAGCCATTGGGAATAGCTCATGCCATTTCATTGGCAGAGGATTTTGCCAATGGGGAGGCTATTGCGGCAATTCTCGGAGATAATATCTTTGAAGATAGGTTTAATTTTGATGATTTTTATGATGGGGCAAAGGTATTCTTGAAAGAAGTTCCAGATGCAAACAGGTTTGGTGTTGCTGAAATTTCAAATGGCAGGCTTGCAGGCATAGAGGAAAAGCCAAAAAACCCAAAGACAAATTATGCTGTTACTGGCTTGTATCTTTATGATCATACTGTTTTTTATAGGATAAAAAACCTTAAGCCCTCTGCAAGAGGCGAGCTGGAAGTGAGTGAGCTAAATAGTTCCTATATAAAAGATGAAAAAATGCAGTATGAAATTCTGAAAGGTTTTTGGACAGATGCAGGGACATTTGACAGCCTGTTGCGGGCTAATATCCTTGCAAGCCAGAAAGAAAAACAGAAAAAATAAGTTAATTATACTCAATCCTTTTTTTAACCCTTCAAGGCTTTTTCCCCTTTTTCTTTAGTTCTTATTTTGATGGATTCGTCTACATTTAAGACAAAAATCTTTCCATCACCTATTTTTCCTGTTCTCGCCCCTTTGATTATTGCATCAACCATCTTATTCACAAGAGCATCTTCCACAACTATTTCTATAACAACTTTTCTCAATAAATTAACTTCATGTACAACCCCCCTGTATTCTTCTGTGTAGCCTTTTTGCTGTCCGCAGCCGTGCACATCATAAACCGTCATTCCAATTATGTTTTCTTTTGCAAGCTCTTTCTTGACATCTGGCAGCTTTTCTGGCTTTATTATTGCCTTAACAAGTTTCATTTTTTATGGTCTCAGTTTCAATATATTTAATTATTAACAGCAGTTGTTGAAAAATCTGGATAAGCTTCTGCTCCGTGCTCAACAATGTCAAGCCCCTTTAATTCATCTTCTCTGCTTACTCTTAATCCGATTGCCTTATCCATAATTTTAAATGTAATCAGCATAGCAGGAAATACGAATATGAAGACACTTCCGACTCCAATAAGCTGGCTCACAAGTTGTGAAATTCCCCCGCCAAAAAATAATCCATTAATCCCCCCATATGCCTCTTGTGCGAACAAGCCAACTGCTAAAGTCCCCCATACACCGCAAGTAGCATGTGCTGATACCGCACCAACAGGGTCGTCTATTTTAATTTTATCAAAAAACGCAACTGAATACACATATAAAATTCCTCCAATCGCTCCAATAATTATTGAACTTAAAGGGCTTGTATTGGCTGTTCCGGCTGTTATCGCAACTAATCCCCCTATTGTTGCCCCTAATGTCAGGCCAACATCTGGTTTTTTGTATTTGAGCCAAGAAGTTATCAAGCCACCAATAGCCCCTGCTGATCCCCCTAAAGTAGTTGTTACAGCTATGAGGGCAATACTCCAGTTTGTTCCTGATAAAGTGGAGCCAGGATTAAATCCATACCACCCAAACCACAATAAAAAAACTCCTAAGGCAGCCAAGGTAAGTGAATGGCCTTTTATTGGTTTTATGGTTTTTCCAAAATATTTTCCTATTCTTGGGCCTAAAACAATGGCTCCTGCTAAAGCTGACCAGCCCCCTACTGAATGCACAACAGTTGAGCCTGCAAAATCTATGAAAGGAGACGCAAGTTTAGAAAGCCAGCCGCTCCCCCATATCCAATGGCCCACTATGGGGTAGATCAATGCGGTGATTACGACTGTATAGATTAGATAGCCTATAAATTTGATTCTCTCAGCTACTGCCCCCGAAACTATCGTTGCTGCTGTTGCTGCAAAAACTAACTGAAACATAAAAAAACCATACTGCCATAAATCAGTTCCTCCCTTGCCTGCACTTAAGAAAAAGCCAGTCGTTCCAAATAATAAATTTCCTACACCAAACATTATTCCAAATCCTATTGCCCAAAAAGCTAAAGCTCCAAAACAAAAATCAAGTAAATTCTTCATCATAATATTCCCCGCTGATTTTGCTCTTGTGAGCCCTGTTTCAAGCATCGCAAAGCCTCCTTGCATCATAAACACTAAAAAAGCAGTTAGGAGCATCCATATCAAATCTATAGACTTGGCGTTATTTTCGGGAGTGGCTTCATACCCCAAGACCATATAAGGAACACTTAAAGCTATGAGAAACATAAATACAAACAGAGTTAGCCACTTCTTATGGATGTTCATTATATCCTAAAATATTAAGAAGTATATATATCTTTCTTGAGATTTATTAAACAAAGTAAGTATAATAATAGAAATATTTAAATATATGTTTATCTTGATAAAAATTAAGGGATTTAATCTAAACAAATGGAAAAACAGGAAAAAATCGAGAAAATCGGTGAGTTTGACAAAAAGATATTGAATTTGCTCTTAGAAGACTCGAGGCTGTCTTACAGGAAAATAGCTGGAATATTGAAAGTTTCCCCTGCAACAATCATGAACAGGACAAATAATCTCCATAAAAATATAATTAAAAAATATTCTGCATTGTTAGATTATGAAAAGCTTGGCTATGAGATTGAAGTGATAATTGAGTTGAGAATATCCAAGGGAAAACTGATTGAAGTTGAAAAGAAAATAGCTACACATCCAAATGTTGTTGCGGTATATGACATAACAGGAGATTTTGATGCTGTTATAATTGCAAGATTTAAGAATAGAAAATCTATGGATTATTTTTTGAAGAAAATTCAGACATACGATTTTATAGAAAGAACTTTCACAAAATTTATTCTCCACACAATAAAAGAAGAGCCCTTAAGGATTGATTAGCTTTTATCAGTTGTTTATTTCTTTGGAATAAAAAGTATAAACAATTTAAATAACTTATCCCCCAATGGCATTACTGAAAATATCATAATCTGTGCAATTTCTCGGCTTGGCTTCAGCAGATTAATACCATATCTTCTTTCTTCTGTTGAACCTCTTGTTTAAAATTTCAGGCAATCTTGCAAAAGTGAATAGATGCGCCCATAAGGAGATTGCAAGTTTTACTGGAAAATCCCCGTTGAAAGCAAGATTGCCAATGCCAAATTTCTTGTTTTCATCTCTTTTGCTTATGAATATAAATGCAAGGGATGCAATTTCAAAGGGAATAAGCCATGCAAGAGGAAAGTTTAGAAATGCCAGCCTTATCCTGTTCTTTTCAAACACAAAGAAACGGTAAAAACCCTGCCTTTTTCTTATTGATTCAGATGTGTAATGGATTATTGTTGATTCTGGAAAGTAGAAAATCTTGTAGCCAGATTTTCTCGCCCTGAAGCAAAAATCCACCTCCTCCCTGAAGAAAGGCGAGAACACCTCATCAAGCAAGCCAATTTTTTCTATCATCTCTCTTTTAATCAAGAATGCAGCCCCTGTGACATAATCAACTTCCTTAATTTTGCCGTATTGCCCTTTGTCTTCTTCATTGTTGCCATAGTGCCCCATGCCATAGGGCTTTATCCAGCCTCCTGCATGCTGTATCTTGCCGCCAGGATAGAGAAGTTTGCATCCAACTATTCCTGCATCTTTCCTTGATTCAGCAAATTCAACCATGTTTTTTATTGCATTTTTCCTGACTTCTGTGTCATTATTCAGCAAGAAGAAATAATCTGCCTTGAATTTCTTAATTGCATATTTTATCCCAGTATTGCTGCCCTTTGCAAAGCCATAGTTCTCTTTATTCTGTATCAAATAAATCCACGGAAATTTTTTCTTTATCCTTTTGCCTTCATTATTTGCAGAGGCATTATCCACAACAACTACATACAGATTTTTGCATCTTTTCTGCCCTTTTTTCAATGATTCAAGGCACCGGTCTATTTCAGGATAGTTCCATGTAGTTATTATAACTGCTACTGAAGGTTGTTTTTTTGCCTTTTTCATTTTTGTTTATAATTTTCTTAGTTTTTCATAAGAGTCTTGAAAGCCACAACCAAAAAATAAGTTACATCTCATTTAACATTATTTCTACTTTTTCAACAATTTCCTTTGATTTTTGCAGAAGTTCGGCAAGTAATAATCTATTAACCTTTGTCTTAGTTCCATATTGAAATTCTTCTCTTAAAGATTTAACATCTTTAGTTGTCATTTGTTCAGCTGTACGAATAAATGATAAATCTTCCATGCTCAGATTAATTTCCTTGGCTTCTATTAAAAATTCAACTGTATTAATCGTGCATTCATGATTCTTTGATTCAAATCCTTTTTTGAATAATATAGCTAAAAGTGCATGATACATTGCATAATAGGATTGTGAAACAGCCCAGTCATCAAAATTTCCTTTGATATTATAATCTGCCGCCTTTAAATTGTGCTTTGCTTTTTCTATATGTTCTTTAGAAAGCGCATCATCAGGGTTAATCTTCTTCATTCTCTTTTTGCTTTCAAGACACCAATTTAGTTTAGACTTCCTATCTGGCATTTTTTAACACCTCTAAAAAGGCAGATTCCCCCCTTAATATAACCCCTGTTTTAAGGATATTTAAAATCGCCTCTTTTTTATCTTTTATTTCTTTAATAAAATCTTCTTTTTTTAATATCAAAGGGATAACTGGCTTTGTTCTTATCCGTGATAATTCCCGGCAAAATTTTGTAACTTCTTTTGGCTTATCAGTTAAAAATAAGATGTCAACATCATTGAATTCTTTATTAGATAAAACAGAGCCAAATAAGGCAATTAATTCTGCACATTTAAATGTCTGCAGTTCATCTGAGTATAGTTTAGCATACCCCTTTAAAGTTCTCTTTTCCTCTAACAAAATTAACTCGCTTACCATTTTTGCTTCTTCATTCTCTAAGTTTATTTGATAATACTTGGCATTTCCCAAATTAGAAGATAAAACAATGCTTTTCTCCTCTAAGCTTTTGAGAATTTTAAAAGCACTTCCAACACTTATATTCAATTTCCTTGAAATCTGATTTATATTGGGCAATTCTAAATTCCTTAATAAATAGAGCATTATTTTTTTAGTGTTTTTTGGTATCATTTTAGTTAATTTTCACTTTAAGTGAATAATTATTCATAATTAGTGAATGTTTATAAATCTTTCTGATTTTGGCTTTTATCTTTACTGCTCTATAAACTGCTCATGCCAAAGCTTGAAGTTGAGGAGAGCCCAAATCTGCAATGAGCAGTTATGCCTCTTGTGCATTTCTAAAATCTTTTTGATATAATCTTTGTTTAAGTAATGCAATGCCCCGCTGTCCCTTGATAATTCCTCTTGAATAAATCCATGCAACTCATGCCTGAACCATTTGTCAATCGGGACAGGAAAGCCCTTTTTCTTTTGCCATACAATTTGTTTTGGCAGGATTGTTTCCATTGCCTTCTTGAATATGTATTTGCCTGTATTTCCTTTGAGCTTCAAATTTGATGGGATTTTTGCCGCGAGTTCAATGATGTTGTAGTCAAGGAAGGGCGTTCTTGCTTCTATTGATGCAGCCATTCCCATCTTGTCCTGTTTCATCAGCAGTTCTTGGAGGTAAGTCCTAAAATCCAAATAGAGCAGCTTGTTCAGGAAGTCAGTTGTTTTCTCGTTAAAGATACTTATCACTTTTTGCTGCAAGGGGTTTTCTTTTGGCAGGTTTTTCAGCAATTTTTCCCTTTCAGAGGTTATGGCATTAGTGCCTGTAGCATAATCAAAATTAAACTTCTTAAGGAGAATTTCAAAATTTTTTCTGTACCTCACGTCTTTGAATAAAAAAGAAGTAAGATTGAATGAGCTGTTTCTGGCAAACTGGGGAAGAAATTTTATTTTGCTGTTTATCTCTGTTGTTCTTTTTAATAAGGAGTATCTTCTATAGCCGGCAAACAGCTCATCTGAGCCCTCTCCTGTCAGGACAACAGTTGCCTTGCCCTTGCTCAGTTTGGATACAAAATAAAGGGGAATAGCAGAGGGCCATGGCAATGGCATGTCATTGTGCCATATCATATCCTGCAGGTTTTCAGCGAATTCATTTGCTGAAATAAAAATTTCATTGTGCTCTGTATTAAAGTATTTTGCAGTCAACTCCACATTTTTTCTTTCATCTGCATCCCCTGAACAGACATAAAAGGTTTTTACATTTTCGCTGAATTTTTTCATGCATGCTACAATGCATGCAGAATCTATGCCCCCCGAGATAAAAGCTCCGACAGGAACATCACTTATCATCCTTTTTTCCACACTTAATGCAATTTGGTTTCTCAACTCAGATATCCATGCGCTTTCTGTTTTTTGTTCTGGGGAATATTCAAAATCCCACCACTTTTTTGCTGTTATCTTGCTGTTCTTGAGAATAAAATAGTGTGCTGCCGGAAGTGTCTTGATGTTTTCAAAAAGCGTTTCCTCTCCAACTAAAATGCCGTAATTGAAATAATCATAAAGGATTTTTTTGTTCAGTTTTTTTTCAATGCTAAACTCCAGTATTGCTTTGATTTCAGAGGCAAAAATAAATTTATCTCTGTCAAAATAGTAATATAAGGGCTTAACACCTGCTCTGTCTCTTGCAAGAAAAAGCTCCCGATTCCTTGAGTTCCATATTGCAAGTGCAAACATGCCGTTGAATTTTTCAAGGCATTTTTCTTTCCATTCCTCATATGCGTGCAGAATGACTTCTGTGTCAGAATTGCTTTTGAACTGATGCCCCTTATTTTCAAGCTCCTGCTTTATCTCTTTAAAATTATACACTTCCCCATTGTAAGTTATCCATAAATCCCCGGATTCATTGCACATCGGCTGTTTTGCATTCTCGCTTAAGTCAATGACAGCCAATCTCCTGTGCCCAAATGCAATGTTATTGTCAAAGAAATATCCAGTTCCATCAGGGCCCCTATGATGGAGGGTTTCCGTTGCTTTCCTGACTTGTTCCTTGTCTATGTTCCTGCTGTAAATTCCGAGTATTCCGCACATTTTTTAAGGCAGGAATGGAATGTATAAAAAGTTAACGATACACTCTTACATAGGTTTTTTAAATTATTATCTTTTTTGCTGGATATGAAAGTCTCTGTTATTGGTTTGGGTTATGTTGGATGCGTTACTGCTGCATGTCTTGCTAGATTAGGGCATGAGGTTATTGGATATGACATAAATTCGAGAAAAATATCAAAGTTTAACAAAGGTGAAACGCCTATAGAAGAGCCCCAATTAAAAGAGTTATTAGTCGAGGCTATAAAAAATAAGAATTTTGCTGCAAGCTTGGACGCAAATTGGGCTGTGTATAATTCTGAAATAAGCTTCATATGCGTAAGAACCCCTTCTGGCAGTGATGGCAAGATGGATATTTCAGCAATAGAGGAGGTATGCGATAGAATTTCTGATAGTTTATCTTCAAAAAAAGGCAGTAAGTACATAATAGTCGTAAGGAGCACAATCCCCCCAGGAACAATAGACGGCCTAAAGAGTATTTTCTTAAAGAAGAAATTGATTGAAAATAAGGATTTTATTCTGGCCTCAAATCCAGAGTTTTTGAGAGAAGGGACTGCAGTAAAAGACTTTTTTGAACCTCCTTACATAGTGATAGGTTGCGATGATGTTCAATCAAGGGAAAAAATAGCGCTTCTTTATTCCAAAATAAACGCTGAAGTTTATATGGTGTCTGTAAAGACTGCCGAGATGATAAAGTTCATAAACAATTCATGGCATGCGCTCGAAATAGGATTTGTAAATGAGGTCAGCAGCATCTGCAGAAAGCTGAATATGAACAGCATGGAATTAATAAAACTTTTTTCATCAGACACAAAACTGAATCTATCAGATTATTATCTCAAGCCGAATATAGGGTATGGCGGAAGCTGCCTGCCAAAAGACCTTGCCGCACTTAAAAAACTCGGAAAAGACCTTAAAGTTGATTGTAATATATTAGATTCTATCTCTAAAAGCAATCTTAATCAGATAAAAAGAAGCTATAAAATAATTACGGAAGAGGCAGACAATAGCAAATCTAGAGAGGTGGGAATTTTCGGAGTTTCATTCAAGCCAGGCACTGATGATCTCCGGGGCAGTCCGATAATTTATGTGATAGAAAAATTAAAATCTGAAGGATACAATGTCAAGGTATATGATCCTATCGTCAAGAAAGAGCAAATAGAGAACATTCGCAACAGCTATAAAGAGGTTATTTACGACCCTTTATTAAGCGAGTTAATGGAATTTAAAAATTTAAAGGATTTGCTTGATAGCATAGAATCATCCCTGTCTTCTTTGGATGAGGTTATAAAATGCAAAACTTTGGTTATAAATGCCAAATTAGATGAAAAAATATTTGAAAAATTAGACAAGGGTCAGACAATAATCAATATGAGGGCGATAATAGGCATTTCTAATATAAATAAAATAAAGGCAAAATACAAAGAGGTATGGTGAGCTAAAAGATGAAGGCAATCTTATTTTGCGGCGGAGAAGGAACAAGATTAAGCCCTCTTACTTCGCAAATTCCAAAGCCCATGATTCCCTTGCAGGGAAAAACAGTAATCGAACATCTTTTTGACTTGTTCAAGAAATACGGGATAAAAGACATTATTCTTACAACTTGCTATTTAAAGGAAAAATTTAAAGAATATTTCGGGAATGGAAAGAAATTCGGAGTAAATATTCTTTATATAGAAGAAGAGACCCTTTTGGGAACTGCAAACCATATTGCTCTTGCAAAACAACATTTGAATGAAACTTTTTTGGTTTCAAACGGTGATGAGCTCAAAGAGATTGATTTGGAAGATATGATCAGGCAGCATAAAGAGACTAAAGCAATAGCCACTCTGGCAATAAGAGAAGTTTTAGACCCCTCAAAATATGGGGCTGTAAGGCTAAGGGGAAATCAAATTTTGGAATTTGTAGAAAAACCCCAATTAGAAGAAGCGCCCCCCCATTTCATAAATGCAGGTTTATACATCATGGAGCCTGAAATCTTAAAGCATATTCCAGAAAATTATACCATGCTTGAGACAGGAGTATTTCCAAAACTTGCAAAAGAGGGAAGGCTTTATGGATACAAGTTCAAAGGCCAGTGGTTTGACACCGGAACTTTTGAGAGATATGAAGAGGCAAAACAAAAATGGAAGGGCCTAAAATGATAACAGTAGGGCTTCCAGCATATAATGAGGAGAAATCAGTAGCTAAAACAATAGCATCAATTCTAGAGCAAATCTCCAGAAATGATCAGGTGCTTGTGGTTGACAATGGCTCGGCTGACGGGACTGCAGAAGAAATAAAAAAGATGCAGAAAAAAGACAAAAGGGTAAAACTTTTGACTATAAAAGGGAATAATGGCAAGTGCCCTGCATTAAATCTTATTATCAAGAGCGCAAAAAGCGATATTATTGTGCAGACAGATGCAGATGTTGTCTTAAAACAAGGGGCAATTAAGGCGCTTGTTGAGCATTTTAATAATCCAAAAATTGGAGGAGTTTCTGGAAATCCTATGCCTATTATTCCTGCAAAAAATCTATTTTATGAATGGACCATTATGAGCTATAAAAAAATACATGAATTGCGCATGAAGGAAAGCAGAGAGGGAACATTCTGGCATCTTTCAGGGTACTTGCTTGCATTTAGGAAAAAAGCGCTGAAAAAAGTTCCAAATGCGAAAGGCGCTGTGGATGCTTTGATGGGGAGAATAATCTCACGTAATGGCTATAAGATGGTTTATGAGCCAAGAGCAGGGGTATTAGTCAAATGCCCAACAACTATCAAGGATTTCATAAATCAGAAGGCAAGGGTGAGGGCAGGATATTATTTTTTGTCCAAGAGAGCAGAAAAAGCGCCAAGAGCCATGGGCGGGGAAATCTTGTTTTTTCTAGCTGAACTTATGAAAATCCCCTTAACAAGATGGCATAAATTCTTATTTTCTGCAGCAGTATATGCCTATGCCTGGGTAAAGGGGTATTATCTTGCCAAGACAAACAAGCCATTGCAGCAGATATGGAAAGTGCCTTATTCAACAAAATAATCTTAAAAAATGAAAAAACGGAATTTTGCCAGGACTGTTGAGAAGCCTTGGGGCAAAGAGGAATGGATTGTGAACAAGGATTACTGCGGGAAAATTCTTACATTGAAAAAAACAAGCCAGACAAGTTTCCACTATCACAAGCAGAAAGACGAGACTTTCTATGTTCTTTCTGGCAAGATAGTTTTTTCTTCTGGCAAGGAGGATTTTGTTTTAAAACCCGGAGATATCATTGAAATTTCACCGGGGGATGTGCATAGGGCAACCGCCTTGGAAGATTCAAAACTTATTGAGTTTTCAACCCACCATCTTGATGCTGATTCATACAGGCTAGTTGATGGAGGCAAGGTTCTGAAGGCGGTTATTTTATGCGGCGGCAAGGGCACAAGGATGAAGCCATTGACATATGAGATGCCGAAGCCGTTATTGCCGGTGCATGGCAGATCGATTATAGAGCATCTTTTTGACTTGTTCAAGAAATATGAAGTAAGGGATATAATCCTCTCTGTAGGATATTTGAAAGAAAAAATCAAAGAGCATATAGGAAATGGAGAGAAGTTTGAGTTAAGGGTTGCTTATGCAGAGGAAAACAAGCCACTCGGAACCGCTGGTTGCCTGAATCTGATTAAGGACAGGATAAATGAGACCTTCATTGTTTCAAACGGTGATGAGCTCAAAGATATAAACCTAAATGAGATGCTAAAACAGCACAAACAAACCAAAGCGCTTGCTACAATCGCCTTGACTGAGGTTCAGGAGCCAAACGCTTATGGTGTAGCAAGGCTGAAAGGCAGCAGAATACTTGAATTTGTTGAGAAACCTCCAAGGGGAAAAGAACCTTCAAAATTTATTAATTCCGGCCTTTATATTCTGGAGCCGGAGGTTTTCAGATATATCCCTTTGGGATTTGCAATGCTGGAAAAGGATGTTTTTCCAAAAATAGCCAAACTTGGGAAACTGCATGGCTATAAATTCAAGGGAAGATGGTTTGACACTGGAACTTTTGGGGGATATGAGAAAGCTATAAAAAGATGGAAGGACATTAAATAAGAAATTAAAAAGCAATCAAAGGCAGAATGAAGAAAAGATTTAACATTAGAAAAATTAAAAATTTAGCGGAAGAAATCCTAGACAACAGTGAAGGAAACAAGTTAATCAGTTTCCTGAGTTTTATTTCCGATTACTTCTAAAATCAACCAAAAGCTTTAAATATATGGTAAATTAACCATAATGTTATGGTAAAAAGGAATTATGTTGAGATTATTAAGGTTTTGATAGAGAAACAGGAAGAGGAGCTTAACATAGCTAAAATAGCCAGATATTCTGGAATTGACTATAAAAATACTTATTTGACAGTTAAAAATCTTGAAAAAGAAGGATTGATAACACTAAGATCATTTGGCAAAAATAAAAAAGTTATTCTAAACAAGAAAATTCATCCTCTGATTTTTGAAGCCGAATATGAAAGAAGGAAAAAACTCTTTAAAAACAAGGATTTCCTGTTGCTTTATAAAAGGCTGTTTGAATTGCCATTTTCATTTATAGCATTGTTATTCGGCTCTCATGCCAAAAGAAAAGCAAACAAACACTCAGATATGGACTTGTTAACAATAGGGGGGGATGAAAAAGAAATTAACTCTATAATATCCTTATGGCCTGAAAAAATTCATTTAACATCTGTAACTTACAGAGATTTTATTCACATGGTAAAAAGCAAGGAGTTTACAGTAGTAAGCGAAGCCATTAAAAATAACATAATCTTAGTTGGAATAGAAGAATATTACAGGTTGTTGTCAAATGCTGAATGAAAAAAGAATAAAAGAAGCAGAATCTAACGTAAAGTCATACTTAGCAGAATGCTTATTGAAAAAAACCGCTCCAGACAAAAATGTTATAAATATTCTTTTGAGGAATGCAAAAGAAAGTTTGCGAGTTGCAGAGGAGGTTCATCGGAAAGATACCTCAGAGTTATGGACAATCGTCTGTTCATATTATGCTATGTTCTATTATGCAAACGCGATTCTATTAAAGTTGGGCTATAAAGTAGGGGATAAAATAGTTCATAAAGTGGCTTCAGACGCCTTAATTGTTTATGCAAGAAAAAAACTAAGAACATCCCTTATTGAAGAATATGAAGAAACAAAAGAGGAAGCATTAAATCTAGCTGGAATAAAGGCCGATAAAATAATAGAGTCCTTTGATTTTGAGAGAAGCAAGAGAGGATTAATTCAATATAAAACTATTGAATTTGAGAAGAAATCCAAAGCAAAAACCTCGTTGCAAAGAGCAAAGGAATTTGCAAGAGAGATGGAAAAACTAATAATAGATGAAAAATAAAAATATTAGAAGAAATAGATTTTAAAATAATATTAAATAAGAAATTTCCAATGGCAGAAGAGGATAAAAAAGAGGCAGGCAAGCTTGCAGGAAGAATGCACACAATCAAGGAAAAAATAGGGGCTTGGTTCAAAGATCCGTCAAATTTGACGCTATTTTCAATACTTCTGCTGGCTTTTGCTGTCAGGCTTGTTTTCTTTTTTATAACAAAAAACCAGGCGGTGTGGTGGGATGAGGCAGAGTATGTTGTTCAGGCAAAAAAAATTGCCTTTGGTTTTGACTGGGGCTGGCAGTGGAGTCCGAGAAAGCCGATTCTCATGAGCTTCATATTTGGCATGCTTTACAGGATTGGATTTGGCGAGACTGCCTTGAAATTTATAATGACTCTCTGCTCATTTGCGATAGTTTATTCCACTTATCTTGTTATAAAGGATTTTTTCAGCAAACAGGCAGGATTGATTGCTGCATTTTTAATGTCAGTATGGTGGGTGCCTTTGTTTTTTGCCTCAAGGTTTGAAACCCTTATGCTATCAACACTGTTTCTGCTTTTGGCAACACACTTTTTTTATAAGGGCTATATCCAAAAAGAGGGCTCAAAATACATATGGCTTTTCGGCATTTTTTTTGCGTTGATGTTTCTTGCGAGAGTTACTGTTGGAATAATGATTGTGCCGTTTTTTGCTTATATCCTGCTTGAAGACAAATGGCGTTTTGTCCTGAACAAGAACTTGTGGATTGCTGCATTGCTCGCTTTTATTGTTATTCTCCCCTTTTTCATTTGGCTTTCTTATGTTTATCCAGATGACCCTATCGGCAGATTTATTGGATTGAAATATGGCAGATTTGCCCAGCAGGAGCATGGATCAATGGGCTTGAAAGGACTGCCTGTTTATTTTCAGGATGTGCCAAATCTCTTGAAAACTCCTTTTTTGGTTATCTTCTTGGTTAGCTTGGTTATATTCCTATCTGAACTGCTGATTGCCCCGGACCTGCTGCTGAAAAAAGAATACCAAAATTTAAGATTAAAGCTTATGATTGTTATATGGATATTGCTCCCCATGGTTATGTTGGGTATCACAACCCAATATGCAGAACAGAGGCATGCGCTTTCCTATGGTTTTTTCTTTTTTGGGATAATGGCTGCCGGCATCTTGCAATTTTATAAGTGGATTGGCAAATACAGCAAGATTATTGCCGCGTTAGCCATTTTGCTTGTCCTTGCGTGGGGTGCGCAGCAGCAGCTTGTTTACGGCTATGAATTAACCAAGGCGAAAGTTGATTCTTACATGCCTGTAAAGGAAGCTGGTTTATGGATGAAAGAGAATTCCCAGCCAAATGATGTTATTTTTACAATGTCTGTTGTCCAGAATATTTATTATTCTGAAAGAGATACCTATGGTTTGGGCTGGGACATTAATAAATCAGAAGAAAGCTTTATGATAGCCTTGGAAGAGAAAAGACCTAAATTTTTAGTTGTGTCTGTGTTTGAGCCGCCATATCTCACCCCAAGTTGGAGCTATTCATGGCCGCAGAAATATCCTAACTTGGCAGTGCCTGTAAAGGCATGGTTTGCAGATGCAGAGCAGAAACAGCCTATGTTGATAATATATCTACTTAACTGGAATAATTTTAAGGGATTTAACCAGACAGCTTAAGTTTCTCAACATAATATGACATCCAATGCAGTTTTTCAGCAATCTTGAGATTATAATTAACTGAAAAATTGGGATTGAGGAGATGCAATCTTCAAACCGTTTAATGTCTGTTCAGCAAGGTCAAGTGAAGAGAAAAATGCAATGTCTACAAGAAAATCGAAGATTTTCGCAGGCATATCCACGGGGATGGGCTTGAGTATCTTGGGGTTTTAGAAGTAGTGATGTCAAACCGAAGGTTTTTTAAAGTTTAAGATGATAGCGATATTAATATGTTCCCCGGTATGGCTTTCGGGCAATGCCGGGCTTTTATCTTTATTTCAATTCTATTGATTTAGCTATCTTCTTATCTATACAAAAAGAGGTATTGCAAGTTTTCTTTAAGTAATTTGAAGAAGTAGACCAGAAATAAATATTTTCTACTTTCTTGCCTAATTTTTGGACTTTTCTTATCGCAGGAACAAAATCTTCATCTCCTGATACAATTAAAGCAGTGTCGTAAAGGTCTTCATAAGCTCCACTTACTAAGTCGGTTGCAAAATAAATATCATCACCTTTAACTTCAAAAACAAAAGTTCCATTTTCTCTTTTGTGCTTTCTCATTCTTGCAAGAATAACATTAAAACCAGGGATTCTTCTTAAAGCATCAAAGAACTTTTGCTGTTCCCAGTATTTCTTTGCATCGACACTTATATCTAATGGAGCATTATAGTAGAAAACAGAGACAAGCAATCTTCCTTTTTTCAGCAAATCAACAAGTTTCTGAAAATCAATTTTAGCAACTCCCAAATCTTTCAAGCTATAATAGAGATTACTTCCATCAATAAAAATAGATATCCTTTCCTGCTTTTTTTCTGCCATAGTCTTATATTGAATGAGACATTATAAGTTTTCGCGTTGGGCGTTTTTAGACCAGAACCAGTTTTCCTTTTCCATAACTATCAAGAATCCTGTATCTTTTGTTTTTTAAAAGCCCTATTTCCAGATTATCCAACAGGATGATTATTCCGCCTTTTTTTGTTAAATGCCCTCTGGCTTCCTGAAAAAATCTTTCAATCAATTTTTTCCTTCCTCTGCTTATGAAAGGATAAGCCAGTTTTGTTATGATTGTTCCCTTAGGGATAAAGGATTTTATTATTTCAAGCAATTTGTTTGATGCTGCTGATTTTGTGCTGCCATAAGGCGGATTGAACATTATCAAATCATATTTCTTCCGGACATTGCTGAATAAGTCTGACTGGTAAAAATTAATCTTTAATTTGTTTCTTTTTGCATTTTTTCTGGCATTTTCTATTGCAGCAGGATTTATGTCTGCTCCATCACAATTAATTCCCCTCTTTTTCAGGAATATTGGGATAAATCCTGTTCCGCTGCCCATGTCTATTGCCAGTTTTGGCTTTAATCTTGCTGCATTCAATGCAATAACTTTCGTGTCATTGCCTACTGGCGAAACCCCCTTAGTTTCAGTTATTATTACATTATTAAAATCAGGATAAATTCCTCTGCCAATCTGCTTATGCTTGTTTTTCATCTTCATATCAAGGAGTGCCCATCACATTCAACTTTTGGCAGTCCAATCAGTTTTAAGATTGTCGGCATCATATCTATTATTCTTGCATCTCTTTTTCCGCCTTTCTTGCTGTTTTTTAAGATATAAGCTGTTTTCTGCTGTTTTGGATTCCATCCATGCATAGCCCTGAACCTTTTTTTTGAGAAAAAATTCGGATGAAATGCTGTTCCTAAATTAGCTAGGAAAAGCAAGCCAGAGGTTTTTGGCAGTTTGAATTTTTTAACGTTTACAATTTTCCCCCCTTTAATGGTTTTCAGCAGCTTAATCACTTTGATTTTTGCGGTGTTGTTCCTGAACCAAAATTCAACTGTTGTTGAGCCGACAAGATAAATTAAGTCCTTTCCAAATTTAAGGTTGAGCTCGTTAATCTTTGATATAATGTCAAACTCTTTTTTTATATTGTCCATGCTGTGGTCAGAGAAAAAGAGCACATTCTCATGAAGATTCGCAATTTGCGAGACCTTTTTGTCCAGATTTTTTGCTATAGCAATTATCTGCCTTGAATTTGTCCCGCAGGAATGCGCCGCCTCCAAATCCAGGAAATGGGCAAATATAAAATCAAAATCTTTTGATTTTTTGATTAAGCTAATCACTTTATCAGAAGATTCTGAAAAGAAAATTGCCGCTTTCCTGTTCCTGAAATAATTTGGCCAGTCTATTAATGCAAAGCTCTTCCTGTTTTTTTCCAGAATGTCAAACAAGGTAGGGCATGGCAGGCAATTTTTCTGGGTCCATGCCTTGCTCATGCTTGCTTCAAAGAACCTTGCCTTTGCCTGTGGAATCTGCAATGGGCTATAGAAAAATCTTTTGTTCTGCAAAAGATTTTTCATTGATAGGAGATATTTATTTTGTATCTGCAATTTTGGCTTTTCTGCCAGTTTGAAGAGGTCAAAAATACCATGCTTTTCAGGATGCATGCCTGTCATAAATGATGCAATTATGCTGGTATAGCCAAGAGGCACTTCAAGGCCGCCATGCAGATTTTTTTTTGCCATTTCGCTCAGAAAAGGCATGTATTTCAGGTATTTTGGGTTCAAGGCGTCTATGAATATGCATAACATTTTATATCTTAAAAGAAAACATCTTTTAAAATCTTTATTTTTTATCCAATTTTATATAATTCTCTATTAAAGAAGCTAACCCCCTTATCCAGTCCCCTTCTATCACTGTGAAAGTCTCTTCTTGCCATGATGGCCTTATCTCCAGATGCTTTTTTGTAGAATCTTCTTCAAATACAGTCCAAATAAAATTGTGCGAGTTGTCATAGTAATATCTGAGTTTTCCTTCTGGATAATAACAAATCACAAAATCTTCTTTCTTTGATTTAATTTTTTCTTTGATATTGCCCCGATTATGTCTTTCAGTTGCGTCCATGTTTGCATTATACAAGAAGTAGCTTAAATCAAGCCTTTCAAGAAACTCCTCAAAGGGCAAATCTAATTTAAAATGCAGGTGTCCATTCTCCCAACTCCCCTCCCAATTCTCCAAATCTTCTTTTCCACTTGCGCGAGTCAATTTTTTTCTATGTTTTATTTTTTCCAAGTCTAGTAGCGTTAATTTATGAGGATTTATTATAAAACTAATTTGTTCGTATAAATGTGGCAAATTCCAAGTGCTTTCTTTTAAAATATGATTGCATTTATCATCTAAGCCAAGATTTTTGTAAGATTCAAATGCATCTTGATTGCTTATACTAAGAATGCCCGCCTCAATAAGCGCTTCAATCTCTCCTATAATTGCGGTATTGTGCTCATAAAAGTTATTTGATGCTTCAATATATCGCTCAGGATTGCCCAACACTTTCTGAGCCCATGCTTTCTGCATAGCAGTTATTTGGTAATCCTTCAACAAATTTTCTAAATTATTGCTGTCCATTATAAAACTCACGAATTCCGTGAGCAGAAATCACCTCTTCTTTAAAAAGTGCTTATATATTTTAAATCTTTTTCTTCATATCAATTTTTGTGAAAAATACTTGTCATAAGCATAAAGCAATGATGCTCTGAGATTTTCCCAGCTTGCTGATTTTACAGGGGCAAAATCCCTTATATAGCCATTGGATTTTTCAAGCAGGGCTTTATTTTTCAGGGCATGCAATAACAGCAATGCCGCAATGAAAATCCTTATTCCAGCATCACGCCAGCTTAATAACACAGGAAAATGCCGCGCCCTGTTAAAATAGAGCATGTTCAGAAAATATTGCGCAGGAAACAGGAATTTTGAAAAAAATCCAAATGGCATATATGGTGTGAAATAAACAAATGGAAGCTTTTTATGTATTTTTTTCGTCAACTCTTCTATGTTCTCTGCTTTTATGCCCAGGTGCTTTTCAGCCAGATACTGCAATGTTTCAGTTAAAATATCTCTTGCTTCAAGCCATTCTTTTGTTATGTTTCCTTTGAGCTTGCGCTCAGGATTTAATTTGAATTTTATTGCTTCATCAAGTTTTCCTGCTAATTTAGGGAATTTCTTGCTGTAAATCTTTCTGAATATTTTGTTTGTTCCCCTGTAAGTCGGTTGGAATTTTTTTGCAGAAATCAGCAGTGCAGAGGCGCATGAAAGGTATACTTTGTTAATATGGTGCATTGCGTAGAATTTTTCATCCTTCCTGAACCTGCCCTTTAGCCTTCTTGAATCCATGCACACAAGAAGCTGGCAAGCGGGATTCATTAAATAGCGGAATGCCTCTGAAATAGGCATTTCAAAATCCTTAATTTTGTTTCTTAAGTCTTTGCCGTAAATTACATTACTTGAATGTTTCAGTTCATATGTCCTGTTTATTTTCTTTAATCTTGCAAGTTCTGAAATTGTTATGCACCTTAAATCAACATGAAAAAACCTGTTTTTGTCATAAATTTCAAGAGGAGTCTCATAAAATTCATTTCCACCGCGCCCTATGGCTTTGGAACATTCTTTGCCGACTTCATCAAGAGTTTTGTCTGAAATTTTGCTTTTTGTTATTACATACATATCATAATCGTTTAAAGGCATAATTTTTCCATTTCTGATTTCAAAGCTTCCTTCGCCCCGGCCAAAGCCGCCGAACAGGATTATGCTTTCCGGTTTTATCTTCTTGGCTATTATCCCCTTTATAATGTCCATGTCCCGCTGGACTTTCTCATCTGCCTTTTCTGAAATGGTGTATCTTATTTTTGCCATTTTTATTTCCAAATTTAAACACACAAAACCTTTTAAATATTAATATCCTCAATCAAACAAGAGAAAAGAGGGAGAGATGAGTAAAAGAGGTAAGACCATTCTTGCGTATAGTCTGTTAGCTTTCATCAATTCAACTAAGATTTGAGAATGGGAAAATGGGATTTGATAAAAATAGCTGGAAGATTTGTTTTGTATTAATTTTATTAGTAGTAATTGTATCTTTCTTAACTTTTTCATCTGTAGCTAATGCTCAAATAAATGAATCTGTGAATGAACCCCCCAATCAAACTAATGTTTCCTTGCAACACATAGACCCAGAGATTCTAACCGCATTTGAAAATAGCACTCGGGTTGAAGTCTTCGTTAAATACAATGGAGATATGCAAGTTACACTACAAAATGAGGAAGAGTTGGCAATATATTATGCGAATATAACAACTACAAAGAACCTCTTCTCTCACATTACAGAGAAAGCGATGAATATTACGGAAAGCCAATTATCTGCTTTATCACCATCTTTTGTTGCGGATATTACGAAAGAGGGGTTTCAGAGGCTAGCGAACGATTCAAGAGTAAGAAGTATAGGCTTAGTAAGACAGCTAACTACCTTTCTAAATGAGAGCATCTCTTTAATTAAGAATGAAACAACAATAGTAGAAATAGAAGAGCCCAAATCATGGTTTAGTGGCATTATTGATTTTTTCAGGTCTTTATTCAATGCTATCTTTCAGCTAAATGAAAGCTCCCCTAAAAATCTAAGTGAAATCAATGAATTAAATATGTCCGAAGAGCCTAAGACAAATCTAAGTGAAATAGGAACAGAAGAAAAAACACAAGAAAGCAGCAATATTACAAACATAACTTGCAGTTATTGCCAATATTTAGTTAATAATTCTTGTATAAATTATTCTTGTTGTAAGGGGGGGGATTGCGAGACTAATGAGACTTGCGTAATGCATAATTGCATTCCAAAGACAGAATGCCCGAGGTCGTGCGATGACAGAACTAATTGGACTATTGATTACTGCGATACATCCACTTATCTTTGTGAACACATATGGATAGTTCCTTATTGTGGCAATGAAAAATGTGAATTGGATGAAGGAGAGAATAAGGACAGTTGCCCAGGTGACTGCGAGGGGGTTATAGGGGCTTTGTATTGCACTAAGGATTCTGATTGTGTTCCCTGTTGTCAGAGTGGTAGTTGGGATGGAGAAAAAATGACTTGGGGAGATAGAGAACCCTATGGAAAATGCGTAAATAATAATTATAATCAAGAAGATGTGCCCACACTTTGTGGGGGGAATACTTGTCAAGGTTACTCTGGGGCTTGTATAGAATGTAATAAATGTGTGAATAACCAGTGTGTTACGACTGGTGCTATTTGTCCATGGGCTTAAATCTCTCCTTAAATTATTAAAAAATGAAGAATTATAAGATGTTATTCTTAATTTTAGTAGGGATATTGTTTCTTATAGAATTTAATATTTTTGTAACAGCAATATCAGTGAATAAACAACCAACCCCCAATAATATTCTTTTGAAATCAAGACAATTTACTCCAGATAAAGAATATGATGTATCTTTCTTTTCTTCCTTAACTAATAAACATTTTCTAATCCAATTAGAAAATTTCCCAATAATTGGGGAGAGAAAAGCACTTGAAAATGCTGGTATTAAGTTGTTAGATTATATTCCTAACAAAGCATGGTTTGTTTCTCTTGATAAGATAACTCCAAGACAAGCAGTTAATCTTGTAGGCGTTAAGTGGATAGGCGATATTTTAGCAGAAGATAAAATTTCTTCATATATAATTGAAAAAGGAATTGGAGAATGGGCTAGAGATGAGAAGGGCACAAATCCTAGAGAAATAGAGGCGGTTTAAAAAATGATAAAAAATACAAAACTGACAAACCAAGAAAAGTGGAAAATAAGTTTTAAGACAGCTTTAATTGTTACAGGAGCCCTCTTTTTTCCTGTTTTTATTTTTTTTACTTATTTTGGAAATCCTTTTGAAGCGGTTATACTTTCTCTTCTGACATTGATCCCTCTTTTCATAATAATATTGATTGGGAAAAGGGCACTGTTCTTAAATAATTTATTTATTAATCTACTCTATTTATTAATTAGTCCAATACTAGCAGATAGTTTTTGGGTTTATGCTGCAATTAAGGGAAAAGCCACATATTCCTCTTTTCTTTATGAAGGAATTATGACTATCCTCTTACCATTTCAATTTACAATTTTATATACAATCTTTATTATTCATAAAAAGTTATTAATCAAAAAAGATTTATTTAAGAAAATTCTTTCATTTTTAGGTTTATTTTTTGGAATTATTTTAATTATTTCAATTCTTTCATCATTCATAGATATTGCCCCCAAGTTGGATAAATGGAGTGATATATTTTTTATAATCTTTCCGCTAATTTTAGGTATAATCATTCTTTTTTTACACATAATTATTTCTAATAGGGGGATAAAAAATGATAAATAAAAGATTAATCATAATTTATTTAACCATAATCCTGCTTATGCTATTTTGTTTTTGCTTGTTTTAATGCATTTTTCAAAATTTTAGGATAAAATTTTGGGTTGAAAAACAGGCTGTTCATTATGCCGCACTCCCAGGTGCAGAAGCATTTTGTCTCTTTTATGAATTTTCTTGTTTCCTTGGCAGTTTTGCTTGAAAGAAGCTTGCCGATATCATAATCATAATCCCTTATGTTGCCTATCTTTTTGCTTAATAACTCGCAAGGGTAGATATTTCCTTCTTCACTCATTACAATAAGTTTTTTTCCTGCCACGCATTGCAGGCATGCCCTATTGTTTTTTCCTGTTTTATATGCTATTTCAGCAGATGTTTCATATACGCCTCTTAATATTCTTGCAAAAAATCCCCTGCTTGCCTTTTTTGTCCTGTTTAGGATATCAATGCATTTTTTGTATTGCTGTATTGAAACTTCCTTGGCTTTCTGCTCCCTGCTGTCAGTTCTTGCCAGCCCGATTCTGTGGCTGTTTACATCAAGATTTCTTTTGATATAATCTATAATCTCTGATATTTTGTCTTGATTGTATGTTGAAAATACTGTCAGGACATTTATTGAAAGATTGGGGAATTTTTTTCTTAATTTGTCAAGTTCCTGATATGTTTTCATAGCCATCTCAAAATTGCCCTTCACACCCCTTATCTTGTCATGCAATCTGCCGATGCCGTCAATTGACAAATCTATGTTCAATTGCGCTTCAGGGCATTTTTCAAGAATGTTCTTTGCTTTTGCGCTTATCGTTGATGTTAGAATGCCATTTGTAGGGATATTAATGAATCTTGCATTGCAATTTTTGTAAAATAAGCAGCATATTTTATCTATATCCTGCCTAAGGAAAGGCTCGCCTCCGCCCAGGGAAACATAAGGCAGGGTTTTAAAGTGCTTTGTTATTTTTTCTATTTCTTTTATTGACAGTTCTTTCTTGTTTTTTGCCTTTTCTATTTCCTTCCAGTAGAAGCACATCCTGCATTTTGAATTGCATCTTGCCGTGACAAAGAAAATAAGGTAGGAGGGATAATTATGCAAAAACCCTGCCAAAATAGAGTTATATTTTTTCATTTTCTTGTTTTGAGATTATTTGGTTGCTTTTTCATTTTTAGGTTGTGCCATTAATTTGGATATTATTTTTTTTGCTTTTAACTTGTGCTTATTTTTTCTTGCTTTTGGATTATTTTAATAATTTGTTTATTTTTTGCCTCGCTCAAAGAGCAATGCATATATCATTCCTAAAAATGCAAAAAGATATTCTAGGAATTTTCTGATGATTGAGCCAATGCCATAGATTGGCTCTTTCAGGAATAATCTCCAGTTCCTTGCATAGGCCTTGAATCTTGCAAGGGTGTTGTATTTGATGCCGTAAACAGGGTGTTTTTTCATGAACTTGTGGAGGGACTTGCCATAGAAAAATGAACTGCGGATAACATCAAGAAATGTGTCATCTTCATAATGATTTATGAATGATTTTATCCTGCCAATCTTATAGCCCTTGTTTTTGATTGTCTGGTGCAGGGAGATGTCTTCATTCACTAAGAGGTTTTCATCATAACCCCCCGCTTCCTTGAAAACCTGTTTTCTGAAGAACCTTGCAGCAACAATATCCTCGTCTCCTATGTATGTTTTTTTCTCGAATGTCCTGCACCTAGCCCAGAATGTAGAGCCGATATTATTTTCCTCTATTATTATTGCATCATATTTTCTGCTTAATCTGGCGCATTCCTCCACTATTCTTGGCGTCAATTCCATGTCTGAATCAGCAAAAAACAGATAATTCCCCTTAGCTATCTTTGCACCAAAATTCCTTTGCGCATTTCTTTCAGGCCCTTTATTGTATACTCGAGCATATTTTCTTGCAATTTCCTTTGTTTTGTCAGCGCTGTTGTTGTCAATAACAATTATCTCCCTTTGCCTGTATGTCTGGTTTTTTATGGAAACAAGGCATCTTTTTATTGCTGCCTCAGAATTTTTTGTTGGCACTATTACCGAAACGAGTTTCCCTGTTCTGCTTTTATTTTTAATCATCTTCGTTTTTTATTTATTCCTTGCAATTTTTTTCTTTTTGATTTTGAATATGAACCATAAACCAGCGAGTGAGTAGATAATAATGGAGATTACACTTAATAATATTGAAAATCCAACAATCTTCTCAGGCAAAAGGGCATATGGACTGAGTAATGTCAGAAGCGTTGCTTCCCTTGTGCCTAACCCTGCGAGGGTAATAGGAACAAGGCTGATAACAGTGACTATGGCAAAAGTTGTTATGAAGTATAAATAAGGGACTTTTACCGAGAAAGCAAGGGCAACCAGGTATGATTGGGTATAAATTATAGACCAGACAAGCAGTGTAATCAAAAATGCCGGGATTAATTTGGTTAATGGGGGTAAATTTCCATAGAATCTGTCAAATGATATCCTTGCTTTTTCCTTGAATTTTTCAGGGACAAGAAACCTGAAAATAATTCTCAGCATAATCTGGCTTGTTTTTTTATTTGTGAAAATAAACATTGCGATTAGCAAGCCGAAAAATACCGCCAAGGAAAAATAGAAGAAACCGGCGAATTTTCTTAATACCAGCATTGCCCCGAGCGCGGCAAATAACGCCACAGACACTAAATCAAATAATCTGTCGATGATAACGCTTGAACTGCATTCTGAAGCCGGCTTCTTTGTTTCTTTGCATAAGTAAGGTATCTTTATTAATGTCCCCAGCCTGCCTGGCGTGACTTCCCCATAAAACATGCTTATAAGCTGCAATCTGAGCAAATTCTTGAATTTCACTTTTATTCCCTGTTTCTGGAGAATATAGCCCCATTTGGCTGCCTGCAGCAGGGGGATAGGCACAAACAGCAATAAGGCTAATAGGATATAGCGAAAGTCAGAATTAACAAGGCTGAACCAAATTTTAGCCGGGCTTATTCTTATGACTATATAAGCAAAAAGCAGTATGCCTATAACCGGAAATAATTTGTCCAGCTTCATTTTTCAGTTTTTCTCCTTTTGATTAAACTTTTTCTAAAAGTTTATGATGCAAGCAAAAAAGAGAATAAAAAGCTTATGGTTTAATTCAGGAGGCACCTTTTTGTTTCTTTCAAAGAAAGCTTTTTGTTTAAGAAGCATATTTAAAAATAAAAGGATTTTAGATTTGCAATGAACAAGGCGGGGAAAGGGCTCAAGGGAAGGGAGAATAATCCGGGAATTTCACTTGTTGTGCCTGCGCATAATTCTGGTATGGTGATAGCAAGAAGCATCAAAAAATATTCTATTTTTCTTTCCAAACTCTCAGCAAAATATGAGATTATTGTTGTGTGCAATGCATGCACCGACAATACTGAACAACTTGCGAGGAGAACGGCTAGACAGAACAAGCATGTCAGGGTTGTAAGCATAAAAGAGAGGGGCAAGGGCTATGCAATATTAAAGGGGTTTAAATCTGCGAAATACAGGATAATTGGTTTCATGGATGCTGACTGCGTTTTTGATTTGAATGCTGTTGCAGGCATGCTTAAGCAGCTTGACAGGCATGATTGCGTTATAGCTTCGAAATGGCTTGATAGGCATGTTCTTAAAATTCCAGAGCCGTTAACAAGAAAAGTTCTTGCAGTCGGCTGGAAGGCTCTGACACTGTTCCTTTTGCAGATGAGGTTTCATGACACTCAGGCGGGATGCAAATTCCTGAAGAAGAAAGCGTTTGATGCCATAGACAAAAATTTTGTCTGCACAGGATTTGATTTTGATGTTGAGCTGCTTTACAAGCTTAAGAGAAAAGGTTTTATTGTCAAGGAAGTTTATGTGCCTCTTGCAAAGATATCCCCATTCAGCACTTTCCGCCTCAAGTTTATCCCGGGAATGTTTTGGAGGATGCTTAAACTATGGAGCAAGGCATCTTAATAAGTTAAAATGAAAGTTCTGCTGATAGAGCCAAATATAGAAGGAGAGATACTAATCCCGACAATGTCTCTCGCTGTTTTAAAATCATTCATAAATGAAAAAACAAAGCACAAGGCAAGGATAGTTGACTTGACATTTCATAGGAAGAATTGGCGGGATTATCTCAGCGAGAGAATAGAGGCAGAGAAGCCTGATTTGATAGGCATTTCCATATTAAGTTTTAATTACAGTCAGGCTTTGGATATTGCTTCATTTGTCAAGAAAAATTATAATATCAAAATAATGTTCGGGGGGGTTCATACAATATTGATGCCAGAAGAGGTTATAAAAAATGAGCAGGTAGACATTGTCTGCATCTGCGAAGGGGAGTATACAATAAAGGAACTGCTGGATAACAATCTTGATTCCAAGGGAATAGAAGGAATATGGTATAAAAAGGATGGAAAAATAATCAAGAATAAAACGAGAAGGCTTGCAGAGAATCTTGATGAACTTCCCTTTCCTGATTGGGATGATTTTGAACTTGAGAAATATTTTCTGATAAATAACCGGCACCTGCCTATAATGGCTGCAAGAGGATGCCCGTATAACTGCACGTATTGCAGCAATCATGCCTTAAGAAAAAAATTAGAGGGAAAATATGTAAGATCCCGGAGTGTTGACAATGTTATGCAGGAAGTAGGGCTGAGAATTAAGCAGTACCGCAGCAAGGGCTTGAGATACCTATTTTTTTATGATGATACATTCATTCTTGACAGGAACTATATTCTTGAATTTTGCAGGAAATACAAGGAAAAAGGATACGATAAGGTATTAAAGTGGAATGTTAATGTCAGGGCAAATCTTGTTACTGAAGAAATTATCAAAGCAATGAAAGATGCCGGTTGTTATGAGGTGAGGATGGGCGTTGAGGCGGGAAATGATTACATAAGAAATGTTGTATACAAAAGGAACATGAGCAGGGAGCAGATATACGATGCAATCGGAATAATCAAGAAATACGGCTTGAATTTGAGGCTGCAGTTTATAATCGGGGCGCCATACGAAACAATTGAGATGATGCGGGAAAGTTTTGCAATGGCTAAAAATTCTGGCGCAGATTACGAGCTTTTCCCCATATTAATGCCGCTGCCATGCACTGAAATAAAAGAGGTATGTGAAAAAGAGGGGCTGATAGAAGAAAGCGGATTTAAAGATTCCCATGTGATGTACACGAAACCAGTTGCAAGAACTAAATATGCAACAAGAGAGCAGATTCAAAATTTTGTGGGGGGAATAAGGAATGAGCAGATAAAGAGGTATCTGATTGAGGGCTTGAAAAAGAAGAATATTATCTTTTTGTGGGACTTGCTTGTTTTTTTGGTTTATTACAAGCCAAAATATAATCTAGAGATAGATAATGCCTGGAGATTCACAATAAACAAGTATAATCTGGAAAGAATTTAAAAATGAAAAAAACAAAAAATATCCTGCTTACATTTGATTTGGAGGAGTTTGATTTGCCTCTTGAGTATCATGAAGAAATTTCTGACAAAGAACAAATTGGAATTTCAAGAAATGGCTTGAAAAATTTGCTTAAAATTCTTAATAAACAACAAGTTATAGCAACTTTTTTTGTTACCGCAAAATTCGCCCTTGCAAACAAGAAACTGGTAAAACAATTAAGCAAAAAACATGAAATAGCCCTGCATGGTTTAATGCATAGTGATGATTACAGGCATATGAAAGAAGATTTAGCATTAAAAAGATTAAGCAGGGGCAAAAAGCTTGTAGAAAAAATTATTGGCAAGAATGTTATTGGCTTTAGGGCTCCACGATTCCACATTAAAAAAATAAAACTGCTGCCCACCATTGGAATTAAATATGACTCCTCACTGCATCCAACTTACATACCTGGAAGATATAACAATTTTTTTACAGAAAGGGAAATACACAAGCATGGAAAACTGATTGAAGTCCCTATTTCCGTTACTTCTTTATTAAGGCTGCCTCTTTTCTGGTTTGCCTTCAGAAATCTTGGCCTGGCATATTCAAAATTCTGCACAAATTGGTGTTTTCTGGATTCAAGGTATGTAATGCTGCTGTTTCATCCTTGGGAGTTTGTTGATTTGAATTCTTCAGGTTTCAAATTGCCCGCGTACATAAAAAGGGATACAGGAAGGATATTATCTGGCAAATTGGATAGTTACATCAGATGGGCAAAAAGAAAATGTTATAAGTTCAGCACAGTAAAAAACTTTTTATCTGAAAATGGGATTATTAAGGGTAATTGACAAGAGGCGAGCAGAAAAGTGCAAAAAAGAAAAGCTTGAGCAATTTGATAATCTTTATTTATGCAAAGAGGGCAGGTGTTTAAAGAATCATGATAAAGGCATAACTTATTGTGGAGAAAAAGTTTGTAACCTCTTAACCTATGAATCAAACTTTGAGATTTTTGTAAATAATCTGATAAATGAAATCAATTGTCTCTACAGAATTATCTTGAGAAATCCTGCAGATGCCCAAAAACTGCCCTTGCCCCTCGCAGGATGAACAACAAGTCGTCAAAATCCCTTATGGATTTTATTCTTTGGTATATATATTGGGGTGTTAGGAAAATCCGGTATATGCTGTTGCATATTTGCATAACCTCCTCTTCAGGCATCGGTGTCTTCAATATCGGCTTGGACATGTCATATTTTTCATAATCTTCTGGATTTATTGTAAACCATTTTTTTTGCATTGCCTCTTTCCATAATGCTGTGCCTGGATAAGATATAAGCACAGTTGATTGCAGAACATCTGCGTAACCTTTTTGCATGAGAAATTTTGCAAGTTTCAATGTATTTAATGCGTCCTGCCTTGTTTCCCAGGGATACCCCACAATCATTGTCAGATGCACTGTCAAGCCATATTTTTTTGCATCCCTGCATGCCTGGCTGATTTGCTCAACTTTTATCCCTTTGTCAATCCTGTCCAGGGTGTATTGATTTGCACTCTCCAAACCCATTTTCAAAAGCCGGAAACCAGCTTCTGACATCAATTTTGCATTTTTTTCAGTAAGGTAGTCCGCACGCATATTGCAAGAGTAATCAATTTTCTCGTTTAGCTTTCTTTTTCTCATGCCTTTGCAGAAATCTTCTAGCCACTTGCCTGGTGGATTGGCAGGAAATGTTCCAGCATCATCAAAAATTTCCTTGACATGATATTTCTCAACAAGCAGTTCTATCTCATCCAAGACATTTTTCACGCTTCTTGTCCTGAATTTTGGAAACAAAACAGGCCATGCGCAGAACTTGCAAGAATGCCAGGGGCAGTCTCTTGCAGACATGATGTAGGTGTAAGGCCTGCCTTTTATGTTGTATTCTCTCTGGTAAAGTTTCCATTTTGTTAATTCTCTATCTATAAATGGAAGCTCATCTAATTTATGCTGCAATTGAAACTTTCCTGTTGAGATAATTTTTTTTCCTTTTCTGTATGTAAATCCCCTTGGAATTTTCTTTTTGTTTTCAAGGGCATCGCACAATTCAGCAAGTGCAAAATCATAGTCCCCGCCAAGCAGAATAAAATCTGCATTGCTGTTTTTTAATGATTCTTGAGGCAATGCTGTAACATGGTCACCCATCAGGACAATCCTGCAATCAGGATTGATTTTTTTCAGTTCATTAACAATTTTCCACTGCTGCTTTATAACAGGAGTTTTTGTTTCTATTGCTATTAAATCAGGATTCTGCTCTGAAAAATATTTGTAAAACTGCTCTTGGCTGAGATTTTCAGCTATCCCATCCTTCCATAGCACTTCATAACCCTTGCTTTGAAGCAAAGTTGCAGCACTTGCAGGCACAACAGGAAAAATATAAGTTGGATTGTGAAAGAACTGGAACTGCCTGTTCTGGCTCAAGAGAGGAATGCCTTTGTTGCTTTCTATCGGGGGATAGGCAAGCATGATTTTCATTTTTTATAAATTATGTTTCCTTTTTTATCTTTTAACTCTGCAATTTCATAGCTCATAGTTGCGGCTTTCATGTCTTCAACTCTATCGCCGAGGAAATCAGGGCTGGAACATACCCCTAATTTACATGTTAGGATATCCCCCAGCCATAACTTTCTGGCTGTTTCATTTTTTAATGGGAATCCATACTCGCCAGATTTTGTTTTTATAGTCATTTTTGCATAACCCCTTTTATCAACTTCAAATCTCTCAATCCTGCATCTTTGATTTTCCAAACTTTTTTCTAATTTTCTTGCCATTTTTGTTCTAGTAAATAAAAGAATATTCTTTCTGAGATTTTAACCTTTTTATTCCTTTTGTATTTTTTTACTATTTTCTTTAATTTCTCTTTTTTATCTTTGTTTATTTTTATCAATGGCTACAATTCTTTTTGCATATTTAGAAAGAGGAAAAGCCAGTCTGCCAATGCCCGTCCCGGCATCCAAAAGTGTTTTATTTTTTAAATTCACATATTTCAAGATTGTTTTAATTTCTCTTTTTTCTAAATCATAATACCTGCAATCTTGAATGAAACTTTTCAAAAAATCCATCTTTTGATTAAACTTCCGCAAAAGTTTATTTTTACCTCACATTCAATCCTGCCCTGTTCTTGCTCAACAAGCCGTATAAAAAACCCAGTCCATAGGCAAAATGCGTTGCTATTATGCCCAAGAAAAGCATGAATGTTGTTTTAATATCTTTCTTTATGCTGGATGCAAGTGTTATTGCTAAATAAAGCAAGATTGATGCAAGATACATTGTTTTTATAAAGATGCTGAAAAATGACAGGATTGCCCCTGCAATGACGCCAAGAACAAATAATGGGAGCAGGGTATAATAGAGCATAACAGGAGAAATTTCTTTTTTGAAGAGAAATGCAACATCCCTCCCGTAAATCCATATCTGCCTCAAGTGCGGCAAAAATGCCTCTCTCCTATGATGATACACTACAGCATCGGGGACATATAGCACTTTCTTGCCATTTTTTGCCATGTCAAAGCAAAATTTTGAATCCTCTTCAGTCAGCAGTTCTGGCTTAAATTTGAGATTGAAATTCTTTACAGCGTCTTTCCTGACAAGAAGATTGCATGTTGGCAGTTCCGGCGTGAATTGTTTTTTTGCAGCCCTGTATCTTATGCTTGCTCTTGGCCCTGCACATAACCAGTTTGCAAGCAGCATGCCAGAAATTTTCTGCCTGAAATTATCTGCCTTTGGAGTTAAGTTTGGCCCCCCAACAATTCCTATCCTGATGTTGGAAAAATATCTTACTGCATTTTTCAGCCAGTTCTTTTCAGGGTAAGCGTCAGAATCAATAAAAGCATAAATCTCCCCCCTTGCTTTTTTCATTGCCATGTTCCTCTTCTCTCCCGGCTTAATGCTGCCTGTTGCGATTATTCTCAATTCCCTCGGTTTTTCTGTTTTGATGCCCTGCAATTTCCCATTTTTCTTGTCAGGCAGCAGCAAAATTTCATAATTCCCATAATTAAGCTTATTGCAGTGCCTTATGCATTCTTTGGTGTACTTATCTATATCCCGGCATGGAACTATTATCGAAACAAAATCTTTTTTGTTTTTCATTTTCCTTTATTTCTATTTTTAATAAAACTTTTTCTAAAATTTTTATTTTTGTCTTTATTTCATTGGCTTATCGGCAGAAACCATATGAGAATGCAAAAGAAAAGCTCAATCAAAATCATGAAGAATGTGATTTGTTTTTCTGTAAATTTTCCAGTTCTTGTGAATAGGTGGGGGATGGAGTAGATTTTTTTGTATCTTGACTGAATCCTGCCATTTTTTTCATAACCATAGCTTTGCGCCTTGAATCTGCTTCTTGCTTTAAGGAAGAATTCGGCAGCAAAAGGAATTGATATTATTATCCCCGCCCTTTCAATGTTGCCGAGTATGCCTATTGTTGCTATAACGCCGCCAAGCAAGTAGGTTAAAGAGTCCCCTGGCAGGATTTTTGCGGGGAATTTGTTGTAAAGGTGGAAAGCAACCAGGCTTCCCAAGGCTGCAAAGGCTATTATTGCCGCAACCTGCGTGCCATAAAACAGGGAATACAAGCCAAGAGAAAGAGTGTATATTATGCCCATTCCAGATTCCATGCCGTTGAAGCCAGCAAGCATATTCACCATGTTCGCTGCAATCACAACACCAAGAGGAACCAGCAACAGGGGATAAAGCAAGCCAATATCAGCCCTTCCTAAAAAAGGCAAATTTACTATCCTCGTTCCGGCATTGACAACCATTAATGGAATCGCAGCACTTAATGTAAGCAATGGCTTCTGCCACTGCCTTAAGCCAACGCTGCTTTCCTTGTTCCTCTTGATAAGCAAGTCATCTATGAATCCCACGATTGTAATAAACATTATAGCTATTGTGGCTGCAAGCAGCAAGATTATCTCGGCTGTTGAATTGTATACAAATGTTTTAACAAATGTAATAAACATTATTGAAATGAACATCCCTGCAAAAACTGCCAATCCCCCAGAAATTGGAATTAATGGCTGTTTCTTTTTATTTTGGTCCTTTACAACAACCCCTATCCTTTTCATGTATCTTATAGCCCATGGAGTCAAGTATAAGGTTACAACAAAACTTATGATGCCAAGGATAAGGTAAAGATATTTCATTTAAATTAGTCTCTTTTGATGATTTAAATCTTTTGTGAAATTTTCTATCTGGCTATTGTCAATCTGACATCGGGGTATAATGTATTGAGATATTCCGGCTTTATTGTCACATTTTCAGGGTAGTTGACTTTCCATATTTTAATAGGCCCAAAAACATCCCCGAGATAGATAAAATCTGGCAACTTCGCGCCTTGCTGGTTCATCTGTTCAACAATCGGGCTGGATTCCACATGCACAAGTTCAAAATTCTTGCCTTGATTAAGCAGATAAAGCTTAACCCATAAGGCACTCATTGCCCTTTCATTCAAGAACATTGCAGCACCGTTTGGCATGATGCTGGAGCCCCCCCCACTTGGCACTATCTTGGGTATTACATACAAACCTGCCTTGAGGCATGCTCCGTTGTCTTCATAGCTATATGAGCCGTTATAGAATAGATAGCACAGAGGGATGTCTATTCTTGTTGTTCTTTTGTAGACAACAACTGCCCTTGGCTGCTTTATCAATACTGGCAGATTGCCCGGCTGTATCAAGTTTGCGAGAATTGTATCATTGGCATTCAACTCCTGTACTGGCAATATCACCCCTGCAATTATTGCCTCTTCATTTTGTGCAGGAAAAAAGAATTGCTGCTTGCTGCTCTTGTCATACCACACGAAATCCTTGCTGAATAAAGCTCCGCCCTGATACCAAAATAATCTCTCATCTCTTGTTTCTTGGGTTTGTTTTTCATCCAGCATAAAAGTTGGAATATAATTATACCTGTCATACCCCAAATCAGAACCTATGCTGCTGTACGCAGGATATTTTCCTATATCTGTAGGGTCTATCAAGAGATAGGAAACATTGTGTGTTTTTAACACTTCTAATGCTTCCTGCTCATTTTGCCCTGTTAGAACATATCTGCCCATTTGGTAATCCCAGTAGCCATAAGAGTTTCCCCCATCCAAGAATGTTGCCCTTTCACCGATTGCTTGTATCCAATATCCATAGTCCCACCAATGGGAGAAAACAGCATTTTGAGGTGTGTTAGTTCTAACCCATGCCATTGCCTTCTGCCATAACACCTCATAATATCCCGGCCGGGTGTATTTTGCCTCATTGATAGTTGAGTTGGAAAAAGTATTGAATGATGGGAGGAGTATTAAGAATATTATCCCCAGCGCAATGGTTGCATAGATTATTGTTGCCAATTCTTTCTTGCTTTTATAAGATTTAATGCTTTTATCCACTAATTCTACGCTGATGAATGATACAAGAATTGTTGTGACTGGCGCAAGCAAGAAAAACAGCCTTATCGCGCCCCTTGCAGAGACCATGGCAATAAAGAACATTATAAGAACAAGCACAAATTCCTTGCTTATCCCCCTGATTTTTTCAATTTCTCCGGATTTGTGCGCATTGTAGTATATTGCCAAGAATGTTAAAATAAAGACTGCAAATCCGCCGAAATATACAAACTGGCTTATGAAGCTTGTTCCGTTGAAAATTGAATTGGAGGAATATCTGGAGAATACAAGGCAAATCAGGAATAAGGCATAAACTGCTGAAAGGATATATCTTTCATTCTTTTTCATTTTTTGCATTGCCTCATAAAACAGCAATACAGCAGCAATCATAAAAAGCCAGAAATATTTCATTGTGAATGTGCCTTTCCAGGTGCCAAAATATGGCTGATTGTTCTCTGCAACAGTTAATGTGATGCGGTCAGTGCCTATAGGATGCAGCAGTTGCGTTTTCAAGCCAGTTGTATAACTTGCAATTGCAGAGGGATTTGTTATTACTAGTAATAGAAAAGCAGATATAAAGGATATAAGTAACGAGAAAGCTATTCTCGGTATCTTTATTTTCCTTTTTTGGTAAATTCTTGGAGTGACAAACATGTCGATGCATATCACAAAAAAGACGAAATAGGCTACTTGTGTTATTGTTGAGGTTAATAAGCCCGTTATATATCCCGATCTTATTGCTGTAAAGGGTATAAAACCAGAAAACAGTGTAAACGCAGTAATCCAGCCGGCATATGCGAGAAATTCCTTCTTTGAGATGCTCTCAACAAAGAAGTATGCCAGCATGCTTATCTCTATGCTTAACAAAACAAAATTAACTCCCCCCCAGGTTATATTCAGCAGGCTTGTTGCCAAACCGCTTGTTAATCCGATAATAAATGCATTCTTTTTATCCTTGCTTTGCAATGCGCAGACAAAGAGGTATAATGCAAGAAAAACAAACATTATTCCTGCAGCCTCTTTTTCCGGCACTCCGCCAGTTGTCCTGTGCAGCAATGATGGCATGAATACAAAGAAGAGCGTTGAAAGCAGGGCAATTAAATTTTTCTTTAGGAGGGGGTAATTTACAAATAGCCTTCTTACAAACAGGAAGAAGAAAAGTGTTGCCAGAGCGAAAAATATAGGGGAGTATATCACTGCAACAAATTCAATTGTGATTGTTGGATAAAAAATATGAAGGAATTTGTAGAGGTATGCAATGATGTATGAGGTTAATAATGCTTCTGCCCTTGGGTGGTATCCTAAGGGAGAGTAACGCATTATATCTATGTTCATTATTGTGCCATGCACAGCAATGTATTTCGCCCATCTCAAAAACAGGAATGGATCCAAGTCAGGAGCAAGCGTGTAATTGCCTGTTGTTATATCTTTCAGTCCAGAAATATTGCTTGTCCTGACATTTATGGTTATTAGGATTATTATGATCAAACCGAGAATAAATATCAGCCCCTTATTAAGAAACAGCTCTTTAAATTTCTCTTTTCTTATGTCAATAACCCCCTTTTCATTTTCTTCTTGCTGTTTTTCAGTCCCTGGTTTTTCATCAATTATAGTCTTCTTCACCATTTTTTATCATGCATAAACAAACTTAAAAAGTTATTTATATGCTGTTTGTTGCAGTTTATTTTATTGTAACAGGTTGGATTTTATTGAATAGTTTCTTTGCAGACTCTAACTTCTGCGGGCTTTCAGAGTAGATTGTGAGGATCTTTTCATTTTTGATTACATTCTCGTTGCAGTGTTTGTAAAGATAGATGCCCGCTGCTTTGTCAGCAGGGCAGCCAGATATCCTTGCTACTGCATTTATGCTTTTGTTGTTTATTTCAATAATTCTTCCATCACGGGGGGATTTCACATCCCAGTAATATTCAGCTAAATTCAGCTTTTTGTCTGCATTTCCTTTTTGCGCTTTTATAATCTCTTTGAATTTTGTCCATGCAACTTTTGACCTCAGCAGTTTTTCTGCGAGTTCGTAACCTCTGCCCTTTCTTGCAGTCCCAGTCAATTCAAGAATCTCAGCTGAAAGCATCAAAGATTTCCTTTCTAAATCCAATGGCCTCTTTTCCTCCTGCCTTAAAACAGAGATTATATCCCTCATTTCCAATAGGGGCCCTATCCCATTTCCTATTGGTTCGTCCCCTTCAGTTATGATTGTCTTTATTTTTAACCCAAATTTTCTCCCAATTTGGCTGAATTTTTCCCCCAATGCCTTGCCTTCCTCTCTTGTAAATTTAGCTGACTTTCCGCATGGAATGTCAATTACAACATGGGTTGAGCCGGCAGAAACCTTTTTTGAAATAATGCTCGCGAGCAACTGCGCTTCAGGGTCCAGATTTAATAATCTTTCAACCTGTATGATTTTGTCATCTGCAGGAGCCAAGCCTAAAGCTCCGCCCCATACCATACATGCATTAACCTTTTTTACAATATTTCGTATCTCATCAACGCTGAACTCAACTTTTGCAATTGCCTCTACAGAATCTGCTGTTCCTGCAGCAGATGTTATTGCTCTTGATGAGGTTTTAGGCATCATCAATCCCGCAGCAGAGCATATTGGAACAACTAGGGGTGTTGTTCTGTTGCCTGAAATGCCCCCTATACTATGCTTGTCTGCTATAATGCGGTTTTTAATGCCAAGTGTTCTGCCTGTGGATACTATTGATTCAACTAGATACTCTATCTCTTTCATGCTCATCCTGTTGATGTATTCAGCAGCAACAAAATATGCGATTTCCGCCTCTGTAAGCTTGTTTGACACGATATCCGAGATTATTGCTTTTATCTTCTCCTTGTTGAGTTCAATTCCCTTTATTTTTTCCCGTATATAATGTGCGCTTCTTGTTTCTCCTGCAACACTAACCTCTACATTCTCATTATTTCTAATCTGGAGATAATCAATTATCTCCCCAGAGAGAACTATACTATTTTTATCAAGCATGCCCTTTGCAGTGTCTACAACACTTATAATTTCTCCTCTTTTTGATGTAATATTCACCCTCTCATCAATATGCACATTTAATTTTCTTGCAGTTTCAGCATGCAGGATAGCAACAGGTCTCCCAGCCATTAAGCCAAGTGATTTTACCTTCAGCAGCATTTTTGATTATTATTCTTATATTCTTTTTTATTTTTTCCTTTTTTATCCAAAAAGCTCATGCAGGCTTTTTGTCCTGTAAAACTCCAAGAATAACAGGAAATACTCTATTATTAATGGCCCTATCACCAGGCCGATGATGCCAAATGCATAACCCCCACCCAACATGCCGATTATCACAGTGGACATTGGTATTTTTGCCTGTTTTTTGATTATATAGGGCCTGATAAAGAATTCTATTAATCCTGCGGCGATTAACTGATAGATTATGAATGCAACAGCAGTCTGCATATTGCCTAAGAGCATCATCCCAATGCTTATAGGAACCCAAACAGCCCAAGTGCCTATATAAGGCACTATCCCAAAAAATATTGCGATAATGCTCATGAAAAGAGCTTGAGGAACCTTGAATGCAAAAAAGCCTATGCCTGCCAAAAGACCTTGTACAAACCCAATTATAAACATTCCATAAACAATAGATTTTGTTATGTCATTAAATTTTTTTATAAACCTTTTTTCACTCAATTCTTTTAATGGTGATAAACCTCTTAAAAAATCAACAATCCCTTCATTATCCCGGAGAGTAAAAAAGAATATGAAGAGCATGACAACAAACTGCACAAAAAGCACTGGCAAATTTATTATCACACTTTCAAATCGATTCATAATTGAACTTGCGCCCTTTGAGATTACCTGATTGATTGTTATTGTGAAATCCCTTGTAAACTCGGGAGATGTGAAGAATTTTGGGGCCAAGACCCTAAAAGGGGCGGCAAAATCCACTTTTTGCAATGTAGTGTAAATATCAAATGTTTGTCTTATCATAATCGGCATCAAGAACCATACAATCATAGAAATCGCAAAAACAATAATTGTACTGAGAATTGCGGCGCTTAACGAAGAGCTTTTTAATATCTTTTTTAATCTTTTATAGAGGGGATGCGTTACATACGCAAGAACCATTGAGCTTACGATAGTTAAAATAAAAGGCCTGGCAACAATAAATGTCAGAACTGCAAGCAAGATAATGACAATAAAGGCAACAGTTTTGCCGCTCAAACAGAAAGGTTCCGGAACCATAAAGATACAAGTTGCAAATGTTTTATAAATCTTTTCTGTTTAATTTTATGGAAATTAAAAAGGTTTATAAATCTCCTTTTTTGGGGAAAGATATGGCTGTTAATTTTATTAGGAAGATATGGCTTGATAATGCTGATGAAAAAGCTCATGCACAATTCATTAGATTTTCTCGCGGTACTTTTGAAAATCGTGCAGTTATAAGCATAAACAAAAGCAAGATAATCAAATTAAGAAGCACATTTGAGTTCGCAAATGATTTTGTCTTGTTCCTTGCAGAGCTGCCTAATGTCAACTTTTCTGGAGTGATATTAAGCAGGGAAAATCTTGGCGAAATCTTTTTAAAAAATGGTGTTGAAATTGACGAGAGCAAAAAAAAAGGGCTGTTTGTTTATATAACTAGAGATGTATCCAGCAAGACAGTTGCTGAAATCAAGGATAAGATTTATTGTATGCTGTTAGATGCAGAAGCCCCCGGAATAAGCTTAAAGACAAAAAAGAAACTGCCGAAGCCAGGCAAGTCAGGCGCTGAAAAGATTGATGGCAAATTCTGCATTCTTGAGCTTGACGAAAAATTTTACAAGCAGTTTCATGAAGATTTCCTTTTTGGCCTGCCTTATGAGTTCAAAAAGGCAAAGGTAAGGCACACATTTGTCATTTCAGACATTATTCTGCCAAAAGGGGAAAAGGATTTTGAGCGAATAAGGTTAGATGCAAGGAAAAAAGGCAAGATTATAAGGCAGGCAGAAGTTGATGGCAATATTATCCAGCAAGAAAAGGCCTTTGAGGCTTAAAATTAGCATAAATTATTTTTTCTTTGAGGCATCGCAAGCTTTATAAATCGTTCTTTCATGAAAATTTAATCTTTTAGGGGTTCACGGGTGTAAAAATGGAAAATATAAACCTAGAGACTGTGCTCTCTAAAATCAAGAAATGCCTAAACGACATAAGCCAAGAAAAGGAAGTTTGCAGTTCTGGCCGAGAGTCAGAGCAGAGAAGATCTTGCCCAGTGTAAACTGGACCCCCTTATATGGCAGAGAAAAAACAGGGCAGAAGATTCTGGGTTTTTTCGGCTATAAGGCAGGCATGTTAAGGGTTCTCGTTAATGATTTGACACAGCATTCTATGACCAAAAACAAGGAGATTGTTGTCCCTGTAACAGTCATTGAATGCCCCCCCTTGAAGTTATATTCGATAAGGCTCTACAAGAATGGTAGAGTTGTTGCAGAGGCGGTTGTTTCTAATGAAAAAGAATTAAAAAAAATAGTCAAAGCCCCCAAGGAACTGCAACTTGCCAAATTGCCGGATATTGAGAAGAGCATTGAAGGTTATGACGATGCAAAAATTATCCTTTATTCAGATATTAGGAAAATACATCTAAAGAAAACTCCAGATATCTCTGAGATTGCACTTTCCGGGAGTATAAAAGAAAAATTTGAATTTGCAAAAGGTTTAATCGGCAAGGAGATTAATATCTCTGATGTTTTTTCTGCCGGACAGCTTATTGATGTGCATGCTGTCACAAAGGGCCATGGTTTCCAGGGTCCAATGAAAAGATTTGGGATTGGCAAGAGAAGCCATAAGTCAGAAAAGGGAGTCAGAAGGCCGGGAACCCTGGGTCCTTGGACGCCAAGCAAGGTAATGTTTTATGCTCCACAGGCAGGACAAACAGGCTTTTTCACACGCGTCATATATAACAGCAAGATAATAAAAATAGCCTCCGCAGAGATTAATCCTAAAAAAGGATTTCATAGATACGGATTTGTGAAAAATCCCTGCCTTTTAATGAAGGGCTCTATTCAAGGCCCCGCCAAAAGGCCTGTATTGCTTGCCATATCTGCTAGGCCAAGTAAAAATGCTGGAAAGAAAAATTATGAAATAATCAAAATTATGAATTAATAAAAAATGAAGAATATAAAAATACAGATTTTAAACAAGGAGGGCAATGCTGTAAAGCAGATTGAACTGCCTGATTTTTTTTCAGGGCCAGTCAGAGACGATATTATCATGAAGGTTTATTTCTCATCTTTGCATAAACAGCCATACTCCCCATACATCCTTGCAGGTATGCAGCATTCTGCATCAGGGAAGTTAAAGCACGTGAGGCACAAATGGAAAACACTTTATGGATATGGAATTTCAAGAGTGCCAAGAAAGATACACACAAGGAGGGGTTCAAGATTCATGTGGGTTGGCGCTACAATCTCTTCAGCAGTTGGCGGCAGGCAAGCTCATCCGCCAAAAATAGAAGCAATCCTCAACAGCAAAAAGATAAACAAGAAAGAGAAGATAAAAGCAATTTTGGGTGCATTGGCGGCAACATCTTCTGCTGAAAAAATCTCCAAGAGATATGCGAGAATTGAAAAGCTGAATGTCAATCTGCCGATTGTTTTTGATTCCGCTATTACTGGATTAAAGGTTAAAGAAATAATAAAATTGCTTCAAAAAGTTTTGGGAGAAAATTTTGCTGTTGCCCTGCGTGAAAAAAGCGTTAGGGCAGGCAAGGGGAAAGCAAGGGGCAGGAAATATAAGTCATCCAGGGGATTATTGATGGTTATTGCCTCTGACGAGAGGATTAAATGCAGGAAATTTGAGGCTGTTAATGTTAAAAATTTAAGCCTGGAGCAGCTGGCTCCCGCAGGAGTCCCAGGCAGGCTAGCCGTGTATACTGAAAAAGCAATTGCAGAGCTTAATGCAAAATATGGTGGAAAAAAATGATCCTGAAATTTCCCCTCAGAACAGAGAAGGCAATAAAGCTAATTGAAACAGAAAACACAATCGTGTTTGTCGTTGACAGCAGAGCAAGCAAGCAAGTGATTAAAAAGGAACTTCAGGAGCAATTCAATGTTAAAGCCCAGTCAGTCAACACACAAAACAAGGGAAATCAGAAGATTGCGTATATAAAACTGAATCCGGAAAACAAGGCAATAGATATTGCAACTAAATTAGGGCTGATATAAAATGGGAAAAAGAATAATACAGCAGGCAAGAGGGCATGGAAGCTTTACTTATAGAGTCAGAAGAAAAGCCTATAAGTTCAGATTAAAATACCCCCCAACTTCAGGATTTGGCAAGGTTGCCAAGTTGCTTAATTCTCCAGCGCATACTGCGCCGATTGCGAAAATTAAAGTCGGAACTGAAATCTTTTATGATATCGCAGTTGATGGGTTGGTAGAAGGGCAGGATATTGCAATAGGCAATAAAAGGGAAAATTCAGAAGTTAAAGCCGGGGACATAATGCAACTTGCAGATATCCCTACTGGAACCGAGATATGCAACATAGAAACAATGCCTTTTGGCGGGGGCAAGCTTGTGAGAACATCTGGCACAAGTGCAAAAATTTTAAAAAAAGAGAGTGGAAATGTGATTGTCTTACTACCATCAAAGCAGGAAAAGAGCTTTAGTGATAAGGCAAGGGCGACAGTTGGAATTGTTGCGGCTGCTGGAAGGCTTGATAAGCCCATTGTTAAGGCAGGGAAGATGTGGCACATGATGAAAGCAAGAAACAAGTTATGGCCTAGAACATCTGCAGTCAAGATGAATGTTGTTGATCATCCATTTGGTTCAGGAAGAGGAAAAAGAATAAAATCAAAGATTGCAAAACGCAATGCCCCTCCTGGAAGGAAGGTTGGATTATTAAGGCCTAGAAGAACGGGAAGGAGAAAGAAATAAGATGGCTCATGAATTTTTGTATCGCGGCAAAAAAATAGATGAATTAAAGCAACTAGGTATTCGTGAGTTCGCAAAATTTCTGAAATCAAGAGGCAGGAGAGCGCTGCTGAGGCAATTCAGCAGTATTGAGAAATTTATTTTGAGAATTGATAAGAAAAGAAAGGCAGGAAAGCTAATCAGGACTCATGATAGGGACATAATCATTGTGCCTGCGATGGTTGGATTAACCATAGCAATCCATAATGGCAAGGAGTTCGTGCCTGTTCAGATAAAGACAGAGATGTTAGGGCATAAATTAGGAGAGTTTGCATCAACAAGAAAGAAGGTGGAGCATAGCGCCCCAGGAATCGGGGCAACAAAGAGCTCTGCCGCCTTGTCTGTTAAGTGAGGGCAAAATGGCAGAAGAACAAGCAAAACAAATTGGGAAGGAAACAGAAGAAAGCAAAAAGCCTGAGAAAAAAGCAGCAGTAAAATCAAAAAGGAAATTGCAGGAGGCAGCTGTTAATGCAAGGGATTTGTCTATATCCCCAAAACACTCAATAGCAATATGCAATATGATAAAAAAGAATTCAATTGAAAGAGCAATTGCAGATTTACAGGCAGTTGTTGCAGGCAAGAAAGCCGTGCCCATGTACGGAGATGAAATCCCCCATAGAGGAGGTATGATGTCAGGGAGATACCCTATAAAAGCAGCAAAGCAGTTTATCAAACTGCTTAGAAACCTCTCTGCCAATGCTTCAGTAAATGGCTTGGAAATCTCAAGAGTAAGAATTGCAATTGCAAAAGCAAACCTTGCTTCAAGAAAGAGATACCACCGAAAGTTTAGAAAATTCAAACGCACACATGTTACATTGATAGCAAAGGAGAGAGGGGGCACAGCAAAAAATGATTGAAAGAAAATTTGTTCAGATGAATAAGGACGAGTTTACATTAAAAGAATTTGTAAGGAAGGAACTTGGCAAGGGCAAGATAAGCTCTATTGGAATAGAAAGAACTCCTGTAGGAGAGAAGATTTTAGTAAGAACAAGTAAACCCGGCTTGATTATAGGCCGGCGTGGGGAGAAGATTATTAATCTAACCAGCACACTGAAACGGGAGTTTAAGATGGATAACCCCCATATAGAGATCCAGGAAATAGACAATCCTGATTTGGATGCATGGGCTGTTGCAGATGAAATTGCCTTGGCTTTAGAAAGGTTCGGGCCAATAAGGTTTAAAATGACTGCGTATAAGATGCTGGAGAGGATAAAACGAGCCGGAGCATTAGGGGCTGAAATACGTTTGGGTGGAAAATTGCCCGGTGAAAGGGCAAAATCCTGGCGTTTTTCATATGGTTTGCTCAAAAAAACAGGCGACCCAGCAAAAGTTGTTGATAGGGCAAGAATAGCGGCACAAACAATTCCAGGGTCTGTAGGAATCAAGGTGGAGATAATGCCCCCTAATGCATATATAGTAGACAAACTAGAAATCAAGGATTTCAAAATTGTTTCAGGTGAGGCAGTACAGGCGGCACAGCAAGCACAAGCTCAGCAAACAACTGAAACTGGAAAAGAATCTGGAGAGAAACCCCCTAAAAGAAAGAAAAGCATAAAGAAAAAAACAAAATCAAAAGAAAAAAATCAAATAAAAACCCTTGAAGAGGAAAAAAGGAAGAGGGGGGAAGAGAGTAAAGAGAAATAAAAATGGCAATAATAAGAAAAAAGGGATTAAGGGATATGAATGAAAAAACTTTAAATGAAAGGCTAAAAGATTTAAGATTTGAACTGCTGAGGATGAATGCACAAAAATCCGCGCAGATGAAAAATGTCAAGATTCGGGAGACAAGAAAGACAATTGCAAGAATCTTAACACTCCTCAACCAAAAATTGAAAAAGGCAGAAAAAGTTCAGCTTAATGCACGCAAACAAGAAAATAAAAAACAAGATAAGGAGAAAATATAAAAAACATGGACATATGTCCGAAGTGTGGCTTGCCTAAGGAAGCATGCGTTTGTGAAGGCATTGTAAAAACAGAGCAGAAAATAAAGATTGATATAGTGAAGAAGAGATACGGCAAAATTTCAACAGTGATAACGGGAATTGACCCAAGCATTGACATGAAACAAATCGCAAAAACATTGAAAAGCGAACTTGCCTGCGGCGGGACAATAAAGAACAACGCCATAGAGTTGCAGGGAGAACACAGGAAGAAAGCGCAGGAAGTGTTGCAAGGGCTTGGATTCCCTGCAGAATCTGTTTGAGAACCAAGAAGAACGTATAAAAATCCCTGGAAAAAGTCATTATAAATATAAAATAGGAATAGCAAAAGAAGGCAAAATGGCAGAGGAAAAAGCAAAACAAATTGGAAAAAAAGCAAAATCAGCCAGAGGCATATCAATAGAGAAAATTCCTGAAGCTGCTGAATGCAAGGACAAGAAATGCCCTTTTCACGGCCATGTGAAGACAAGAGGGAGAACATTTAACGGCTATGTTATCAAGTTAGGAGAAAAAAAAGCAGTTGTGGAATTCAGCAGGATAAGGTATGTGTATAAGTATGAAAGATATGAAAGGCGCAAGACAAAGATACATGCCCATCTTCCAGACTGTTTGATTCCCCAGATAAAGACAGGGGATTATGTTGTGATTGCCGAATGCAGGCCATTAAGCAAAATGATACATCATGTTGTAACATCTAAGATAGAAAACAAAGAGAAAAAATGAAAGCAATTTCAGCAAGGCGAGCCAAGGGGATGAATTTAGGCGCATTTGTTAATGTTGCTGACAATTCGGGGGGAAGAATCGCAAAAGTAATTTCAGTCAAAAGAGCAAAGACAGTCCGCGGCAGGCAGGTTTCATGTGCAGTTTCAGATTGGGTTAAAGTCAGCATAAAAGCAGGGCAGCCTGAAATGACTGGGCAGGTTTTTGATGCAGTTGTGATAAGGCAGAGAAAGCCGTATCGCAGGCTTACTGGAGAAAGAATAGGGTTCTATGATAATGCTGTTGTGCTTTTGAAAGACGAAAAGGGGAATCCCAAGGGCACATTAATAAAAGGGCCTACTGCAAGGGAGGTTATCGAAAGATGGCCCCATGTTGCAAAGATCGCAGGAGTTGTCGTGTAAAATGAAAAAGAAATTTTCACTTAAATGGAAGGCAAGCAGGCAGATTAGAAAACAAATAAAATATAGGCATAACGCCCCCCTGCATATAAAAAGAAAATTTTTCAGCGCAAATCTCTCCAAAGAACTAAGGAGGAAATATTCAAAAAGGAGTTTTGGGCTGCACAAGGGCGATATTGTTAAAATTATGAGGGGGGAGTTTGCAGGAAAGAAAGGAAAGATTACAGGAATAGATACTGTAAATTTAAAGGTATATGTTGAAGGTGTGCAGAAAGCAAAGAAGGATGGCACAAAACTCAATATTGCATTTAATCCAACAAAACTGCAAATTGTTGAATTAAATATGGATGATAAAAAAAGAATTAAGTCTTTAGAAAGAAAAACAAAGGGAGAAAACAAATGAAACGGATAGCAATGCCTAAAAGATGGCCGATAGCAAGGAAGGGAACACCAAGATTTATCTTAGAGCCAAGGGGTTCTAAAGAGAACAGTCTTGCAGTGCTTGTTGTATTAAGGGATATCTTAAGAATAGCAAAAACCAGGAAAGAGGCAAAATTTATTTTGAAAGAGGGGTGTGTGCTCATCAATGGGAAAAAGATTTATGCAGACGACTTTCCCCTGGATATATTCGATGTGCTTTTTATCCCCGCAATAGGCAAGCATTTTATTTTGGTGGTAAAGGGCAAAAGGCTTAGTTTAAAAGAGATTAGTGAAAAAGAAGCTTCTGTTAAAATTTCCAAGATTATAGGCAAGAAGGTCTTAAACAGCGGGAAGATACAATTTAACCTGTTCGGCGGTGTGAATTCCGTCGGGGATATAAAAGCAAAAGTGGGGGATTCTGTTCTTGTGGATTTAAAACAGAATAAAATTGTGAAGCATCTGCCTTTGCAGGAAAATGCGAGGGTTATTATTATTGTGGGAAAGAATGCGGGAATCGAGGGGGTTGTAACTGCCATAAAAGGAAGGGAGCTTGATGTTGAGATTAATAAAACTAAATTAAAAATATCTTCGGAGAAGGTTTGGGTTGTTGGCTAGGCAAAATGATAGAAGAACAAGCAAAACAAGTTGAAAAAGAAGAAAGTAAGGAAAACCCCATGAGAGCCTTAAAGATATCTGAGATTGTGTTAAATTGTGGGGCTCTTGCAGAAAAACTTGAACGTTCAATTAAACTGCTAAAGATGGTAACTGGAAAAGAGCCAATCATTACGTTAACCAAGAAGAGAATTCCAGCTTTTAGCCTGAGGCCAGGTCTGCCAACCGGATGCAAAATTACTCTTAAGGGCAAGGAAGCCGAAGCCCTGCTTAAAAGTCTGCTGGATGCAGTAGGCAACCAGTTCTTAGAGAAACAAATCGGCAATGGCCAGCTAAGCTTTGGGATTCAAGAGTACATAGAAATCCCCGGCGTGCAGTTTTCGAGAGAAATAGGCATGCTAGGGTTTGATGTATCAGTGAATTTGACAAGAGCAGGCAGCACAATCTCAGAAAGAAAAACAAAGAAGGGGCGTGTTCCATTAAGGCACAGGATAAGCAAGGAAGAAACAAAAAGATTTATGCAGAGCATGTTTAATACAAAAATTCTTGAGAGGAAAAATGAGCGCAAGTGATTGGAATAAAATACTGAAACAGCTTGACGCAAAACCTGCAATTAAGCAGAGATTTTTGAGGTTCTGCAAGCCGAAGGAAAGAAAGTTTGGCATAGCCTCAAAAAAGTGCCATAGATGCGGGAGATTCGGCGCGCACATCTCCCAATATGGCTTGCATTTGTGCAGGCAATGCTTCAGGGAAATAGCCGAAAAAATAGGATTTAAAAAATATCTCTAGGAGGAAAGGCAAAAATGAAAGAAATAGTTGGGAATGCCTTGAATTGCATGATGAATGCAATAAGGGCGGGAAAGGCAGACTGCACAGTCCCAAGTTCAAAATTATTAATCGCAATTGTTGAAATAATGAAGAAGAGGGGCTATATTGTGGCTTACAGCAAAGAAGGCAATGAAGTAACAGTAGAACTAGGGAATATAACAGAGTGCAGAGCAATAAAGCCAAGGTTTAACGTCACTGTTTCAGAGTATGACAAGTTTATAAGGAGATTGTTGCCTGCCAGAGATTTTGGCATTTTGATAGTTTCAACATCAAAAGGCTTGATGGCTCATGAGGAAGCAATGGAAAAAAATATTGGGGGCAGCTTGATTGCTTATTGCTTTTAAAGCCACGAAAATCTGAAAGATCTTCGGGCCCAGAAAATCCAGAGGATTTTCTTGGGAACCAAGGTTCTTTGGAACTCCTATTAAAAATAAAAAATGAAACAGGATATCACCAAGGAAGTGGAAATCCCGCAAGGAATTGCAGTTCAGTTAGACGCAAGTACAGTAATTGTCAAAGGCAAAAAAGGGGGGATAAACAGAACATTTAAGTTTAGGGGCATAAAAATTGAAAAACAAGACAGCAAAATAATGTTCAGGGCAGAAAAGGCAACAAGATACGAGAAAAAAATCCTCGGCACAATTATTGCCCATATTAAGAATATGATTTTTGGAGTAGAAAATGGTTTTGAGTATAAATTGCAGGTATGCTCGGTTCATTTCCCGATAACTGTGCATATTGATGCTACCAATCATGTTGTAATAATCAAGAATTTTTTAGGTGAAGTAAAAGAAAGGAAAGCGAAATTAATTGAGGGTGTAGATGTCCAAATCAATGGGGACATAATCACGATCAATTCAATAGACAAGGAAAAAGCAGGGCAGACTGCCTTGAATATAGAAAAAGCTACAAGAGTAAGAGCGAGAGACAGGAGAGTATTCCAAGACGGAATTTTCATGATTGAGAAAGCAGGAGATAAAATTTAACCAAGTAAAAATGCCACAAGACAATACTAAAAGGTTATTGGAGCAAAGAAGCTTGCTTAAGAGCAGAAAGCCCAGATTTGTAAGAAAGGACTGGAGGGAATTATCCAAACTTGGCAGGGGCAGAAAGAAAAAACAAAGGTGGAGAAAGCCAAAAGGGAGGCATAATAAATTAAGGGCAAAAAAACGCAGCGTAGGAAAAATGCCGGGGGTGGGCTACAGAAGCCCAAAAAGCATTAGGGGGACATTTCAAGGCTTAACACCGATTTGGATAATAAATGAAAGTCAACTTAATAATCTGAAACAGGAGGGTATAGCGGTTATGGCAAGTATTGGTTTGAAAAAGAGAATACAGATTGCAACAAAAGCAAAACAGTTGGGTGTTAAATTTGTAAATCTTGATATTGATAAATTTTTGAATGAATTCCAAATCAAAGATAAGGGCAAGCTAGAAAAAATAGAGCCCAAGAATGAAACTAAACTGGAGAAGAAAAAATGAAGCTGGATAGAAAGAAAAAACTTGCTGCGAAGGTTTTGAATGTAGGTCTTGAAAGGGTATGGTTCAACCCTGCAAGACTTGATGATGTGAAAGAAGCTATAACAAGGCAGGATATTAAGGATTTAATCAAGGAGAAGGTGATAAAAATAAAGCCAACAACAGGCAAAAAAGCAAAGAAGAAAAGAAAGTGGCGCAGAGGCGGGGGAAAGAAGAAAAAAGTTGTAAGGGACAAAATGGAATATGTCATGAAAATAAGAAAAATGAGGCAATACCTGAAAATGCTAAGGCAGATAAATAAATTAAGCTCTGTGGAATATAAAAAATTAAGAAATTATGCCAAATCAGGAATCTTTACAGACTTAAGACATTTAAAGGAGCATATATCTAAGATTGGATCTTAATTAAAAAATGGTATACCGGGTGAAATTTAAAAGGAGAAGGCACAGAAAAACAGATTACAGAGCCAGGCTGTCTTTATTGAAATCCTTTTTACCAAGAGTTGCGATAAGAAAAACTAACAGGTATATAATCGCGCAACTTATCGAAAGCAAGGAGGCAATAGATTTTGTTTTATGCACAGCAAATTCAAAAGAGCTATTGCAGCATGGATGGCCTGAAAAAAATTCAGGCTCGCTGAAATCAGTTCCTGCTGCTTATTTAACAGGGATTTTGCTGGCGAGAAAAATTGCCGAGAAGAAAATTGATGTTAAAAAAGCAGTTGTTGATTTGGGGATTGCAAGGGTAACAAATGGCTCAAGGCTTTTTGCTTGTGTTAAAGGCATGGCTGATGCCGGTTTAAGTGTACCCTATTCTGAAAAGATTATGCCCAATGATGCCAGGATTCATGGTAGGCATATGCAAAAAGAGATTCCTGTGGGGGAGCTAAAAGAGAGACTGTTAATTAAAAAGGAGCGGGAGAAGTGAAATGGCAGAAGAACAAGCAAAACAAATTGGGAAGGAAACAGAAGAAAGCAAGATTGAAGAGGTAAAAGAATCAGAGGATATTGAGAAAAATGAGCCAACCCAGGAATTAGGGGAATATTCAATTGAAGATGCCAGGAAAGCGAGAGAGGAAGAGAAAATTGCATCATGGGTGCCTAGAACAAGGCTCGGCAAAATGGTGAAAAATGGAGAGATTAAGAATATTGATGCCATTCTGAATGCAGGAGAGAAGATTTTGGAGGCAGAGATAATTGACAAGCTGGTTAGATTAAAGACAGATTTAATTGCGATAGGGCAGTCAAAAGGAAAGTTTGGCGGAGGCAAGAAACGTGCATGGAGGCAAACACAGAGGAAAACAGCAGAGGGGAATGTGCCAACATTTGCATGTATGGCTGTTGTTGGTGATGAGGGAGGATATGTGGGCGTAGGTTATGGGAAGTCAAAGGAAACACTGCCTGCAAAAGAAAAGGCATTGAGAGATGCTAAAATTAATTTAATAAGGATAACGAGGGGCTGCGGAAGCTTTGACTGCTCCTGTAAAAATTTACATTCAATTCCTTTTAAAGTGAAAGGAAAATGCGGAAGTTCAGAGATGATTCTTATGCCTGCACCAAAGGGAACTGGACTGGTTATAGAAGATGAATGCAAGAAGATTCTTGGTTTTGCAGGCATCAAGGATATTTACAGCAAAACATTTGGGCAGACAAGGACAAAGATAAATCTTGCGAAAGCATGTTTTGAGGCATTAAAGAAAACAGAAGGGCAGACAAGGAAAGGAAAAGGAGGCAGGGGTATCGGCAAGAACCTTAGTTCTTTAAGATGATATCTGTAATAAGAATTTCAGGGATGGTTGGAATTGACGAGGATGTTGAGGCGACACTAACAAGATTGAGGCTTGGCAGAAAATATGCATGTATTATCCTAAATCCAAATGCAGAAATTAAGGGAATGCTCCAGAAAGTGAGGGCATTTATTGCCTTCGGGGAAATTGACAAGGAAACATTAAAGATGTTGGTATTGAAGAGAGGCAGATTGCCTGGGAACCGGCTTGTTGACACAAAGAAAATTTCTGATTCAGTTATTGAGGAAATTTTTTCCGGCAGGAAAAAATTGAAAGATTTTGGCATGAAGCCTTTTTTCAGGCTTCATCCACCTGTTCAAGGGTTAAAGAAAAGCACAAAGCAGTTTTATCCAAAAGGAATACTTGGCAATCATGGAGCCAGGATAAATGAGTTATTAAGGAGGATGCTGTAAAACTTTTAGAAAAAGTTTTACGAAAAGCTGAAAAAATGGCGATAAAACCAAAATGCGATGCATGTAAAAATGAGCTTGAGGATTACGGGGCATTATTATTCTCGCCTCCAGACAAGAAAAACCTCGCAAAAAAGTGGCATATTTGCCAGGATTGCTATAAAAAATTAGTCAAGGAAAATTTTGAAAAATGAAAATCCATAAAAGAGACAAGAGAAGTAGGTTAAGGGGAGCAAGAAGATGCGGCTATGGCTTTGGCAAGAAGCACAGGGGCAAGGGAAGCAAGGGTGGTAAGGGAATGGCTGGAACAGGCAAGCGTGCAGGGCACAAAAGGAATTTCATTGATAAATACATGCCAGGCTATTTTGGCAAGCATGGGTTCAAAAGCTTAAAACAAATCAATAATCTAAAGCCAAAAATAATCAATCTTTCTGAGATAGAAGAAAGGCTGGATAATTTTATCGAGAAGGGGCTTGCAAAGGAGACTTCTTCAGGAATAGAGCTTTTGCTTCCAGATTTCAAGATTCTCGGGAAAGGGGAAATCAAAGAGAAGCTTATAATAAAGGCAATGTCTGCTTCATCTCAGGCAAGAGAGAAAATAGAAAAAGCAGGCGGGAAGATTATTGTTGAGGAGAATGTTGACACCTTGCATGCAGGGGCAAAAGAGGAAGCAAAATAAGCAAGTGTAAATTTTAAATTCAAAAATGAATCTGGGGTATTTTATAAGAAATCTGCCTGAAGTTGCCGCGCCAACTGAAAAAAAACTTAATTTTAATACAAAGCTTAAATGGACTTTGATAATCCTTGTTGCTTATTTTGTCCTAGAAAATATTCCTTTATTTGGCTTGGCAAAAAATTCACTTGAAAGATTTGAATTTCTTGCGATTATTTTTGGCACAAGTTTTGGCTCAGTGATATCATTGGGTATAGGGCCGATAGTTATAGCTTCCATAATCTTGCAGCTGCTTGTCGGCTCAAAAATTTTGAATATAGACATGACAACCCATGAAGGGAAGCGGTATTTTCAGGGCCTGCAGAAACTGCTTGTATTTTTCTTTGTAATATTCGAGGCAATGGTTTATGTTTTGATGCGAGGCTTAGAGGCAATGCCGGGCATGACTCTGCTTGTCATAGTGCAGCTTGTAGTTGGGGGGCTGCTTATTGTTTTTATGGATGAAGTAACAACAAAATGGGGGCTTGGCTCAGGAGTCAGCTTGTTTATCGCCGCGGGCGTAGGCAGAAGGCTATTTGCGCAGGCATTCGGCTTTCTTGGGACTCAGGGGGAGTTTATGCCTGTTGGCAGAGTGCTTGTATTTTTCACTTCAATTTCAGCAGGGGATGTCACCTCTGCTATCAGGGCGGCAGCTGCAGTTATTGTTACAGTGCTGCTGTTCCTGATTGTTGTGTGGATGCAGTCATTAAAGGTTGAAGTCCCCTTGAGCTTTGGCAGATTGAGGGGATTTGGGATTAGATGGCCTCTTGCTTTTTTTTACACATCAGTTATCCCTGTCATTCTCGCTGCTGCGTTAATCTCCAATATACAGCTTTTTGCAAGCCTTGCGCAAAATGCAGCTGAAGCGTGTTTGAAAGGGGCAACATGCGGTTTAGGGGCGGCAATTGCATCCAAGTTTACCTGGCTGGGGACTTTCTCCTCGCAAGGGCAGGCATTAAGCGGATTATCATTGTGGCTTAATGCCCCAAATATCCTTGATGCGATAATAACCAAAAGCTTTTTGCCGAGATATCTGCTGCAGGCAGGGACACATGCGCTATTTTTCATCTTTTTTTCAGTAATTTTTGCCATTTTTTGGGTCAGAACATCCGGCACTGACGCGAGAAATCAGGCAGAGCAGATTCTTGCTTCTGGATTGCAGATTCCAGGCTTCAGGAAAGATGAGAGGGTTTTAGAATCAATTTTATCTAGGTACATAATGCCATTGACAGTTATGGGCGGCGCTGCAATCGGGCTGCTTGCAGCGCTTTCTGACTTGCTTGGCACTCTTGTAAGCGGCACTGCTATCCTGCTGCTTGTGATGATAATATATAATCTTTACAAGGATATATCAAAGCAGCATGCAGTGGATATGCATCCTGCCATGAGGAAGATGTTTGGTTAAACTTAAAAATGGAACTGATTGTTAATATTGTGAGGGAATTTCCATTGCTTGGCATAGCCCTTTTTTCTTTTGTTATTACACTCCTTCTAACCTTGCTCTACAAGAAATTCACAAACCAGGAGAAAAGCAAGGAGAGAATGGAAAAGCAGAAAGAGTTCAGGGAAAAGCAGAAGCAGTTTAGAGATGAGCCGCAAAAACTTCTTGAATTGCAGAATGAGATGATGCAGATGAGCATGGAGCAGATGAGGGAATCTTTCAAACCATTGCTGATTTCATTTTTGCCTTTAATTTTTGCCTTCGGTTTTTTAAAACAGGTTTACACAGATGCAGCTATAGGAGAGATAATCTCATGGCAGGTTAACCTGCCACTGGTTGGCACAGGCGCAGGATGGTTTCTTTCCTATGTCATTTTTAGCTTGATTTTTAATTCAGTTTTGAGGAAGGTTTTAAAGGTGTATTAATATTCAATTCAAGAACAAAAAATGGCAAAAAAAACAGGGGGACAGCAGGAAAACAAGCATATGGCAGAAAATGCCGAACATGAACACCTGCATTCTGCTGAGCAGGAGCAGCATGAAAAAATGATAAGATTAAACATGCTCGAGCAGGATGCCAAGCAGATTGAGCAGCAGATTGCTGAGCTGCAGAATTTAAAAATTGCCCTTGGCGAGATTGAAAAGGCAAAAGAGAAGGACGAGATTCTTGCTTCTCTTGGAAAAAATATTTTTGTTAAGATGGCATTACTAAGCAAGGACCTGCTTGTGAATGTTGGAGCCAAGACAGTTGTAAAGAAAAGCATCCCTGAAACAAAGAAACTGGTGGAGAATGATATTGCAAAGCTTTCGGAATTGAAAGACAAAATTGCCGTAGAATTTCAAGGAATTGTGCAAGAACTAATCAAAGATTAGATTATCTCTTCAAATTTTTTTATAATAAATTATCTTTTCTTCTTCCACCATCTGAATATTCAATATACCCAAATGATTTTTCCAGTTTTGCACTGTTTTCAGGCATATCAAATCAGCCATTTCTCCTTTCTTTGTATTTCTTTTAAAATATTCTGGTTTCCCTGAATTCTAACAAATAATCCCATTTTTTTCATTTGCACATTTTCTATAAAACATGCTTGCTCTTTCATAGTCGTCCATGCAAACTGTAGGGTTAGAATAGTTACTGCAAAAAACTCTTACTTTTATAAGAAGCGCTTCTAATTTGCTAAAGAGATTTCTTGCCATTCCTCTCCCTTTAACCTTAGAGGATTATAGATTAAATAGATTTCTATTGCAATTACACTGCATTCTCAATCGCTTCTCTCGCTTCCCTTGCCCCTGCAAAAGTGCCTTGCGGATGTGAATGAATTCCCCCGCCCATCTGGATAACAACATCCTTTCCAAAAATTTTGACAACAGCTGGAATATCTTTTATTGCCAAGCCGCCAGATGCAACAGGCATGACTGGTTTTAAATTGAAAGTTTTTTCTTTTGCTGCAAGAATGTTTTCTTTTACTTCTGCCGAAGTTTCAAACATCTTCCCAACTGCAGCTCCAACATGCAGCTGGTCAACCCCGACAAGCCTCAGCATTTTCACAAGGACATTCATGCCTATTCCATGCTTGTGATTTTTTGTCATTGCCGCATGCCCTGCGCGATGGGCATGAATTATCAAATCAAAATTCTCTTGCCTTAATGTCTGCAAGGCAGAGAAGCCGGCAGTTAAAACATCAATCATTATATATTCATTTCCATAATTTTCAGCAAGCTTCGCTCTTCTTAGCATTTCTTTTGTCTCTGCTGTAACATTCACAAGATATGCCTTTTTGCTCCCTGTTTCTTTTTCAGCCCGTTCCTTCATTTTTAGTGTTTCTTTTAATCTATCCTCAAATCTGTTGAATTTCTGGCTTGAGAGATTTTCATCATCCTTTACCACATCACATCCACCCAGCCAGGATTCATATGCAACTTTCGCATGATGCCCTGTTTTCAAGCCAAGCTTGGGCTTTATTATTGTCCCGAGCAATGGCCTGTTGTGAACTTTCATAATCTTCCTTATTCCCTGAATGCCGTATTTCGGGCCTGCAAAACTTCTTGCAATTTCATTTGGAAAGCTAATATCAAGGAGTTTTATGTTTTTTATTTCCTCCATGCCGAAGATGTTTCCAGCTATGCTGCTTAGAATATTGGGCATATTTCCTTTTTCAAAAAGCCCGGAAGGATAGTAAATCTTTATTTCAGCACCTTGCTGTTGTTTTTTTATCGAGAAGACAGTTGCGTCAAGCTTTTTCACATAATTTTGTTTTGTCTTGACATCAATCCACGTTCCTGTGCTGCTCTCAGCAGCAACCCCCCCTGCTGTTTCCTGCAAGGAAAGATGCAATGGCTCAATATAATAAGTGCATATCAAACCCTTTTTATCTGGCTTGAATTTTAGATTTACATAATCTTTGTAAGCCATATCAAGAAGAGAATTTATTTGTATATAAATTTTTCTGATTTTATCCTACAAAACAATCTTTGCTTTTTTCACAAACTGCCCCTGACTAAGGATGCCCAGCTCAGAGACTATTGCCCTGATGTGTCTTGCTTCCACAAATTCGAATGCGGGATTTTTTATTATTATGTGTTTTGGAGCCCTGCTCCAAACTTCATTTAACTTTCTGTTTTCTATTGGAATATTTTTATTTGTATATTTCCATGAATCAGCTATTATATAGAGGGGAATTTTATGGCCATAAGCTAATTCAGCAATAATGCCTGAACCAATCTTATTTATAATCCCCTTGTCAAGCAGAGCATCTGCTCCTAAGAATATCTTGTTGGCATAAATCTTGTCTTTTTTATTTTCTTTTTCTATTGCAATCGCTATGGCAGAGTCAATAAACATCTTTACCTTTACCCCTGCCTTTTCTAGCTCTTTCGCTGTTTTTCTTCCCTGATATAAAGGGCGTGTTTCTGTATTATAGACTTGAAATTTTCTCCCATTTTTCTTGGCGTATATCAGAGCATTAACAACATTTGTAGAATGGCAATGGGTAAAAATAATGTCGTTATTTTTGATTAGCTTTAAAACATTTTGATTTATTCTGTCCTGGCTTTCATTAAAGTGTTTTAATATATTTTTATAGCCAATTTTTTCAAATTTATCGAGAACATTAAAAAGCATCGGTTCAGTTTGCCTTGCATTCATCAAAATCCGTTTATGTTTTTTATCAGGAAACAAAGAGTATGCATACAAAGCGGCTTTGGCAATGTTTCTTGCTCCCTGAATTCTAACCTGTTTAATGTCATTGCATATCTTTTCAAACCTCTTTTTTTTATCCATGTTCATGCTAATCTCAGGGAATATTAAAATCTTTCTTATCTGCTTTTCTTTGTTTCGCTTGGCAATCTTTATATATTTGTACTATCCCTATATATAGTATGTTTGAGGTTCTTGTTTCGCCGAGGCATGCAGAAAGAAATCCATTCAGCTTGTTCTTTATAGGCATGCTCTACTCTTCCCTTTCGCTGTTTCTTGTGAATATGATAGCAAAAGGGGATGCAGTAATGATGAAGCATGCGTCTATGCTTCTTATCTCATTCACAACAATATTCTCCATTCCATTCATCCATTCACTCATCAGGCGGGCTGAAATCAGCGAGGTTCAGGAAAAACGGGCATCAAAAATTTTTGCGGGGCATTCAAGGGCATTGCTTGCATTGCTTTTCCTTTTTCTTGGCTTTCTTGTGGCTTTTTCATTGTGGTACATTTTTCTTCCAGAAAACTCTGTTGTGGTGCATTTTAGCTCACAGATAGAAAAATTCTGCAGCATCAACGCAAGAAGCATGCAGGAATGCCTCAAGGAATATGGCATCTCTGCAGAATTCTTAAAAGGAACATTAACCGGGAATGCAGTTGCCGGGCTTGGAGATTTAAGCAGCATTTTTGTGAACAATCTGTATGTCCTGCTTTTCACGCTGATTTTCTCTCTTGCCTTCGGCGCAGGGGCAATATTCATCCTTGCGTGGAATGCAAGCGTCATTGCAGCGGCGATAGGATTGTTAGCGAGGGGAAATTTTGACTTTCTTACCCCATTCATGATGTATATGCTCCATGGCATCCCTGAAATTGCCTCTTACCTTGTTATTGCCCTTGCTGGAGGAATTTTAAGCACAGCATTAATAAGGCAGGACTTCAAGCATTTCAGCAGGAAGCTTATTGCGAACATACTCCTGCTTGTTGTTATTGCAATACTGATTTTGCTCCTTGCTGCATTCATTGAGGTTTATGTCACTCCTTTAGTTTTTGGCGTATAAACATTTTTAAATTGATTTTCCATTTATCCCAGACCTGAAAAGAGGCTTTTAAAAAAATGCTGGAGATGCTTATCAATCCCAAGAAGGCAGAGAGAAGGCCGTGGGAGATGTTTTTTGTCGGAATTTTTTATTCTGCTGTCTCAATACTCTTTGTTGACTGGATTTTTTTAGGGGATACTGTCCTGTCGCAGTATACAAGCATACTGGTGATTACATTTGCAACAATATTCTGCATTCCATTTATGTATTTTCTTGTCAAGCTTGAGGAAACCAAGGATATAAAGATAAAAAAAGAAAGGGTTCTGATTAAAGAGCATGGGAAGGCGATTCTTGCCCTGACTTACCTCTTCTTGGGTTTTATTGTTGGATTTTCTTTGCTTTACATACTGATGCCGCAGTCTGTAACAATACAGAATTTCAAAGCTCAAATTGAGCAGTACTGCGCGATAAACGCGCCTGAAGATTTCTCAAGATGCTTGAAACAGTATGGCTTGACAAGTTTTGTGGCAGTAGGGCAGGTGACAGGGCAGGCAACAGGAAATTTAGGGCATTTCTTAGGCATATTGACAAACAATGTTTATGTTTTGATTTTCATACTTGTGTTTTCTCTTGCCTTCGGCGCAGGGGCAATATTCATCCTTGCGTGGAATGCAAGCGTCATTGCAGCGGCGATAGGCTTATTCACGAATGCACAGATTAAGCAGCTGCATATTGGCTTGATGCGTTACCTGATACATGGAATTCCAGAACTTGTTGCATATTACATTGGCGCTTTAGCAGGGGGAATTTTAAGCATAGCAATCATAAGGCATGATTTTAAGAATGAAAAATTCTGGTGCGTCCTAAGGGATTCAGTTGACTTGATAGTCATTGCCATTGTTGTTCTTATTATCGCGGCATTGATAGAGGTTTTTGTAACCCCCGCATTATTTTAAGCCAAAACCAAAAATTTAAAAATTCCAATTATCTTGATTTTGCATAATCAAAAGCAAAAAGAGGCAATCTACAATTAAGAACAGGAGCTAAAATGACAACATTTATCTGCACACAATGCAGATACCGCTTTGATTCTGAATCTGAAAAGATTCCAAAGAAATGCCCGTATTGCGGCAGGATGAACTGCGTAAAGAAAGAGAAATCCGCAGAGGACTTAGTCAAAGAGGTAAGCAGCATGCTTGATGGGGGCTGATTGCGCCTTTGGCATAGATACAAAACTTAGAAAAGTTTTTAAATACCATATTTTAGATATATATCAGTATATTTTGTTATATCCAAAAAAGAGGTTGGGTATCATCAGATATCAGAAGCCAGTTAGAATTAAAAATGAATAAAAGAGGCAAACAGGTTTTATTATTCTCGTTATTTGTAGTTTTAGCATTTGTAATTATTTCTGTTTTTGCTATCTATCTGATTAATGCAGGCAGGGCTCCTGCTCAAGCTGTGCTCTCTTCTCCTGTACCCCCGAGTATACAAGCTAAAAATTCTACAAATAATGAAACCAATTTTACATTTACTGTTTCAAATAATAACGCAAGTGACAATATAACTAACGTGCTTGTAACTTTTCCAAATGGCTTTGAAATAATCACTAATCTGAATGGCACAGATGCGGAAAGTGCTGTCTTGCAGAGAAGCGCAGCAAACCATTCACTTCAAGATTCACTAACTTTAAACTGGAGCATTGCAAATGGAACTGCCACAAATGGAATAAGCCTGATTACAAGCGCCGCCCCAAGAAATTTCTGGGTTTATGTTAATGCGAGTCTTCCCTCTGGCACATACGGCATTAATGTATCTATATATGATAATAGCTCTAATGTAAATTCAACTAACATAAGCATAACTGTGCAGGATAATACATCCCCTTTAGTCGAAAGTATAAACACGACAAGATATTTGGGATATCAAACACTTAACATAAATAACTTTTCAACCTTTAACACAACATCAACTGTCAATTTCAGCTGCAATGCTTCTGACAATGTAGCATTGCTAAGAATTGATTTGTGGATGCTGGAAGTTATATCTGGAGGTCCATTTACGCCGCAGTCGCGCCTCGTGAATTCATCTAATGTTTCAGGCACCTACAACCAGACAAACTTCACACAAACAATTCAAATGCCAGGAACATATACATGGTATTGTCAAGTCAGAGATACATCTAACAATATAAACTATTCCAGCATTAACAACACAGTAACTGTAAATGCCTTCTCTATTTCGGGCTGGGTAAAAAATTCCACTTACGATAATGTTTCAGGAGCAAATGTAAGCATGTATGAGTTTATAATGGGACAGCAAGGGCCGCCAACAGAAAGATTTTTGAGGTCTGTCCTAACATCAGCAAACGGGCAGTTCAACCTGACAGACATACAGAACAATGGCTCTGGGGGACAGCAGATGACAATCTATAAATTAAAGGTTTTTCTTAATAATTCTGCAGGACTCGTAACAGAAATAGGCCCAAGTTTGCCTCCTCTGCCTCGCGAGCCTCTTGTGTTCAATATGCAGGGCGGAACAATCTACTTGCAGAATGCAACAACATTAAGGCTTTTTGCAAATAATAATATTACTTTAAATGGAACAGGTGCTCCCCCTTATATTACTAACGATACAAGAGCAATGAGGTTTGGCTATATAATTATGGACCAGTCATTAGGATTTCCTATTGAAAGCAACATCCAAGGAGACACAGCGACTGCTGATGTGATTGTGCCATCAAACAGGAACTATACAGTTATATTCTTGAGAGACCCATTTAATTTTAATATGACTGGGACTCCAGCTATTTGTGCAGGCCCTGGCTATATGAATGCATCTGATTGTCCATCCCCTCCAATGAGCATAAGCATCACAAGCAATAATATTCTATCATATCAGAATTCATCAGAGGTTAATTCAACCCCTCATCTTGTTACAATAAACAAGAGTTTGGCTTTTGGGAGTTATAACTTGACAGGATGTGTAAATATATTGGGGAATACAACCCCTGTTGATGTTAAGGATATAATTGCAAAAATGATTCCATGGGAAGGTTTTGTGCCTCCTATGAAAGGAGAGGTTTCAGATTTTGATGGAGATGACACAAGCTCGTTCATTCTTGGGAGAAGTGGCTCTGGCTTGAATGGTGCGAGAGGCTGCACACTTGGAGCATTTAATCTTACATTAATGGGTGCTGCAGGCGGAATAAGCTGGCTGATTGAGGCATATGCTGAAAATTCAAGTGCTTTAGGGGCAGAAGGAGAATACTCTGCAATATTCCAGAACATAACAATGAGCAACAGTGCCCAGATTTTTAATCTTACTCTTGTAAGGCTGCTCGGCAAATATTCTATGGGTGGAGTAGTAAATACCAGCAAGATAGAAGTTGCGATAATGGACAGCAACGGCACTGCTCCACAGGATGCGCATGTTGAGGTGATTGTAAAAAACAACAACGTCTTCGGGACAATGCATTACATAATTGAATCATTGACAAATGGCAAGTTTAATATGTCAATACTTAACAACACACAGGAAGTAAAGGTAAGAGTATTCGGCAGCCAGTTTGCTCCTAAAGAGCAGAAGATTAATCTCGGTGCAAACAGGACGAACATAACATTATATTCATTCAGGCCAATGATGATCCTGGAAAATGGCAGTTTCTCAGACAGCAAGATGACAGGAAGCAGGATGGAGATGAAATTCATGAGATACAGCACTGCATGCAATGTTTATCTTCCTGCAGCAACATGCCAAATAGGAGACTCAAAAACAGCAGATTTTGACCCTATGCAGGCAATGATGGCAGGCAAGAGCAATCTGCGAATGAAAACTACAAACAACATTACACTTTATTTTATTAATGTTGACTTGATTGCATCTGGACCTCCTGACGCTGTAATGAATGATAATGCCTCAAGCGCAAGCTCAAGCTCAAGCGCGTTGGCTCAGGTATGGAAATTCGGCTCACTTGCTCCTAATATCTATGACTATGTGATAATAGGAATTCCTTATAACACAACTATAAATGAAAACTGGAGTTACTATGTAAACCTTTCATTCCTCTATGACAATGACAACAATGTAATATGGAATGCAACTGCAAACGGCACTGGCACTTCACAAATACCTTCAGACTATTCTGATTTCAATAGTTCATGGTTCAGCACTCCTGGCATGATATGCGGCAATACAACCGCAGCTGCAACTCCGACAATACAGTCATGCTACATGAATGTGACTAATGATAATGCCACAGGACATGCAGGCTATTTCTGGCTTACAATTCCTCACTTCTCCACAACAGCAAACAAGATTTCAGGAAGCGCGACTACTACCACCACCACGACGACAAGCACAACAACACCAAGTGCAGGAGGCGGAGGAACAACCACAACAGTAATTTATGATGTAAGCGAGAATGAATTAACAAGTGCAAGCAAGGAAATAGGTATTAGTGAAAGCATTAAATTCAAGATAGAAAATGAAACTCACACTCTAAAGTTGCTTGGCTTGACTGCAAGTTCTGCCTCTGTGCAGATAAGGTCAGTAGTATTAACAAAGTTGTTGCAAGTTGGCAAGGAAGAGCTTGTTGATATAGATGCTGATGGAATAAATGAGATTTCACTGATGCTTAACAGCATCAATCTTAACACAATGAAGGCAAATATAACTGTTAAGTCATTAGTTTACGTTGCTCCTGCTGTTGAAACGCCAGCAGGAAATCAATCTGAGCCCGCTACAACACCTCCTGAAGGGGCTGCAGAAACTCCAACAGCAGCCGTGGAGAAGCCAAGAATAAGCAAGGCAGTTTTGTGGGCAGGAATAATCACTGTTATTGTTATAGTTATAATTCTGGCAGTATTGGCAAGGCAGTTGAAGAAGAAGTGAAAAAGAATATCTAATGAACTATCATTGATGCTTAACAGCGTGAATCTCAATACGATGAAGGCAGACATAACTGTAAAATCTTTGGTTTATGTTGCTCCTGCTGTTGAAACGCCAGCAGAAGAGGAAACCCCTGCAGAGAAGCCTGCTGAGGTGCCTGCTGAAAAACCAGTCATAACAACTGAGAAACCAAAGATAAGCAAGATATTCTTAATTGCCGGCGCAGGCGCGATTATTGTTATTCTGGCGATAATCGCAATTCTATTTGTGCAGCTGAAAAGAAAGTGAGAGATGCCAGAAGCTGGGAGATTTATCCAAGCCAAGCTTTATTTTGCCTGTTTCCCTGAATAGGGTTAATATTCTTATTCAATGGCAAAAATCTCTTTTTTTATCTTTCTTTCTAAACATGTCAGGAATCTTTAATTCCTGAGCACTATCAAAATCTGAAAGATTTTGAAGTCCTAACACAAGGAAATCAGAAATTTCCTGTGCCCCGAAAAGCCCGTGATGCTCGCTTCGGCGAGGATTGCCTGCTTTTCGCGGAAACCAAAAGGCTAAAGGCTAAAATCTCTCTTTTTTGATTTTTGGATTATATCCTTTTTACAGTACTAATCTTTTTGTTTATCGTCGGAGAATTAATTTCCCATATTTTTCCAGAATGGCTGAAAAAAGAAAAAGATTTAAAAACCCCAAAATGCATAAAGTATTATAATTTTTATATTAAAAGAGGAGTTAAAGAGGTAAAATTAGAATGCATGCCTATTCACTTGAATCTTTCTTGAAAAGCAAGTATGCTGCGTTGAGAAAGCACAAGACAATTTTTTTCATGGCTTTGCTTGCCATGACTATTTTTTCTGTTTATCTTATTCTTGCTGCTGTATTCCAAGCCAGTGCAGATGTAACAACAATAGAGCCGTTTAATTTAACTTATAATGTAATAAATTTTACAGTTAACAATACCCAAGCAGCCGTTAACATTACCCAGTTCAATATAACACTGCCGACTGGATTTGGATTCAATGCAAGTTCAAATGGCTCTTCACCATTAGTAAGCGGGATAACAGGTGTTGCTAATTTTTCTTATTATGGTAATACATTAAACTGGATCAATAATACATTCGGTTTGATTAACGGCACCTCAATTAATAACAGAAGTTTCTGGATTGGAATAAATAGTTCAGTTGAAGGAATTTATGGCATAAATGTTACAATAAAGTACGACAATGGGACCATAGAATCCTTTAATCAGACAATGACTGTAAACGATACGATTGTACCTACTTTCTCTAACCAACTGCCTGGCCCAAACAATTTCACTTCTGATACTACGCCTACTGTTTACATTAACATAACAGATGGGGGCATGGGTGTTAACACAAGCACTATTGTCTTGGAGGTTTCCAAGAATGCCGCGCCATTTGCAAATGTTATTGAAACTATCACTGCAATCACGAATGGCTTTCAAGTAAGCTATACATACATAACAGGTTTAGCAAGCGGAGATAATTTCACTATAAGAGTTAATGCAAGAGATAATTCCTCAAATGCAAATGCAATGACTGAAGCAAAATGGAATATAACAGCTGATACTGCATCGCCAAATGTCAGTGTTATTTCGCCTTCAGCAGATACAAACTTAACAGGAGCATCAGACAACATAACAGTGCAGGTTAATGACACATGGCCCACAAGTGTTAATACATCAGATATTTATGCTGCTATAAAGAACTCAACAGGTTATTATGCACTTGATAATTCTGGCACAAAACTCACAGGAAGTTATCAAACCTGGACGAGATTATATCAATCAGGTTCAACATCCTTTTTTAACGCTACCTTAAATTCAAATATTTTTAAAGATGGAACTTACACTCTTTACATCAACGCAACTGACTTGGCAGGAAATATGCTTGAGAATTCTACTCGCAAGATAACGATAGATAACACTGCTCCAACAGCATTCACACTCAACACACCTGCAAACAATACAAATTCTACTATAAGAACCCCAACACTAACATGGGAAACGGTAACAGAAGCAAACTTCATCAACTATACTATTCAAATAGCTACAGATTCTGCTTTCACGAGCATTAATGAAACTAGGGAAGTTACAGATAGAACTACAGGCACTGTTACAATGAGTACGCTTGCAAGTGATGGCACATTCTGGTGGCGTGTAACTGCAACAGATGCAGCAGGCAACACAAGAACAAATTCCTCTTTTATCTATATAACAGATAACACCGCCCCTACTATTGGAATAACAGCACCTTCAGCAGACACAAACTTGACAGGCTCTGCAGATAACATAAATGTTACTGTGAATGAGAATGTTTCAGCAGTGTATGGAGCAATGAAGCACTCAAACAGCTCTTATTACCAACTTGATGGCACTTACATATCTTATATAGGTGGTGGTGATTTCAGAAATTGGACAAACATGACAAGGATAAATGCAACTGCCTTTACATTCCCTCTTAATAGCGATAATCTTGCAGATGCCACTTACACTCTTTACATCAACGCCTCTGATTTTGCAAGTAATAATGGCACAAGCTCAACAAGAAAGATAACAATAGATAACACAGCCCCTGTTGTAGCATATGCTGCAACAACAACAGCAGATGCCTCAAATGTAACTGCAACATCAATCTTCACAAACATAACATACAATGAAACCAATTTTGCAAGCATAACATTCTATATTTACTATTCAAACGGAAGCATCAACGAGACAAGAAGATACACAAATTCAACAAACTTCACTAACATCACATTGAGCGAGGGAACATACAGCTTCAGCGCAACAGTCAGCGATGCAGCTGGTAATAATGGAAGTGTCTCAAACAGAACTGTCACGCTTGACACAACAGCTCCTGTGGTTTCATACGCAGCAGTAACTCCTTCAGATGCATCAAACAGAAGCATAAATTCAATCTTCGTGAATATAACCTATAATGAAACAAATTATGCAAGTATAATATTCTATCTTTACAACTCAAATGGGGCTATTAATACAATAAGAACCCACACCAACTTTACTAATTTCACAAACTTCACAGGCTTGGCTGATGGAACATATCTCTTCAGCGCAACAGTAAATGATACTGCAAACAATCCTACTGCACTTTCAAACAGAACTGTCACGCTTGATACAACTGTTCCCTCTGCATTTAATCTTATTGTGCCGACAAATGCTACAATAAGCACAAACAGAACTCCTACTTTGCAATGGGAATCCACAAATGAGATAAATTTTGTCAATTATACAATGCAGATAGATGACAACTCAGATTTCAGCAGCCTAGTAAACACAACCGGCACTTATGCAAATGCCACAAACAAGACAGGCGTTACTGGCACAACACTTGGAGCAGACACAGTATATTATTGGAGGGTAACAGCTTGGGATGCAGCAGACAACAGCAGAGCTGCTCCTGCTTTTACTTACACAACAGACAACACAGTTCCTATAATAAATATAACAGTGCCTGCTAATAATTCTAATCTAACAGGCGCAGCAGATAACCTTACTGTGCAAGTAGTAGACACAAATATAAACAATACTGCTGTTTGGGTTGCCTTGTTTAATTCAACTAACCATTACAATCTTGATGCTACCGCTGTAGTCGGAGATTACAGAAATTTCACAAAGCTTAAGGTATCATCAGGAGATTTCTACAATGCAACTATAAACTCAAACAACTTTGCTGATGGAAGTTACAGAATCAATCTCACAGCAGTTGATTTGGCTGGAAATATTAATTCTAATTCAAGCATTAACATAACAATAGATAATAATGGCCCAAGCTCTTCTGACTTGACTCCTGCTAATGCAACCTTCACGAATACCCAAACACCTACTATCTATATTAATATAACTGATACAGCAAGCAAAGTGGATAACAACTCAATAGAATTTCAGATTAAGGTTAATGCCGGTGCATGGGTTAATGTTACTACTTATACTAATGCAACAAGAAAGAACATACCAAATGGAATACAAGTCAGCTATACCGCTGAGCCATTAAGCGATGGCGATGTTGTAAGAGTTTATGTTGATGCAAAGGACATGGTTGCAAATTCAATGACAAGAGCGAACTGGTCTTTTACTATTGACCTAATTGCTTTGGTGATAACAATAGGGGCGCCTTCAACAAATAACACCAATCAAACTGCTTCTGATGTTAACATAACTGCTCAGATTACAGACACAAACAGAAATAACTCGGATGTCTGGGCTGCATTAAAAAATACAACTGCTTACTACACTTTAGCAGGAGTGCAAGCAACAGGAGACTACAGAACATGGACAAATTTAGTAAGAAGCGGCTCATCAAACTTTTTCAATAACACTTTAAACGCAAATAATTTTGCAGATGGCGAATACAGAATTTATGTTAATGCCTCGGACTTGGGTGGCAATCTTGTCGAGAACAAGTCTCTTGTATTGCATATAGACAATACACCCCCACTAATAACCTTGAGTACGCCTGATACCTTTGCTAATACAAGCGTAACAAACATGAGCTTTGTATGGACTGCAAATGATTCACAAGATACAAGTCTTACCTGTAATTTAACTTTAAATTCTGTTGTGAATAGAAGCAATTTTGAAGCTTCTAATAATACAGCAGTTGCGAATTTGTCAGTTTCAGCAGCGGGCTTATCAAATGGCACTCATACTTGGAATGTTACATGCATAGATGATGTCAAGAATATAAACACAAGTGCTACAAGAACTTTCTATGTTGAGACAGGTGCTCCTACTGTTACCTTGAATGCTCCTGCTAATTTAACAAACTCATCAAGCACAACTATAAAAGTAAACTGGACTGCAACCTCTTCTACATATTCAACTCTATATTGTAATGTTTCTCTTGACAATATTGCAATAAATAATTCAGTGAGCTCATCAATAGCAGTAACCAACGGCACAAATAACAACTGGTATAACTTTACTGGCTTAAGCCAAGGAGTACATAATGGGAATGTTACTTGCTGGAGTCCAGTCTACACTACAACATCTTCAACAAACACATTCACAGTTGATACAACTGCTCCAAGTGTCACTTTAATAAGCCCAAGCCCTGCCAACTTGACAAATATATCCTCAACAACACCTACAGTTGCATTTAATGTTTCTGACAACCTTGCAGCAAACTTCACCTGTGAGCTTTTTGCAGATGGCGGAACAAGCAAGGGAACAAACTGGACTGTTAACAACGATACAAATGCAGATGCATTGCAGAATGGCACTATAGTTTCTTCTGCCTTGTCTCAAGCAACGCATACATTCTATGTTAACTGTTCAGATTATGCAGGCAATACAGGAAGAAGCCAAATCAGAACAATAACTGTGGATGCAACAGCTCCTGTCGTATCATATGCATCTGCAACTCCTGCAGATGCCTCAAATATAAGCGCAACATCAATCTTCACAAACATAACATACAATGAAACCAACTTTGCAAGCATAACTTTCTATATTTACTATTCAAACGGAAGCATCAACGAGACAAGAAGATACACCAACTCAACAAACTTCACTAACATCACATTGAGTGAGGGAACATACAGCTTCAGCGCAACAGTCAGCGATGCAGCTGGTAATAATGGAAGTGTCTCAAACAGAACTGTCACGCTTGATACTACTGCTCCTGTGGTTTCATACGCAGCAGTAACTCCTGCAGATGCATCAAACAGAAGCATAAATTCAATCTTCGTGAATATAACCTATAATGAAACAAACTACCAGGGTATAATATTCTACTTGTATAATTCAAATGGGGCTATAAACACAATAAGAACACATACAAACTTTACTAATTTCACAAACTTTACAGGCTTGGCAGACGGAACTTACCTCTTTAGCGCAACAGTAAATGACACTGCTAACAATCCTACTGCACTTTCAAACAGAACTGTCACGCTTGACACAACTGCTCCTGTATTGCAGATAAGGGCCCCTGCAAACAACACAAATCAGACAACTACCGAGGCAGTTAATGTAACCGTGAATATAACAGATACTAACTGGAATGTTTCAGATGTTTGGGCTTCATTAAAAACAGGCAGCACTTATTACAATTTAAATGGAACTCAGGCAACAGGTGACTACAGGACATGGTCTCGTTTGGACCAGTCAGGCACTTCAGCATTTTTCAATGGAACATTAAATGCAAGCAATTTTTCAGATGGAACTTACACAATTTATGCTAATACAAGTGATGCAGCAGAGAATTCAGGAACTGCTCCTCTCATGACAATAGTTATAGATAAAACTGCTCCAGTAATACAGAACATAAGCTATAATAATGCTTCAGTAGGCACAAGTGTAGGAATAACCTTTAATGTTACAGATGCAACTTCAGGAGTCTCTGGAGCAACTGCAGCAATTGGCAATTGTACAATATACTTTAATGCCACTTTGATGGCATCTATTTTGTATAGTTCAGCTAAAGGCGGATGCAACACAAGCTTTACAGTTCCAGGCACATTTACTCCAGGCAACTATACTCTTGGAATAAACGTGACTGACTGGGCAAACAACAATGGAACAAACACATCATACAGAATACAAATATTCTCTGACACCGAGGCGCCAACAATAACTGTTTCAGCCCCTGCAAACAATACAAACCAAAGCTCAACTTCACTGAATGTAAGCTGGACAGCTACAGATAATATTGATACTTCCTTAGGAGGATTAGGTTGCAATATCACAATAGGCAACACCAACACAACAACAAGTGCAACTTCAGGAACTTTAAATTCAACATTAGTTACAGTATCAGCAGGCGATAACCAGTTTGTTAATGTCAGTTGTTGGGATGATGCTACTAATAATAACAAATCTGCTACATATACATTTACAATAGATAATACAAATCCTGTTGTGGCATTCGCAGCAGTAACTCCTTCAGATGCATCAAACAGAAGCATAAACTCAATATTTGTCAATATAACATACAATGAAACAAACTACCAGAGCCTAACATTCTACCTATACAACTCAAACGGCGCTTTGAATACAGCAAGAACCCACACAAACTTCACTAATTTCACTAACTTTACTGGCTTGGCTGATGGAACCTACTTGTTTAGTGCGACAGTCACTGATTCATCAGGCAATAATGGGACTGTTTCCAACAGAAGCGTAACTCTTGACACCACAAGCCCTGTAGCTGCTTACGCCGCTGTAACTCCAGTTGACTTGTCAAACAGAAGCATTAGTTCCATATTTGTAAATATAACTTATAATGAAACAAACTTTGCAAGCATAACATTCTATGTATATTATTCTAATGCAAGCATTAATACAACAAGAACCCACACAAACTTCACTAATTTCACTAATGTCACATTGAGTGATGAAACATACAGCTTCAGCGCAACAGTTACTGATGCTGCAGGAAATAATAACAGTGTTGCAAACAGGACAGTAACCCTTGATACTACTGCTCCTACTGTCACATTGCAAATTGCCAATAATACAAACCAAACCTCTGCAACTTTCATAGCAAACTGGAGTGTTACTGACAATCTGGATAATGTATTTGAATGTGACATATACTTAAATTCAGCAAGAAACACAACAACGGCTGTCGGAGGAATTACTGCTGGCACAAATGCCAACAGGTATAATATTTCAGGGCTTGCACAGGGCAATTTCAATTGGTATGCCAATTGCAGTGATTCAGCTTCAAATGTAGGAACTTCATCATCAAGGCAGTTTACTGTTGATTCAAGTGTGCCTGCTGTGACAATAAACCAGCCAGAAGCAGATGATTTCAATAGAAGCTCCCTACTGATTAATGTGACTGCTACTGATGCTTATACGAATGTTACTAACACTACATTGCAATACAGGTTTGTGAATACATCAGGAATAGGCAACACAACTGTATGGGATAACTTTACACTTACAACAATGATTAGTGCCACTGTAACCTATGATGTGACTACCCTGATTGATGGAACATACACAATACAAGTAAGGGCAAATGACACTGTAAACAACCAGAATGCAACTGCAAATGTGAGTATAACAATAGATAACACTGCTCCTGCCCTGACAAGCTGGAATTACAGCTCAATAAGCAAGAATTTGACTCTTGTATTCAATGAAACAATGGACCCAAGCTCAATTGACTTGAGCAAGATTGCTGTTAATTATTCTGATTATCTTGGAACTCCAATATTAACCAGAATAACGGCTGGCTCTGTTGTAACGTCATCTAATAGCAGCACACTTTCAACAACAATTAACATATCATTAGGTGCAGCAGATTATAATGAATTAGACCCGCACGCAGACGAAAACATGAAACTTACAATTCAGGCAAATGCAATAAGGGACAGGGCAGGGAGCAATGTGGTTGCCAACTATACAAAGATAACTGCTTGGACTAAACACACAATAAGAAGGCCTGAGGCTTATGGCAACACCTACTCTCAAAATACGTGGGTCAGTCCAAGCTTTTCATTTACAGCATTGCAAAATGTATCTTCACTTGGAAGCAATTATAATGTGACCAACGTGCTTGCATCGATGAGGGGAAGTTATACAATCTTCTATGCTTACAATTTCACATCTGGTTCTTGGCTTGCTTACGAACCAGGAGTGGGCGGAACTTTTGCTAACTTTACTTCAACTACTGACAGTAGGGCATATGAAATTTATATGAATAGGACAGATGCGCTTGAGATTGTATAAATTCTTAAAAAGTGTAGGGGGAGAAAGGAAAATTAAGAGAAAATCAAAAAATGTTAAAATGGCTACCAAACCAACAATAAATTTTTATTTTTTTTTAATCTCGGTAGTTTTCAGCCTTTTTCTTGTTAATGCAGCAAACCTTCAATCATTTAGGGGCAAGGTTGCAATAGGCTCTAACACTTCTACAACAGGAGCATTCGTAGCAGCATATATAAATGGAGTAATGAAAGCAAACTGCACTGTTGGAAATCCTAACTGCGGGTTTGGCTTGCCAGATTATTCTTATTGGCTGTCCATAGATGCAAACAATGGAGACCCTCTAATTTTTACAATATATAATGTCACAGCTAATGATACCTATACTCTCTCTGGTGGGGCTACAGCATCCACACAATTGAATTTAACAATCTCCCAGCTCGCAAACAGCGCAGTCTGCGCCTATTCTGAAGCATGCTCGGGGGGTTACTGCTGTTCAGGGGCATCTGAATATCATGGTAATGGAATTGGGGCGTGCCAGGCAAGTGCTTGTACTGCACCAACACCGACAGATACAAGTGGTGGCGGCGGAGGTGGGGGCGGTGGAGTTCCTGCAGCAGCAGGCGAGAGCCAAACATCTTACACAGGGGGAATTTCAGCTGGCTCAATAAAAGAGATAGGATACAGCAAGGAAGACACATTGAAGGTTACAAGCATAGAGATTAAGGCGGCAGAACAGATTGATAATGCAGCAATAAAGGTTGCAGAGTCAAGCGCAGGCACTGCAGGCATTGCTATCGCTTCAGATGAAGGCGGGACTTACAAATACCTCCAGATAACAAAGAGCTTGATTGAAGACAAGCAGATTGCCTCTGTAAAAATCAGCTTTAAGGTTGAGAAATCCTGGTATATAACCAATGATTATGATGCTGCCACAACAAAATTGAGAAGGAAGGTTGGGGACTCATGGCAGGACTTGCCTACTACTAAATACAAAGAAGATGATACATATTACTATTACTATGGGGAATCTCCAGGGTTAAGCTATTTTGCGGTAACTGCACAGAAAAAGGGCTATGTGCCTCCTGCTGAAAAGAAAGCTGTCTGCGGGGACAAGGTTTGTGAGTATGATGAAAACTGCTCAAGCTGCATTGCAGATTGTGCTTGCGGGGCAGGAAAAGAATGCGTGGAGAATGCCTGCAAGGAAGAAGAGAAGCCTGTAACACCTATAACCCCCACAAAGCCAGCAAAGAGCTTGCTGTGGATGGGGATTGCTGTTGGGTTAGTTATCCTGGCTATAATCGTGATAGCTTTGGCCAGGAAAAAGAAGTAGAGCTGGTTTTTTATTTTATAGGCATGGATTTTTCTGTGTGTTTTCTTTTCCAAATTTATTCTTCTAGCCTGAATTTAGTAATTTCCAGGGCTTTGGAAAACTATTGCTCGTCCTTATGATACCAAGTTAGGATAATTATTTTATTTTCCTTAGGGAGATATGCGTAAGATAATCTAAAAGGGGGAATATAGACTTCCCTTGTTCCTTTTCTTGCATATCGCATAGGCTTCCCAATTTCAGGATTTTCTATTATTTTTGTTAAGGCTTTTTCCACCTTTATCTTAATACCCTTGTCAAGCTTGCTGAAAATCTTTTGGAAATCTGGGTCATAGTCCACAATCACCATTTTCTGAGTTCTTTAATGAAAGCTTTGGAGTCCAGACTTCTAAAGTCCAAGCTGTCATGCCTTTTCCATGCTTCTTCAGTTCTCTTGGCAAATTCCAAATCATCTCTCAGGTTTTTATCGAAATCTTCCACCTTTTTCAGAATAAGCTGATTGTCATTTTTTATGATAACCAGCCTGTCTCCTTCTTCCAAGTTCTCTCTCATTTCTTTGGGAATCACTATCTGCCCTTTTGAGCTTATTTTAGTTATGCTTATTTCTGCCATAGTAAGATTAGTCTTACTGACTTTTTAAATGTTTCGCTTTTGTTAGAAAAAACTCGACGCCGACGCCAGGAATCGAACCTAGAGACCCTTGCGGGAACCTGCTAACTTGCAATTATAGTTTTTCTACCTTCCTAGAGTTTCTTTTCGCGAAAAGCAGGCAATCCTCGCCGAAGCGAGCATCACGGGCTTTTCGGGGCATAGGAAATCAGGTTGCCTCCATCATCAGATGGACTTTTCACTTGATTTCCTCTGTTTCTAAAAAGAAACTGTAGACTCAAGGCAGGCGGAGTGCCATTGTCCCACGTCGGCTTGATAACAAGAAGAAAAACCGCTTTTTAATTTTTGCCTTTTCCCCTAATTTGCAAGCATGAAAGGAGTATTATTTGAAATTTTCTTGCATTTTGTGCAGAAAAGTATTTTTTTTTGATTTTTTTAAATCGCCATTTCATTTAGGGCAGCACAATATTTTCAATAATTCAGAAATGCTGTTTTTGTTTTCTCCTGCTTTCCTCATTAAGGGAGTTTCCATTTTACTATTTTCAGAAGGCATCAGCTTATTGGCTTTAGAATTATGCAAAAAATAAAAACTAGCCAAATAAAGCTGACAATCCTTCTGCAGCTGCTTCTTTCTTCTCTTCCTTGTGCTCTGCCTTTGCTTCTGTTTTTGCCGCTGGCGCTGCCAACTGGGCTGCTGATTCTGCGATTGCCTTCTCAATGTCAACTCCCTTCAATGAAGCGACAAGTGTCTTCACCTTGGCTTCATCTGCTGTTATGCCTGCAGATTCAACTATCCTCTTCACTGCATCTTCTTCTATTCCCTTGCCTAGTTTGTGAAGCAACAAAGCTGCATATACATATTCCATTTTTTTTAACCTCCTTGTAAATTTTCTCCTTGAGTAGATTTAGTCTCTTGAGTGCTTGTTTCAGCTGATGAAGCAACTTGTTCTTTACCTGTCTCAGGCTTTATCAAAGCAGCAACTGCCTTTTCCTGCATTGCCGCCTTTGCAATAATCATGCTTATGACTTCAGCAGCAGGATAACTTACTGAAATCGCCAATGCCCTTGCATCTGAGAATGATTTCTTGAATGTTTCAAGGGCTTCATGCTTGTTTACTTTGATGCCCGCATAGGTTTTCCCTGTTTTTGCGTCAAAGGCTGCTATTGGCTCCAAGCCTATGCTGAATGGCAGTATCTCAATCTTTGCGAGTATTCCTGCAACACCCTCTGAAATTTTCTCTCCCTGCTTTACAAGTGTCTTGGATTCTTTTACTGTAATCTTGCCCTGCTCAATGCCTATCTTTATTCCGATACTCCCAAACTCGCTTATCATCGGCCCTGCTGGAATGTCAGTCTGGCCTGCATCTATCTGTATGTCCTGCAATGCAATCTGCCCTGGCTTTGCCTTGACTAAAACCCTCTCATCCGCCAGGATTCCCGCAAGCTCAAATGCATCCAGCTCAGAGAATAAAACTGCTGAGCCCTCTTCAAGATACTTTTCTATTTCTTTCAGATGCTCCTCGCCTTTCTTTTTGCTTGCCTCTTCCATCGCCCTTGCCATGACATTCTTCTTGATAACCTTGATTGCAGCCCTGCCTTTCAGTTTTTTCCTGATTTTCTGGAATTGCGCAGATGGCATCCCCTTTAATGAAGAGATTATAACTGTATTGTGCCCTATCAACAGTTTTACGAGTTCATCCAAAATTTTCAGCTTTCTTGCTGACACTTTTGTCTCTATCTTTTTCATTTTTTTCTCTTCTTTCTTTTCTGGTTTTTCAGCCATGATTTTTGCTTCCATTTTATTTTTTCTCCAAGGTCTTTCCGCGAAAATCTTCCAAGATTTTCGGGGCACCGCAAAAACCTTTCGGTTTTTGGGGCATGGAAAATCTATAGATTTTCCCTGTAGGAAATCAGCAGATTTCCTCTGTCCTAAAAGAGCTTATTTGAACTTTATTTTTACTGGCTTGCTCATTGTAAATTTGAGCATGACTGACCTAAAATTGTCCCTGCCTTTTGGCAATGCAGGCAGGACAGCATTATATATTGCAACAGCATTTTCTACGAGTTCTTCATCAGGCATTTTCTCTTTGCCTATGGCTATTTTTATGCTTGGCTCTTTTGCTTTTATTCTTGCCATGCCCCTTATTTTTTCAACAAGCTCTTTTTCTCTTGCTTCATCCTGGCTTGCCAAAACGCCTAGCTGGGGGGAGGGCATCTTTCCTACTGGGCCAAGAACCCTGCCGAATTGCGTTGCTATTTTAGGCATCAGACTTGCAAGAGAAACAAAAAAATCATAGTCCTTTACAAGCTTCTTAACATCTTTCTTGTTTTGCCACCCTTCAATCTCCGCCTTTGTTATGCAGAAATCAAAATTCTTGCTCTGCCTTTCCAGAAAGGCGCAAATTCTGACATCTTTTGCTTTATGGGGCATTGGCACAAACAAATTCAATGACTGTTTCCTTACATCAAAATCCCTTAAATTAAGAATTAAATCAACTGTCTGCTCAAATTTTCTTGGCTTTTCTGCACTTATCTTCCTTAAATCCTGCAATGCTTGTAAAAATTCTTCTTTCATATTTCAACCTCCTACATCAGAAAACCAAGGTTTTCCGATACCTTTCCTTGAACCTTTATAGTCTCCTTGTAGTAATACCGGTAAGGCACTAAGAAAAAAGAGGTTTTTAAACCTTACTCCGGGGTTTTTTATATTTGTGAATTGATAGTTAGATTTTTATATTAATTTATTATATAACGGTAATGCTTTTTGAAATTGATGTAAGTGGGGAAGATATATTCAGTTCAGATTACACCATTGTTGTTGCAGATAAAAACAATCTGATAAAGGGGTTTAAGTTTGATAGGGATTTGATTAGGAAACTAAGATTTAAACATGCTAATAAAGAAATAGATATGCAGACTCGCAACAAGGAAAAGCCCTATTGAGAGTGAGAGTTTACTGCATCATTATTTACTATCTCTTTAAGAGTATAGATTTTAGACATAGCAATAGAGAAGCAGGTATTGAAATTTGCAAGGATTTTCAGGGACATGAAAAAGACATAACTTCAAATTTAAAATATTTCTTAGGGGACTTGCTGAAATTAAAACCTATCTTTAGATATACCAAACTGCCTAAGGAGTCTAATGCAGACAAATATGCTTATTTAATGAGAAAAGATACAAAAAACCAGATGAAAGGGTATGTTAAAATAAGCCTTGAGGAAGTAGAGAAATTTTTGAAAAAATAAAAATTGATGTATCCGTGGACCCCCATGAGAGGGCCGAAATCTAGTTTGTCCCTCCAGACTTTACAGGACGACCTCCCTAGCTAGGATACATATATACCTTATACCCTCCCCTTTTTAAACTTTTTCTTGCGGCGAAAGGAGCACTGCCCAAAGGATATTTAACCCTACAATTCTGATAAAATAGAAATATTTATAAATATGTAGATATAATAAGCAATATGGTATCCGTAAGCAAGAAAATAATAAAAGGGGAAGAATACTACTACCTGAACCATAGCAGGAGAGTGAAAGATAGAGTTGAGAAGAAAGAGCTTTATCTCGGCAAGCAGATTCCAGAGAATATTGAGGAATTAAAAAGAAAATTTATTCTTGAGATTTACAAGGAAAAGTGGTTTGGCTTGTTTGATAAAATAAGAAAAAATTATGCACAGGAAACAAAGGTTACACCACTGTCTGCACAAGAAAAGGAAAGGGAGGATTTTGCAGTCAGGTTTACTTACAACACCCAGAGGATAGAGGGCTCTAAATTAAGCCTTAGGGACACTGCAAACCTGCTTGAGCGGGGCATAACACCAAAAGACAAGCCAGTCAGGGACATAAAGGAAGCAGAAGCCCACAAAAAACTTTTCTATGAAATGCTGGATTACAAAAAAGACTTAACATTGCAGATAGTGTTATACTGGAATAAGAAACTGCTTGAGAATACGAAGCCAGACATGGCGGGCAGGATAAGGGAGCATCAGGTTAAGATTTCAGGAAGCAGGTTTCTGCCGCCCTTTCCTGCAGAATTGCAGCCTTTGCTGAGAGAATTTTTTGAGTGGTATGGCAAAAGCAGGAATAAGCTGAATCCAGTTGAATTGGCAGCGTTAGTGCATTTAAAATTTGTAACAATCCACCCTTTTGGAGATGGTAATGGGAGAATCTCAAGGATGATGATGAATTTCATTCTGAATAAGAATAAACTTCCTATGCTGGATATAACCTATGAAAAAAGGAACAGCTATTATAATGCGCTGGAGAGGGCGCAAATAAAGAAGGATAAAGGCATATTCCTGCAGTGGTTTTTCAGAAAATATCTTGATTCAAACAGGGGTTATTTAAGATAGGGGTATTTTTTAGCTTTAAACCTTTTTCTTATTTATTTTTGGCTTTTCAATTCCCCTTCTGTCAGCCCTTTCTTATTCAAAGCCCAATTCTTAACATTAAAATCCCTACAAATTGCAGTCTTGCTCATTCTTTCAGCCTCTTTGATAAGATAATAATCCAAATTGTCAAGTTCTGCAGGAGTTATAAAAATAACAGGAATTTTGTATTTTTTATAGAGCCTGTTCTTTTTTACCTTTGACTTCCATGCCTTGTAATGCCCTCCATAAAACTCCACAAGAACATTAAGCCTTGGCATGAAAAAATCAGGCACAGGGTCCATTTCAGGAAAATTTAATTCCACAGATTCATACAATAACGGCTCTTTTATATCATAGCAGAAATCCGCAATCCTTTTTTCTCCAAAACTCATGACAAGCCATTTCTGTTTTGTTCTAAGATGCCTCTTGCATGCCTTTTTGCCATATTCAAGAAGCTTCCTTAATGCAGCAGGATGCTTTTCATAGTAAAGCTGTTTTGCCTCACTAATCTCTTTTTTTAAATAAGGGTGATTCTTGTATCTTTCATTCATCCTTTCAGCAGCCAGCTTTCTATTTTTTGCTGATGCAAAAAACCTGGCAGTATTCCTTCCAATCAGGATTTTCAGTTCAGGATGCTTTTTGTAATACAAAATCTTGAACTCGCTTAACCTCTTTCTTTTGTCAGGATTTTCCCTGTACATCTGCTTCATCTCAAGGCTTTTTTCTTTCCTTTTCTTATCATTGCTCCAGTAATCATGCATAAATCTTCTATGCCTTGCAGAAGCTTCAGGATTTTTTTTATTATATTCAACCAGCTTTGCACTCACTCTCCTTCCAAAATCCTTATTCTTCTTCAAGAAATCAAGAACAGCCTTCCTTGTCTTTTCCCTGTTTGCAGGATTTTTGTAATATTCATACATAAAATCAGAATGCTGTTTCGCAAGTGAAGGGTTTTCAGCATACAGCTTCTTCTTTGCAAAGGAATCCTTCATCCTCCACCATTCAGGCATGTTCCCCAATGCCTTCAATGGGGGAACATTGCCTTTCGCAAACCTCCCGCGAGCATCTCTTTTTAGTTTCATCCTAATAATCTATAGCATGAACAAATAAAAACATTTCCTGCCTTTCAATCCTGACAACTTTTATAGAAATGTCTGAATATAACTATCATCAGGGTTATTACAACCTAAATAAAGGTTATTTATATCAAGGGATAAACCTTTTGGATTTTTTAAAATCGAATGAGAATGCAAGAAAGAGGTTATCGAAAGGCAAATGCCATATTTAAGCGGAATAATAAAAGGATTAAGTTAACTCTTTTCCAGTTCAGCAAGATATTCCTTTATCCTTGTGAGGATTTGGGGCAGCAAAAAACCCTCTATCTTATTCTTGAATATGCTACTTAAAGATTCAAACTCGCTCAGCTTGTAGCCGTTTGCCTGCTTTTCAACAATCATCAAATCCCTTAATCTCTTCAGCTGCCTTCTAATGTTTGACTCTGCTATGCCCTTTGCCTCTAAGCTGTTTTCTTGCCTGATTTTTACTGCTTTCTCTTGTATTTGTTTAACTTCAAGCTCCCTTTTTTCCTTGCTTGTTTCTATCAACACAAGCAGAATATCTACAATAATATCCCTGCTGTCACCTGCCTGCAACAAGCCCAAGCTCAGACAAATTTTCTTTACAGTATCTCTTCTGTTGAGATTATAGGGCTTTTCATATTTTCTTAGAATCAATTCGCTTAAGGCAGAATCTTTCACCACTTTTGCCATAAACTTTTTTATGCAGATTTGTTATTAAACCTTTCCTTGGGAAATTTTAGTACCTTAATCAAGTAATAAACAAACTTTATAAATTAAAAAGGGCAAAAAACATGATGGAATTAGTTGCATTGCTCTCCACAGGCAAGGGGAGCTGGGCTCAAATTTCCGGCTTGATTAAGCAAGGAAGCTGGGAAAAGGTTATCCTTGTTGGTGAGCAATATGCAGAAAAATTCAAGGGGGACAAGCCTTCAGAGTTTATTTTTGTTGATTTTAACCAGCCGATTATAAATCTAAAAGAGGATTTGATGAGCAAGCTAAGAGACAAGCTGCAGGGCACAGAGGTTGCATTGAGCATTGCTTCTGGCTCAGGCAAAGAGCACATGGCCCTGATTGCCGCCCTTTTATGCCTGCCTGTTGGCATAAGGTTCATGGTTTTGACAAAAGAGGGTGTGAAGGAACTTTAATTTCTTCATTACAATATCGCAAATAAGGGGAAACCCCTTATCAACCCCCTATTTTCAAATAGAGGAGGAATTGCCATGCTTCCATAAAAGAACCAAGGTTCTTTTGAATTCCTTGGTTTCTAATACCTTCTATTTAATTTTATCTTGAGGGGGATTGCATTTGCCATTTTTCTTTATGCTTTTCTTGTGTTCAATATTTGATAACGGAGGATACCTCGCCCTTTAGGGCGAGGAGGATGTCATTTCTTGCTTTCACAATCTTTAAAAACATCTCTTTTTTCTCTCCTTAGTGGAAAATGAAAATCCTTGTTTTTGTGGATGTTCACGGAGAGATTGGCAGAATAAAGAATATTGTTGAGATAGCAAGGAAAGAAGAGGTTTCTGCTCTTGTTTGTGCAGGGGATTTGACTTTTTTTGGAAGCAATCTAGATAACCTCATTGAAAGACTGGATATTGGCTTGCCTTTGATTCTCATTCCTGGCAACCACGAACTGCCTAATGATATTAGGGATGCCGCAAGGAAATTCAAGTTTGTAAGGAATCTGCACAACTCTGTTCTTGAGCTTGAGGGAAGGATATTTATCGGCCTGGGGGGAAGCAAGATAACGCCCTTTTCAACTCCGTTTGAGCTGGATGACATGGAAATTGATAGGCAGCTTAGAAAGTTTGGAAGGTTTGCAGGAAAGGGAAAAAAGGCTGTTCTTGTTGTTCACGAGCCCCCGCTTAACACAATGCTTGACAGGATTGATGGCATGCATGTTGGAAGCAAGGCAATAAGGGAATTTATTGGGAAGCATGAGCCAGACTTTTGCATATGTGGGCATTTCCATGAGAATGCCGGAAAAGAGGAAAAATTAAGTAGAACAACAATTTTGAATCCTGGTGCAGAAGGGAAAGTGATTGAACTTTAATTCTTGCAGTTTTATTTTGCTTAATCTCTAAATTTCAATTTCAAATTCTTCCTGCTTTTGCCTAACAAAACAACCCTGCTCTCTTTTTTCTCATCAAGAATTCTCAAGCCGGCATGTTTTGCAATATTCTCTGCAAATCCCCTGACTTCAGAATGCAAAGGCATTCTGTCATAAGGCAATCTCTGCCTTGATGACCCAACAGCCATATAACTTTTTACCTCCACAAAGTCTGGCTGGGCTTTTTTTATGAGTTTTGCATAATTTTCCGGCTCAATCATGTTTAAATCCCTCACAAGTGTCATTCTCAACACAGTTCTTGTTCCAATTTTCCTCATTATTTCTAAGCTTTTGTTAAATCTCTGCCATGCATCCTTGAACAATGGCCTGCACATTTTTGAATACAGTTTTTTGTTTGGTGCATTAAGTGAAATATAAAACTGTGTTGGAAATATGTCTTGCTTGATTAGCTCGGAAATCTTGTCAGGCAGCTGCCCGTTTGAAACAAGAAAAGAAGTCATGCCTCTTTTGTGTATCTCCTGTATCAGTTCTGCAAGTTTTGGATAGAAAAATGCCTCTCCAGCCAGGCTTATTGCAAAGTGTAGAGGATTCATTGCCTCTTCAATTCTTTTCCTGTTTATTTTTGCGCTGCCTTTAAAACCCTGCAAGATTTCTTTCTGTTCCCTAATGCTCTGCTCAACTATAAACTTGGGCTCGTCTGGATTTTTTATTTCTTCATTGATTGTCAGCTTCATATCCCTCCAGCAGTGCAGGCATCTGTTTGAGCAGTTTACTAAACTGCATGACATCTGCACGCATCTCCAGCTTTTAATGCCATAGAAAGCATGCTTGTAGCATGTGCCTTCGCCCCTTATTGCATTCTTGCACCAAAGGCAAATCTTTATTGCTGAGTGCCTGCCTACAATCCTGTAGCCCTGCCTCTCAAATTCAGATTTTATGCTTTTGGGAATCATTTTTCAAATTTTGAAACTGAAGATGGACCTGCTGAGAATTGAACTCAGATTTCATCCATGCGAGGGACGCGTCTTAACCGTTGGACTACAGGCCCATAAGACAAACCAATGGTTTTTCTTAAGATCTTTTCCTTTTAAAGAGTTATATTTAATTCAGAAGGAATAAGATAAAAACCTTTTGTTATTTTGTTTTTCTCCAAGGTCTTTTCTAAAAGAGCTTTTGTTATATCATCACGATTACCCACATTACTGTAAGGGCAATAACAAGCCCTAGAAGCAGATAAGTCATTATCTTGAAAATCAAGCCTGCTTTTTTCTTTGATTTTGTTATGGCAAGAATAGTGAGATAGAAAACCCTGCCGCCGTCAAAAATGCCGAGAGGCAGCATGTTCATTATTGCAACCGAGAGATTTATCATGATTATCCACCATAAAAGGTTATAGACAAAAATTGTTAATCCGGGTGAATATTTTGGCAGGTAGAATATTGTTGGATTCTTTAATTTGTTTATTATCCTTCCGATATAGCCAAGGATTCCTGTTCTTGCCTTCACATTAATAAAGCCCACCCCTAAGTAAGCTAAAGATTTGTTCTCATGCCTTGCCGCAAGCCTGACTTTGTAATAATTGTAGCTGTCTTTGTTCTTAGTTTCAATAATTACTTCATCATTTGGCTTGTATTTTAAGAGCTGCGCTTCAAACTCATCCAGATTCCTTATTGTTGCAGAGTCTATTTTGGTTATTGCCCCCTGCAATCCTGCATGCAGCGCAGGCGTGTCATCAAAAACAAGAAGCTGCTGCACAGAAGAGTTACCTTTTTTCATCTCCTGCTTCAACTCAGACTTCAAATTTTTAGTGACAGCAAAATAGGTGCCATCTAGAGTTTCTATTTTTGTGAGGTTTATTGTTTTGCGGTCAACTTTAAGATTCACGTCTATTGTATTCAGATTTTGCATTGCCAAGGCGATATCCTGGATGCTTGGATTTTCAATGGAAATACCGCTTATCGCAGTTATGCTGCTTATGTTGATTGCACTAGAAGCATAGGTTTCAAACTGCACCCCCTGCGGTGAAAAAAAGAAGTAAAAGAACAGGGCTATAAGGGCTATAAAAATCAGTGCCATCAGAAGATTTGCGAAGCTTCCTGCTGCGAGGATTGCAATCTGCTCCCTGCCCCTCTTTTTTGCGAGCTGTTTTTCATCTGGCTCAACAAATGCCGCAAGGAAAGGCCCAAGAAAGCCAAATCCTGTTGATTTGACTTTAACCTTGTAAAACTTTGCGAATATGCCATGCGCCCCTTCATGGAATACGGCTATAATGGCAATTGCAATAATCCAGTAAGTAAAGTAAAAAGGTGGAAGGAAATCTATATTAAACATCTGGGGCAAGTAAGGTATTAAAGGCATTATAGGCGGAACTTTTGCTATCTTGAGGATTTCCGGCATTTTTATTACGGAGGCAATCATCTGCACAAAAAGAAATACTGCGAGAGCCATAAGCATGTATCCTGTAGCCATAACAATATAACTCAAAATCTTAAGTGTTTTTTTGAACCTGTTTCCAATGAAATTTATGATTTTCAGCCCTACTTTTGTCTTATAAAGGATAAAAAATCTGCTTTCAACCTTGACATTCTTTTTATTCTTCAAGAAAATCAAGACCATTGACAGGCAGAATAAGGCAAGAAAAATCAAATCATAATATAAAAAATTCATTTTTACAAAACTTTATTGCTCCTCTCTTTCGCTTCTCTTCAACCTTTCAGGGCTTATTTGGCTGTTGTTCCCCTCTTCCTCATGGGCCTAAAATTCCTTGACTTGCATTTCCTGCACTTGACTTTGCCTTCAATTATCTGCCTTGACTTTGCCCTGATTTTTGAATTGCAGTTTTTGCAAATCCATATATTCTTCAACAACCTTGCCTGCGCAGCAGGAATCTTTACAGCCATTTTTCAGTCAGGCAGCAGAACCCATTACCCTTTTTATTACTTTCTGCCCCTCAACATCCCAGTACTCCACTTGAACGCCTTCTTTAATCTCTTCTTTTAAATCATCAGGAACTGCAATCTCAATTGTTTCAAAGCTTTCCAAATCCATTATGCTTGCTTTTTCTCTTATTGACAGGACTTGCCCCCTTTTCTTCTCAACCAAAGGAACATCAAGTTTTTCATGCCCAGGCAAAAGAACGACCCTCTTCTTGTTGTCAATCAAGCCAATAGCATCAAATCTTGCCTTGGAATGCCCGTGCTTCCCTGTCTTGCTTATCTCTATGTTCCTGACAATGCATGGAACCCCTTCAATAATCACATAATTCCCCTCTCTTAATTCAGTAACATAAACCATCTTGATTGGCATGCAAGTTGTAGATTAGAATGGTTTATAAAATTTTTTGTTGTTGTTATTTTCAGGATTAAATTTTTAAACCTGCTTTTTCTTGCTTTCAAATGGTCAAGAAAAATGATTTTGTTGAGATGGACTTTACAGCAAGAGTCAGGGAAACAAACGCTGTTTTTGACACAACACTGCTTGACGAGGCAGAAAAGGCAGGGCTCTTGCATGATGCTTCTGAAAAAAGCAAGTTCATGCCATTGGGGATTTGCATAGGGCAGGGCATGCTTTTGCCTGGCTTGGACAAGGCGCTTGAAGGCAAGGAACTTGGGAAATGGCATGAAGTTGAAATCTCCCCAAAAGAGGCATTTGGCGAGAGAGACACAAAGCTTGTCAAAGTTATACCATTAAAAATTTTCAGGGAAAAGGGCATTATGCCAATGCAGGGGATGATGCTTAATCTGGACGGCATGCTTGTAAGGATTGCATCTGTTTCCTCAGGCAGGGTGATAACGGATTTTAATAATCCCTTGGCAGGCAGGGCTGTTGTTTACAGATTCAGGGTAAATAAGGCAATTGAAGATGCAGCAGAGAAGCTGAAAATTCTTGCAGGTTTCTTGCTTGGAAAGGCAGAAAATGTCAGGATTGAGAATGGCAAGGGCATAATTGAATTCTTTGTTAAAGTCCCCGAGGCAATAGAAAAGGAGTTTGCGAAGAAAGTTAAGGAGATTATGGGGATTGATGTTGAGATTAAGGTTTCTGAGGTAAAGAAAGAGCATAATGAAGAAAAGCCAGCAGAGAAAAAAGAAGGAATAGTTGATGAAAAAGAGAAACAAAAATCTGGTTAGCCCTTCGGCTCAATTATCCTGCTTGGCTTTGAATATTTCTTTTCTATGTCTGAATAAATATCCCTTGACTGCTTTTTCGGCTTTTTTAGCCCAATCATAACAAAAACTGCAAGGATTATTACTGCGATTGTTATGAGCAGAATGCCTACAATCCTTGTCATGTTTATGCCGCTTTTGCATGTCCCGATGCAGCACCTGTCATTATCCTTTGCCTTTGTTGTCTTTGTGCATACAAGCTTGCCCTTGCATACTGTTCCGTTCATCTCCCTGCATGTTTTTTCTTCTTCAGTTGTGTTGATTTTGATGCTGACTGCAGTTGCATTTGTTGTGAATGAAATTTCAACAGGCAGCATTGCTGAAATCTCTACAGGGCTTGCTGCCCTTGCCTCAATAAAGCCGGAAATGTTCCTTATTTTTCCTGATTTGAATGTCAGGTTTATCCCTGCCTCTTCCCCCGGATTGATAAATGCCATGCTTGTTGGGGTTATGTTTATTATGTCTTTCAAATCCCTGCTATAGGTTATTGAAATGTCCCTTATGACATAATGCGACAAATCTCTCAAGGTTAATGGCATCAATGTCTCATCTCCGGCAAGAATTGTTGCTTTGATGCTATCTGTTGAGAATTTGAAGTGCCATGCAGGAATCTCTATTGTCTCATTTGCTGTCTCATTTTCAGTTGCAAGAATAATAACCGGGATGCTGTAGCTGTTTTCTGCAAGCAGGCTTGTTTTGCCTTCTAAATTAATACTGCCTGGAGTGTCGTTTATTATTTCCTGCCTGCCTATCTTTATCGGCACTTCAAATGTTAATTTTTCAGAGCTGCCTGCCTTGATGCTCAGAGTCTGCTTTGTCTTGAATGGCAAAAATTCCGCTGTTATGTTTACAGGCAGGACTGCCTTGTTAGAGATGACTGTGTTAATCGTGGTGTTTGTTTTTGCCTTTAATGCAGCAGGATTAATTGTTATTATCGGTTCTATGCCTGATGCTATGAATATATATGCGGCTGCCAATGCCTTGTCTTTTAAGTTTGCATTAACAAAATTATCTTTAAGCCATGTTTCAGCTTTTCCATATTCTGCTGTTTTCTTCTCCTTTTTTAATGCCAATGCCGCAAAAACAGTTGATTCAAAATCTGCCTGCTGTGATTCAAGCAGGGACTTGCTGCTGGAATATCCAGAGGAATGCTGGTTGTTTACAAGCCAGTTTTCAATATCAGAAGAGCTTGACAGGTATAAAACAATGGATTTTTCCTTTGTTGTCTGCGCATTTTTCTTGAGCCATTCAACTGCCTTGGTTTTCTCTGCATCTATGCTCTTCAATGCCAATACCGCATAAGCAGTTGATTCTGAATCGCACTCGCTTCTGTATCCTGCTCCAAAGCATTTTTTATTGTTTAATTCAATGCCTGCTTCATTGCTTTGGATTTGCATTGGAAATTCAGTTATTCTGCCGAGATATGTATGGATAATTTTTCCAGAGACAATAGAGCAGTTTACTTTTATGCTTGCAGTTTCCGGCTTGCTTTTCAAGTCCAGCTCTATTGTGTTTGTGCTCTGTGAAAGGTTTAATGTCTGGGATTCAGTATTGATAAGCAGCTTGCATTCCTGCTGGGATGCAGAGTTGATTTGCAGATTCCACAATCCCAAATCAAGATTGTTCTGGCTGTCAACAAGCCATTCTGTTTTTACTGCTATATTCATCTTATCCAATGCCATTATTGCAAGAGAAGTTTCCTTTACATTGCAGGATGCCTTTGGCCAGCACTCTCCACCATCCTTGCTCTTACTCATCAATACTGCCCTGCCGGCTGATACAAGCGCATCATCATAAGACAAAGCCATTAATGAAAGCGCGTTTTCGTCTATAGAACTAGGCCATTTGCTTTTCACAGTCTGGATTAATGATTGGTAAAGAACATTGATTGATGGCTCTACTTCAAACTCAACCCCCTTCTCATCTCCCTTCAAAACCCCATTTTCTTTGTAGAGCATGTTTTTTATCACAAAACTGTAATTTCCTGTGTCCTGCAGGTTAACCCAGATGAAATACTGTTGTTTTGATGCCTGCAAAATGTAAAATGCCGGCTCAATCTCCTGGTTATTTTTGTAAAAGAAAATATTTTTCGCTGCAAGCTGCTCAATAAATTCTGCGTTCACTTCTGCAAGAAATGTTTCTCCTGTGAGATATGACATCTTACTTGTTTTTATTTCAAATGCATAATTTAACGGGAGCAATGAAAATACAGCAAGTAATGCTGCCAAGACAAGGCAAATTCTTTTCATTCTATAACCTCTTCCAAGAATTAAATAAAAAAGATTAATAAATCTAACGATAGATACAGCTGCCTATCACAACCCCCTTTCCCTTAATTTTCTTAATGTTTCCTCCAAGTCCTTGTTTGAGCTTAGCTCCCTTGGCTGGCTTCTGCCGAATGACCTAGCGAAAGGCCTTGCTTGCTGGGGAGGGAAAGGGGGAAATCTTGGGCCTGGCTTTATTATCATGCCAGGTTTTTGCCTTGGCTTGAATTTGAATTTCTTGCCTGCCAGGAAAAATGCGATAATTCCTGCAGCGATTATTCCAAGCATTATCCACAAGAGCAGCTTGCTGCCCTTTTTTGCAATTTCTGGCTGGCAGCATATTCTTGCCCCTGCACATTCCAAATCATTTTTCTTTTCTCCTTCTACACATTTATTATATCTGCATGTATCCCCTAATTTCTCGCACTCGCTTAATTCCTGAGGTGTTTCACAGTCTCCTATGCAGCATAATCCATTCAATGAATTTTTGCTTGTCCCACTGCATATTGCATTGTAATCGCAGATATTCCCTTCCATTTCGCTGCAGCTCTGCAGTTTTTCCTCCTGTTTTTCCATACAGCAAACATCTGAGCCAGAGCAGTAATAATCAGGCAGCCTTGCATCAAAATTGCAGTCATAGGTTGGCAGGCAGAAATAGCCATAGTCATTGCAGTAGGTTTTTTCTGTTCTGACATATGTTGCGTCCTTTGGCCAGACTGAATACAATACAAAACCAGTATCTTTCCTGCTATTCTGCCAGCTTCCAGTATCTGGACCTGATTTTGCCTGCTCTTTTAAAAGCCAGTTCTTTGCTATATCTTTTTGTTTTGGTGCCTTATCTTTCAAGGCGAGCAATGCAAGTGCAGTGTCAAAATATGAATTTCTGCTTCCTGAACTCCAATAACCCTCTCTTTTGAATTGGCTTATAAGGGAATTTGCATAATCATCCTGCCCTGTCAACAGCAACAAAAATGCTTCAGGCATAACATTCTTGTTTGCTTCTGCGTATCCAACCAGATACGGAATGAACACAGAGGCGTCCCTGTTTTTGGATAAGGCAAATGCTGCCCATGCAGTGCCTTCATAATCACATGAATCCTGTGATTTCAGGCAGATTGAGCTTATCTTTAATGCTGCCTCCCCCCCTGCTGACATTCGTTTTGTGTCGCTGGATATATATATTGTCGGAGTGCCTGGCTTCTGGTAAAATAGTGTTGTAACAAACTCCCTGTCGCAGGAAATTGAGAATTTTTTCTCATAACAGTCTCTTGAAATCTTGAGCCAGTAGTTTCCATAGCTCAGGCTTAGGCAGCTTCCAGCTGCCTTATTTATTTTCTTGTTTGTGTCAAGTGTTATGTTGTAGCTTAAGCTGTCCTGGTTGTAATATACAGTGCATGTTGTTTTTTCTGCGGAGTCAATCTGCAGGAACCAGTTTAATTCAGAAGGCGTGCTATTTTTTGCCATCAGCCATTCCTCTGCCTTGCTTGTATCCTGCCCTATTCTTGCCAACGCCATTACAGCCAAGGCAGTCTCCTTGACATTGCAGGATGCCTTTGGCCAGCACTCCAAATCCTTGCTTGTTTCTTCTAGTGCCGCCTTGCCCTGAGAGGCAAGCATATCGTCATATGCCAATGCCAGCAATGAAAATGCCGTATCCTCTGTTCCAACAGGCCATTTTCCCCTCACAGAATCAGACAGCCATGTGTATCCCTTGTTTACAAGCCCTGTCTCCTCTGTTGCATTATAAGCAGCAAGGGCATTAGAGCTGAAAATTGCCAGCATAAAAAATGCCGCAAGGCAAAAAACCATATGTTTTTTGTTCATGGAATTTTATAGTCGGCTTACTTTAAAATCCTTTCGTTGTTTTGCCTTTATTATGCTTTTTTGTTCTCCCTTGCTTTGAAAATGGCTTATATTAAAACCAGCAATAAGAATATATAAAATTTTAAATATCCATTGGAAGTGAAAAGTTAATGAAGATTTATGTAGACGCAAGTTGCCAAGTAACCCAGTGTTATAAAAGAAGGAATGAGAAGCTCTTTCCAGGTACCGTTGTAGGTTTTGTGAATGAGACTAAAACTATTAAAAATAGTGTCTTCATTCCGCGGGAGGGAATCAAAAAGATAATTGATTCCGATATCCAGATTAAAAATAGGGAATGCAAGGTACATTGTTCCCTTATCTTTTTCTGCATTGAACCTTTCTTAAAACAAATAAAAGAGATGATAATATGCCCAGATTTTCCTAAGGCAATGCTTTCAAGGGAACTCTTTAATCTGTTTCCAAATCTTAAAAATATAAAAATAATTTTCGGCAAAGACGGTAGCAGAAGATCCCCTGCAGATAATTATGTTAACCATATCCATAAACATCCCAAAGAAGCTAATACCATTGTAAACCCCAAACAAATTCTAGAAAAAATAGGTAAGGGGTTGCACAAAGGCAAAATTAGTTAAGTCCCAACATGTCAAAGACAGCGAGACGGTATCCCTAATAACCCCTTGTTTAAAGAAGGGAAGATCTCCTTTTAAATTTAGTAATAATGTTGTATATTATTTTTTAATAGTATATATTGTAATATATCTTTTACTAGATATCAAAGCATTCATCCCGCAAGCCGCATGACTCACATTTCCTGAAATTTTCCTGTATCTTTGGAATCTGCGAGGAAGGAAAATTGTCTATTGATTTGATTATGCTGAAAACTTTCTGCCTTCGGCTTTCATCAATCGCAATCCTGATGCTCTTGTTTTTGTATTGTATTATGCCTTCCATGACTTTTGTGTTAAACTTGTCCTCAAGCAGGATAGCATAACATGCAAGCTGCAGCATGTCTGATTCATATGGCTTTATTGCATCTGCATTTTTAATCTCGCATGGCACATAAATTGTCCTGCCGTCCTGCTTTTCAATCATCACCCTGTCAATCCTGCCGACAAGCTGCAATCTTTCTGAACTAATCTTGAATTCTGTCAGGTATTTTGGCTCAAGGCTCTGCCAGAGTTCATAGCCCAAAATATTTTTCTCAAGTAGTTTTGAGATTGCCTTGATTCTGAGCTGTATTTCCTGCTGCACATTTTTCCAGAAGTCCTGCCAGTATTCCTGCATGTTTATCTCAAATGAAACCGCAAGATTCTCATATTTTCTGAAAATCCGTTCTGTAATTCCAAGCAGATGCATCTTGTAGATATCCCCCATCTCTGTCAGGTTCTTCTGCTGTGTTATGCCTGAAACAATGTTTGCTTCGGTTTTATTGAGTTCATCAAAAATTTCATGCCGTATCATGCCCTTTATCATTTTTGCATTGGTTTTTTCCCTTAGATTGAGGGTTTTTCTCAGATAAACTTTTCTTGCGCAGTATAAGTAGTCTGAGATGTCCCTTACATTTAGTGCCTGCCTTACATCCTTGTTCCCATCGTTCATTTTATTTTTCCTTCACCCTTTTTCCTGGCTTATCCTGCTGGTTCAGCAATCTTGCCTTTCTGTTTGTGTAATTTACAGGATTTTTTATCAGCCCGCACATGCCATCTGGCATGCAGACACCTATCTCTTTATAGACTGTTTTATCACAGTTTGGCGGGAGCACTGCCTGCTGTCTCTTGAACCATGAAATCTGCGTCCTTACATAGCCTTCTCTTAACTGCTTATAGTTCTTTTTGTTCCATTCTGCTAACCTCTTTTCAATCTCCTCCTCATTCAGCTTTAAGCTTTTGAAAAAGTTCAGCAGGATAAACAATGCCCTTTTCCTGCCGTCCTGCTTCATGCCTGCCAAAATGTTTGTGATGCATGGGGGATACAATGCAGGAGTCAAATCTTTTATGATTACTTCTGAATATGCGCCTCTCTTTCCAACTGATTTTTCCTTCTCGCTTGCCTTTAATCTTGCCTGCCAGTCCATTGCCTGGATTAATAATTCTTTTGCCTCATTTTTCTCCGGCTCTGGCAAAAATGGCTTTGGCATTACAAGTTCAGGCTTTGCCCAGCTTGGCTTGAACTGCCTTAATTGCTCTGGCTTGATAACTATGCTTGCAAGGCTTGTTTTTTCATGCAGTGACCAAGGCATCCTGAATAAGTGCCTTGGAGAAACAAGAACAAAATCAGGAAGGACAGCATCCTTGAATTTTATCCCTGAAATTTCATTTATCCTTTCTGCCAGCCTGTTTTTGATTATTTCATACAGGTAAGAGGTTATTGCCCTCGCCCCTTCTGGAAAGAGATTCCTTGTTTCTATTTCCCCTATTTTTTCCGGGAATGCCCTGTAGGAAATTCCTATATGAAACCCCCTGCTTCCTGAATATTTAATGCCAAAAGAATGCATGTTGTGGAATTTCAATGCCTCAACAAGCAGTTCAGCTGTTACTTTCCCATAATCAAGATATTGCGTGTCAATGTCTATGAGCAAGTCCCAGCCCTGCCTTAGCTCTCTTACCTGCTCCTCTGTCATTTCTGTGTTCAGTTTTAATGGGTCTCTCCAAAGCTCTTCTGAACAATGAAATGATGTTGCTCCTTTGTCTGCCAGGGCTGAAACATCTGATTCATACTGCAAGGTGTCTGGGCGCCTGCCAAAACTGTCGAGATATCTTGGAACAACCTCCCTATGCCCAGAGAATCCAACTAATGCTTTTTGTATGTCCCTCCTCTTGTAGTAGAATCTTGCGGTTTCCCTTATTCTTTCTGTTGTGTCTGGCATTTTAGGAATATATTTAACCTTCCCCTCTTTTATTCTTAGAAGAGAAAATGAGTATAAAAAAATTACTAGTGTTGGGAATATCAATCCTCTATGCTGTTTTGCTCAGCCAGTTAATTTTTGCAGGCAATACAGCATATGTTTATGTAAGGGTTGCAGATGCCCCCCCAAGAATAAATTCCCTGCAAATTAAGCCTGAACTTGCCTATCCTGATTCTGCTGTTTTATGCGAGGCAGATATTTACGATGCGAACATGAGCTCCTTGCAGGTAGAATATGAATGGCTTGTTAATAATGCTGTTGTACAGGAAAGTAAAGATAGAATTTTGCATGCAAGCCTGCAGCTAGGAGATGAAGTTTCATGCAGGATTAATGCAGTAGATGTTTATGGGCATGTTTCTGAACTGCAGAGCAGCACAATAAAAATTTTGTCACATGGATTCTTGCAGGCAACAGGCTATGCAGTCATGGATTTCACAGATAAGAACCCAAAAGCATCAGGCATAGCAGGTTTGGCAATTTTATTTTCTCTTGTTATAGTTTCTGCTTTTTTGAGAAGAAAATAAAATGGCTAATGATTGTTATTTCTTGCAACAACAAAATTTAAAAGTGCCTTCATGCTGTAAGATTTGAATACTAAGGATGATATGCAAAAAAGGGAGTGTAAGAAAAATGATGCTTAAGCTTGACGAGCCAAAATTATTGAGCGATGCAGTTGCAATTATTTCAGAGCTTGTCACAGAAGTAAGGGCAAGAGTCACAAAACAGGGCATTAGCATTATTGCCATTGATCCGGCCAATGTTGCCCTTGTTATGCTGAAACTGCCTGCATCTTCATTCTCACAATTCAAGCTTGAGAACGATGAAACAGAAGAGCTCGGCTTGAACCTTTCTGATTTAAAGGCAGTTTTGAGAAGATGCGGTGCTGGAAGCAGCCTTGTCATTGAAAGGCAGGATAATACACTTAATTTCAATATCCAGGATAAAGTGAAAAGGAGCTTTTCGCTTGCATTGATTGATACCAATGCAGAGGATAAGCAGGCTCCAAAGCTGGAATTCAGCAGCAAGGTTGAGATTGATTCTTCCCTGTTTGCTGATGCAATTGAAGACGCCTCTATCGTTGCTGATGCATGCACATTCCTTACAAATAAGAAAGATGGCATTTTTGCAATTGAGGCAAAGGGCTCCTTGAATTCTGCAAGGGCAGAATTCAGCTCAGACGAGGCAAAGCTCAATGTTCAGGATGCAAAATCAAAATATTCAGTTGAATACCTCAAGAAATTCATCAAGGCATCAAAGTTAAGCGAGAAGGCATTATTGCAGTTTTCTACAGATTATCCGATGCAGCTTGATTTTAAAACAGAAGGGATTGAACTTGGATTTGTTCTGGCGCCGAGGGTTGAAACCGAAGATTAGCTGAGACAAAAATTATCTAAGAATAACGAAGATAATCTGAGAAGAGGATTAACACTCAACTAAAATCTGCAAAAATATTCCTGGCTGCTGGAGAATTCTGCCGGATTAAAAGAACACGACTTAAATAGTTCTATTTTATAACATACGTTATATGATAAAACCTATTGTTCATAAAAAATATCTTAGGTTATGTGAAGAGTTTTGCAAAAAATAAAATAGCAGAAATCTTGTTTATACTGTCTTGAGATAATCTACATAATTCTTGTTTTGTTTCAGCCATTTTTTTATTATATACTTCCCCAAGAGTGTTGTGTCCCAGTTTTTTGAGAAATATCTCCTTAACCTCTCGCCTGATGACTTCAGGCAGTTGATAGTGCTGTCATAGACAACATTTGCCGCGCCATTCAGCGCTTTTGCGTAAGTGTAGAAGTCCTTGTAGCAGTCTATCGCCCCCTCTTGAAGTTCTATTGGAGTGAAATTCTTTGGCTTGAAAACAACATGCATGCCGTCATAAAATTTCCATTTCTTATGCAGCAATCTGTTCTGCGCTTCTAGATTCTGAAAGAGGGGGGTGCCTGGCAATGGCACCAGGACAGAGTACTGCACAGAATCTATATCCTGGTTGTTGCAGAAATTGTTTGTTTGCTTGAATGTGGATTTGTTGTCTTCATCTGAGCCGAAGATGAACATTCCATGAATCCTTATGCCATAATCGTGGAATCTTTTGATTGCTAATTTAATATCCTCTAACGACTGGCTCTTTTGGTATCCATCCAATGTTTTTGAGTTTACAGATTCAAATCCTATGCATACCAATTGGCAATTTGTTTCAGCCATTTTTTTGATCAGCTTTTCATCCTTTGCAGCATCACATCTTACTTGGGCAGTCCACTTAAATCTAAAATCTTCCCTTTTCATTGAATCCAAAATTCTGTGGCTTCTTTCCTTATTCGCGCAGAAATTATCGTCGTAAATGAAGCTGCTTTTTGTTTTTATCATCCTCATCTCTTTGATAACCTGCTCTTCATTATTTGTCCTGTACTGCCTGCCAAACATTGCAGTAACAGAGCAAAAATTACATGCAAACGGGCATCCACGAGAAGTCATAACAGGGGTTATCCTCATCCTTTTATAATCCTTCAAAACGCTAAAATCAGGTGTTGGCAGCCCGCTTATATTGGTCTGTCTGTCAGCAAATATAAATTTCTGTCGGGGTTTGTTCTCTATAACATCTAGAATCACATTCTCTCCTTCCCCTATCACAACATTATCCGCATATTTTGCCGCTTCCTCTTTATTGAAGGAGACATGGATTCCGCCAATTACTATCCTGCCGTCAGGATTTACTACCCTAAATTCCTTGGATATCCCATATCCCCGCTCTATTGTTGATGTTAACCCTGTGAGGCATAACACATCTGCATTTAATTGATGCTTTGAAACCCTGCCACTCATATTTTCATTATGCACAATAACGTCATACCCCTTTTGTTTCAGCATTGTTGCAAGATATATTGGCCCAAGCAGAGGCATATTCATCCATTTAGAAAAAACATTCTCCTTGCTGCCTTGAGGCTCAACAAAGATTATCTTTTTGTCCTTATTGCACTCTTCCAGAATATTTTGTTTAGCCATTTTTTTGATTGCATTTAGACACTATATACATGAATATGCCTGCGATTATCAGTGAGATAGGCCATAATTTTATTGACAGGCTGAATATTAATATGAAAGCTATGCTTAATAGTATCGTGAAGATGCTTGCTATCAGGACTGCCCTGTTTTTGTTTATGGAATAGCAGAACAAAAAAGCCAGCCCAAATATTGCTATGAAAACAGGCCATAGCATTGCAAGCCGCCTCCATGAAGTGAAATTCAAGTAAAAGAAAAACAGGCTGAGCATTATCATAAGCGAGCCAAGCCACAATAAGCCTGTATCCCCCTGATTTCTGAATAGCATTGCCAGGCCAATGCCGATTATCAGGGAAAAGACAGGCCAGAGCCGGCTTATTCCATTGAGATAGCCAAAACTTTCAAACAATAGCAAAAAGCCGGTTATTACCAATGAAGATGCAAGAACAACAAACTCATTTCTCACCACTTTTGCCCTGTTTCTTTTCATAATTATATAACCCAGAGAGATTATAAAAAACTATCCCTGTAATTTCTGCGAGGTAAAATTAACTAAATTTATAAATCTGAGTTCCTATTTTTTTATATGGCAAGCAAAACTAAACAGAAATCTGGCAGAACTGCGGAGAAGGCAGGAAAGAAGTTTTATGTCACAACACCAATCTATTATGCTAATGCAGAGCCCCATGTGGGGTCGGCATATACTACCATAGCGGCAGATATACTCACAAGATGGCATAAACTTCTTGGTGAAGATATTTTTTTCTTGACAGGAACAGATGAGCATGGCATTAAAATACAGAGAACTGCTGAATCCCAAGGCACCAATCCAAAACAATTTGTTGATAAAACTGTTAATAAATTTAAAGAAACATGGAAAATTTTGAATATATCTTACAATAATTTCCTCAGAACAACTCAGCCAGAACATGAAAAAGAAGTTAAAAATGTGTTGCAGAAACTTTATGATAAAAAATTTATCTTCAAGGGGTATTATGAAGCATATTATTGTGTCGGCTGCGAGCAGTATCTAACTCAAAGTGATTTGGTAGAGGGCAAATGTCCTTTACATCAGAAAGAGCCAGAGATAAAGAAAGAAGAAGCCTATCTGTTCAAACTTTCAGCTTTTCAGCCCAAGCTTTTAGATTTAATTAAGCAAGGGAAATATTGCATATTGCCAATCAAAAGAAGAAATGAAGTAATCTCCTTTATTGAGCAGGGCTTGCAGGATATATCCATATCAAGAAAAAAATCAGAGGTATACTGGGGCATAGGATTGCCATTTGATAAGGATCATACCACTTTCGTGTGGGTTGATGCTTTCTGGAATTATATTACCGGCCTTGATGACAAAAAAAATTTTAAAAAATTCTGGCCGCCGGATGTGCAGCTTATGGCCAATGATATTTTACGAGTTCATGCGACAATATGGCCTGCTTTGCTTTTAGCACTTGGAATAGCACTGCCAAAAAAACTGTTTGTCCATGGCTATTTCACAATAAACGGGCAGAAAATTTCAAAATCCCTTGGCAATGTCATTTCCCCAGTTTATCTCGCTGGAGAGTATGGCGTTGATGCCTTAAGATATTTCTTTGTTAGAGGAATCCCCTTTGGATCAGACGGGGATTTTTCTGAAGATGCTTTGAAGGAGAGATATAATTCAGAATTAGCAGATAACTTAGGCAATCTGGTTTCGAGGGTTGTTGGTTTGATTGAGAAAAAACTGGGCGGGAAGATTTGCAGGGCAAAAATTGATGAGATTCTAAGCAAAAAGCTGAAGCTTGATGAGATAAAAAAGAAAATGGAAAACCTGGAGATTGACAGGGCATTGGCTTTAATTTTTGAGTTTGTCAATGCATGCAATCTTTATGTTCAGGGCAAAAAGGCATGGCTGCTGCAGGGCAAGGAGCTTGAGCAAGTGCTTTATACTCTTGCAGATTCATTGCGCATAATTTCAATCCTGCTTTATTCATTCATCCCTGCATCAGCAGAAAAAATTGCCTTTGTGCTGGGAGTTGATTTAACAAAAGCAAGATTGGAAGATTGCAGGTTTGGATTGCTGGAAGACTGCAAGGTTAAGAATGCTGGAGTGCTTTTCCCTAAAAGAGATTAGTTTTTTATAGTACCAACAAACTAAACAATTTTATTAATACTTGTTGGTTCTACCAACAAGTTGGTAATACAAACAGAAAAATAAAAAAATCAGCAAGCAGGCTATCAAAGAATTAGAGGTTATTTTGGAGAAAAAAGTTAGGGGCATAATAAAAAAATCAGCAAAAAATGCGGATTTTTACGGCAGAAAGATAATAAAAAAAATGGATATCCCAATCGATTATTAATTTTAGTTGCCTATTTTCCCTATTGAATGCGGGAGTGCTTTTCAGAAAATCTGAGTGATTTTCAGTTATTTCAAAATATTTATAAACTTCTTGTTCGTTTGAAAGGCATGCAAATAAGAGGGAGCAAAACAGCTATTCTGAACAAAAAAGCACAAGTTGCCCTCTTTGTTATCATCGCCGTTGTCATCGTTGCTGGGATTGCCTTGTTTTTTTCCTTAAGGGGGGGAATCAAAGTAATGCCAAAAGCTACAGAGCCCCAGGCATATGTAGAAAAATGCATGGAGGATTATGCAACAGACGCCATTCAGTTATTAACAAAACAAGGCGGCACTTTGAAACCTCTGGCATACGCAACATATGACAGCAACAAGATAAACTATCTTTGCTATACTTCTGACTATTACTCAAAGTGTGTTAATCAGCAGCCAATGCTGAAATACAGCATTGAAGAAGAGATAACCTCTTATACTGCTCCGAAAGTCCAGGCATGCGTGTCCCAGTTAAAAAGCCAGCTGGAGAAGAAGGGCTATATAGTAAAAACAGGAAACCTGCAGTTGCAGACAACATTGCAGCCAAAAAAGGTTATAATCTCTGCCTCAATTCCATTGACAATAAGCAAGGAAGAGACAAAGACATTTGAGAATTTCCAAGCCATAATCCTCTCGCCAATTTATGAGCAGGCAATGCTCGCCCAGGACATAGTAAACTCAGAGATAAGCTACGGAGATTATGACCAGTTAAGCTATATGCTCTACAAGTCTAATACAGATATAGAGAAGAAGCTCTCAGGAGAAGCCACAATATACATGCTAAAGGAAAGGGGAAGCGGGCAGAGATTCCTGTTTGCGACAAGGAGCTATGTCATGCCTCCGGGATTTTAAGATGAAAAATGGAAGGAATAATTGGTGGAATTTAAATATTCAGAGGAACTTGGAATGGATGTGATAGGAAGCTAAAAATGGAAAGTAGTGGCGCTTCAGGGCCTTAACAAAAAATGGCAAAGAAAGAAAAAGGAAATTTGGCAGAGAATATAAAGAAAGGAATTGCTGTAATAGGCATAATATTAACAACTTACGGCAGCATAATTCAGGATAAAACTTTAATTATAGTTGGAGGCATTATCTCAACAATTGGAGCTCTAATGCTTGCAATTTTAAAATGATAAACATAACACCTTATGATTATGGGATAATAGGAGTGGCAATCGCCGCAATTATAAGTTTATTCACAAAAAAGAAGGAGATTTCAATATCCCTGCTGTTGGTATTATTCCTCTTGATATTAATTAAATTTTTAAGTTAAAATGGATAAAGCCAAAATTCAAATCAAGCTGAAAGAGGCGCTGAAAAAGCCGAGCGTCGTTAGCGAGGCTTTTTTCCAGATTGCTATTTTGATAGTTTCAATCTTTGCTTTTTCAGTTTTGATTGCAGCGCCGATTCCTGTTGTTAAAGCTGCACAGCCGGCATGCTGCGAGAAAGTCAAGGATTCTGGATTGTTTTGCCAGAATTCCATGTCTGACACTTGTAATACTGCTTTTAAGTCTGCTCCGACTGCATGCGCTTCAACTTCATTCTGCAAGCTCGGCTGCTGTTATGATTCTGTTGAGGGAACTTGCGCAGAGAATACCCCAAGAAAATTATGCGAGTTGAGAAATGGAACCTTTGATGTGAATGCAGACTGCAAAATAGCGCAATGCTCATTAGGATGCTGTGTTTTAGGAAGTGATGCTTCTCTCACTACATTAGTAAAATGCAAGAAGCTTGCTTCATATTATGGCTTGGAAACAGATTTCAGGAGCGGCATTACAACTGAATCTGCATGCGTTGCGATTGCGCAATCCCAGGATAAAGGTGCCTGTGTGATTGACACAGCAACAGAAAGAACATGCAAATTTGCCACAAGGGCAGAGTGCAAGACATTAACAAGAAATGAGTCTGCTTTCTATAAAGATTTTCTCTGTTCAGCAGAACAGCTTGGAACAAACTGCGCAAGGCAGGCAAGAACAGGATGCATAGAAGGCAAGGATGAAGTATATTGGTTTGATTCATGCGGCAATGCCGAGAATATTTATGATTCAGACAAGACGAGAAGCTATAATTTTGGGAAGATTTTGAGCAAGGAAAAATCCTGTGACCCTAATGAGAATAATGCAAAAGATCCTTCCTGCGGGAACTGCCAGTATTATCTTGGCTCAATGTGCGGAAAGGCAAGAACAGGAGTTGAGCCGCGCCCAGCTTCAGGAGATTATATTTGCAGGGACTTGAATTGTTATAAAACCTCAAATGGCAATGATTACAAGCATGGTGAGAGCTGGTGCGTTTTTGATGGGTTGGTTGGCAAGGGAAGAGATGCGCCTGGCTCAAGGCATTGGAGAAATCTTTGTGTGCAGGGTGAGGAAAAGGTTGAGCCCTGCGATGATTACAGGCAGGCAATTTGTGTTCAGGATAGTGTTAAAGTTGAAGGCTCTGGCAATTTTACAGAGGCAATGTGCCGTGCAAATGCATGGAAGATGTGCTTTGATTATAATACAAAGCCGAATGTTGAGAAGGCATGCAAGGATAATAATGACTGCATGTATATGGAATTAAACACTGTTGCAACAAAATCAAAGATGTGTGTGCCTAACTTTCCACCGGGATTTAATTTAAAGACAGAGGGCGGGGGTTTATCTGCTAATACTTATTGCAGCATGGCAACACAATCATGCACTGTTATTTATCAAAAGACATTAAAGAGCGGATGGAAATGCATACAAAATTGCGAATGCAAGGAGAAGAATTGGATAAATGCAATTAGTAAATTCTGCACAAGCCTGGGTGATTGCGGTGGCAAGTATAATATTGCAGGAAAGTTCACAGATGATGGTTATCAAATTTCTGGAACGCAGAACGAGCCAGACAAGAACGTCAGCAATCAGGATGCTGGCATGGGGCAGTTTGGCGGGATTTTATTTGCTGGGGGTGTTGCCATTGGTGTAGGGATATTATTTAATAGTTTCCATTTCATACCTGTTTCTGGAGAGACAGCATTAGAAGCTGCTAAATTCTTTGGAGGGACGCAAAAGGGAGTTACTAGTCTTAAAGGTTTGAAATTAGGATATGCTCCAGGTAAAGAATTAACATTAAATCAATGGTTAACAATAAACGCCCAACAAGGTGGCTTTGCTAATCTTGCAGTTAATGTAGCAGGTGCTTATTTGACATCAATTCTAATAAATCAAATGTTTGGTCTGAAAGGCGAAGCTGCTAATACCGTAACAATGACGGGCGTTAGTACTGCTGCTTTGACATCCATGGCAGGATTTGTTAAAGGTTTTGGAGGAGCAACAGGTAAGTGGCTTCTTTTAGGTCCGAAAGGGCCATGGTTCGGCCCTCTTATTTGGGCGGTTGTTGCAATGATTATAGTTGCAATAATCCTTAAAGTTATGAAGATAGGTTCAACAAGAACTGAAACCGTAACCTTTACTTGTATGCCTTGGCAGCCACCAACAGGCGGAGAGGATTGCGAAAAATGCAATAAGGCACCTCTTGGCGGGCCAATGAAGCCGTGCAGCAAGTACAGGTGTGAGAGCTTGGGCACTGGATGCAGTTTGTTGAATGAGGGAACTGGCAAGGATATCTGCGCATGGCTCAATAAAGATGATACAAATGCTCCGACTATAAAGCCATGGGATGGCGTGCTTACAAAAGACCATTCTTATCAAAGCGTTAAGCCATGCCCTCCAGGACCTGGTTGCTGGAATATTATTAGGCAGGGCGCACAAGATGGCTGTATCAAGGCATTTACACCTTTGACATTTGGCATAGAGACAAATGAGCCTGCGCAATGCAAGGTTGACACAAATCACACATCTAAGTTTGATGACATGCAGTTCTTCTTTGGCGATAATCTGTATATGTATAATCACAGCATGCAGATGAGCCTGCCTGCTCCTGCACATATCAATGCACAGCTTGAAAGCCCTGAACTTAAGAATGATGGAAAGTATACGCTTTATGCAAGATGCAGGGATGGAAATGGAAACTGGAATCTTGGGGAGATGGCAATGCAATTCTGCGTTGACCCTGGCCCTGATACAACTCCTGCAACAGTTATGAGAACAGGCATTGAGAATGGCGCTCCTGTCGCCTATGGCACTAAAAATTCTGATTTAGATGTTTATTTGAACGAGCCAGCAGAATGCAAGTGGAGCAAGACAGACCAGGACTATTCAAATATGAACAGCACATTTGCTTGTTCTTCCTCACTTGAGCAAATGGAATGGGATATGACTTACAAATGTTCAACAACTTTAACGAAGATACAGGACAAAGTTGAAAATAAATTTTATTTCAGGTGCAGAGACCAGCCTTGGCTTATTGGAACTGCTAATGAAAGTGACAGGAATGTGAACAAGGAAAGTTATGTTTTCACATTAAAAGGGACAATTCCTCTTAACATAACAAAGATTGAGCCAAATGGAACTATCAAGTATGGCTCAGAGCCAGTTCCTGTTACATTAAAGATTGAGACTTCAAATGGCTACAATAATGGAGATGCGTCTTGCTATTTCTCTCCTGCAGGTTATGAAAATGCAATGGTAGAATTCTTTACAACTGGAAGCAGCATACATGAACAAAAGTTAGATTTGTATGCAGCAGAAAACAATACCTATTATGTGCTATGCAGAGATTTAGGGGGCAATACAGATAAGGCAATAACCAGCTTCAAGACAGAAGTTGACAGGACTGCACCTTTGATTGTCAGGGTCTACCAGGATGCAGGCATGCTTAAAATAATAACTGATGAAGAGAGTGAGTGCAGATACAGCATTAAAGATTGTAAGTTTGACTTTACTGCTGCTACTGAAATGCCTTTCACAACATCAACAGAGCACACAGCAGACTGGAGAACAGACATAACTTACTATATCAAGTGCAGGGATATTTATGGAAACATGCCTGCACCTTCAGAGTGCAGCATGCAGGTAAACGCGTATGATGTTCCAACAGGTTGAATTTTTTATTTAGATTTATAATTCTGAAACTATTTCAACCCATTTTTTGGCATTTACTGTAACAACATGCTCCTTTTGTATCTGAACTGCAAAAGAGTCATTATTCTCAATTTTTTTAATGAAATCTTTGGTTTTATTAAATCTTAATGAAATCTTATTTCTTATAGTGATAAAAGCACGCTCTGTCAATTTCTCTATATATTTCTTGATTTCTTTTTTGCCAAGAACAAGCATATCAACATCGCTTTCTTTAGTTTCACTTTTTCTGGCGAATGAACCAAAAATAAGTACACAGTCAACCTGATCAATTATTTCTTTTTCAAACTGAATTATTGCACCTTTGAATATAGGATGAATATTCAAGAAATCCTGCTTTTTGTTTTCTTCAATCAATGCAAAAATTAATTTTCCTACTTCTGAGAAATTTGGATAGAAACGCCTGAGAATAGGCTTCTCTCCTTCTTTTGCCTCTTTTATAATTTGTGCCTTTAATAGTTCTTTTATATACTTGTATCCTGCTTGGGGGGAAGTTCTTGTTTTTTTTAACAATGTCGAGATATTTATCCCAGGATTTTCATATATCTCCTTGATTATTTTGTATTCTGCTTTAGATGTTGGGAATATCATTTGTAGCACTCCACTTCAACAAATAAAATAAGTTCTTTTGCCAGAGAGTATATTTGTTCAGCGTCTTTTTTGTTTATCGATTTCCACTTTAGGACATCATACTGGCTTAATTTTCTCAATGAATAGCTTATCTCAAAACCAGTAAAATCCGAGAATTTTGTATTTATCTCTCTTAATTTTTTATAGAAACTTTCTGATATCAATTTAAGATAATTTAATGCTAATATTGCGCATATATGGTCTTTTGAATAAAATCCTTGTGATTTGACAAGCAAGGCGTTGATTGCATGATGTATAGCATAATAGCATTTGATTATAACCCCGTCCCATGCCTGATTTCCAAAATCAGTTTTTGTGTTTGATAAATCGCTTTTTGCTTTTTCTAAGTAAACAGAAAAATTATCTTTTTTTACAGGAATGAATTTTTTATTTTTGCAACAATTCTTATATGCATTCTCAATCCCCTCTTTCTTTTTTGGCAGAGTTGGTATTATGTCTTCGATAACCATATATAATTTTGTATATAACTATATATAAATTTATCTATACTATAAAATATATTTTATTAGGCAATTTGATAATAGGGAAAGTTTGCTAACATGCCTGCACCTTCAGAGTGCAGCATGCAGGTTAATGCGTATGATGTTAAGGCAAGTGAGAAGACAAATGTGTTTTAACGGTGGTTTCTGCTGTATTCCCCTAGCCATGTCATAAAATCAATTGGCTGGATATTGGTTCCGTCTTTATTAATGCGAAACCACTTATCTAACTCCATATCTTTTATCAAAGTTGATTTAGCCCTTCCGTAATCTATCCTCAGAGTATCTGTGAAAATTGGGCCTATTTCACATTCTTGTGTATGTGTCAGCCTTTTTATATCCTTGACATTTCCATCATCATCCATCTTCCCAGCGAATAATTCTGTCTGTCTGCTTGTTCCGCTTCCAATATATGAAGTAAAGGCAACATTGCCCTTGTACACATCATCATCAATCCTATTGTTCCATATCTCCTGATGGTCATATTCTTGCGTAAGGTTTGAGGTGACAGAATCTTCAATTTTTTGTTCGTTTACTTCTTGACAATATCCTTTATTAGTTGAAATCAACCCCAAACCACCCCCTATCAAACTCACCCCTAAAAGAAAGGCTCCTGCGCCTCTCCTGAACTTGCTGTAAAAAGGATTTTGATGGTTAGAATTTGAATTGCCCTGATTGTTCTGATTATCCTGCCTGTCACCTGAGATGCCTGAACTTGCGCCCCTTCTTTGGATTTCCCTGAGATGCCTGCCTACCTTCAATATCCCCTCAACTTTATTCTCATTGCTTAATTTGTTCTCAATATTTTGTGCCATTTTTCAAGTTTACTTTATAACTCCTTCAAGATTTAACTTCTTAACATGCTCTTTTAATATTTCCTCAGTAAAATTCATCTGGTTAAATGTTCCCTTGGTTTTTCCATTATGCTTCACATACAGCAAGTGGTCTACATCTTCTTCTATGGTTATCCCAAAGCCCTTTGGAATCCACTCATAAAGATGTGTTATGTCTGGCATTTTAATTGTTATTATTAACAATAAAGGATATTTAAATCTTTCTATTTGATACTATTCTTAAGGAGTAATAATAGAAGGGTTTATTAAGACCTGCTTTTTAAACAAAGGGTATAGATATATAAAAAATTAGAATAGTAAAAGATAAAAATGAGCTTGGAGACTGTATTAGGTAAAATGGAGAACAAAATAGTATTTTTTAATACCTTAGGAAGAAGATTCGAAGAATTCAAGCCAATTAACCCCCCAAATGTTAAGATGTATTGTTGTGGGCCTACGGTATATAATTATGCACATATAGGCAACCTAAGAACTTACATTTTTGAGGATGTTTTGAAGAAGGTCTTGGAATATAATGGCTACAAAGTGAAACATGTGATGAATATAACTGATGTGGGGCATTTAACAAGCGATGCCGATACTGGTGAAGACAAGATGGAGATAGGCGCAAAAAGGGAAGGAAAGTCTATATGGGATATAGCAGAATTTTACACAAAAGCCTTTCTTGTAGATGAGAAAAAATTGAATATAAAAAAACCAGATATAATATGTAAGGCTACAGACCACATAAAAGAACAGATAGAATTAATTAGGGGATTAGAAGGTAAAGGATATACTTACAAAACAAGCGAGGGTATCTACTTTGATACCTCGAAATTAAAAGATTATGGAAAATTAGCTAAGCTAAGAATAGAAAAATTAAAGGCAGGCAAAAGAATAGAGATGGGTGAAAAAAACTCCCCTACCGATTTTGCTTTGTGGAAATTTTCTCCAACAGACAAAAAAAGGCAAATGGAATGGGACAGTCCATGGGGCAAGGGCTTTCCGGGCTGGCATATTGAATGTTCAGCAATGTCTATGAAGTATCTTGGTAAACATTTTGACGTCCATTGTGGAGGAACAGACCACATCCCAGTTCATCATACTAACGAAATAGCTCAGTCAGAGGCTTCTACAGGCAGTAAATTTGTGAATTATTGGCTTCATGGGGAATTTTTAATATTAAAAGAAGGGAAAATGGGCAAATCAGAAAGAAATTTTCTAACCATAAACGATTTAGAAAAACAAGGTTTTGACCCTCTTGCCTATAGATATTTCTGCCTTACAGCCAGTTATAGAAAACCCCTAGTATTTAGCATGAAAAACCTCCAATCTGCAAAAAATGCTTATGAAAGACTAAAGAATCTTGTTTCAATTATTCAAGGAGACCAATTTAGCAAAACTAATCATAAATTAATAGACTCGTATAAAAAAGAATTCACTGAAAATATAAGTTATGATCTTAACATGCCCGAAGCTTTGGCTACATTGTGGAATCTAATGGCTGAAAAGGGGATAGGAAACAAAGAAAAATATGATTTAATTAAAGATTTTGATAAAGTGTTAGCTCTTGACTTGACAGAGACTACCTCTAGATTTTTAGGAGATCTATCTCGGGATATTAAAAGACTTATTGATGAAAGAGAGTTATATAGAAAATCTGGTAACTGGAAAAAAGCTGATGAAGTAAGAACACAAATAAAAAACAAAGGCTATCAAATCAGTGACACTTCAGATGGACCCAAATTAACTAAGGTATAAAATGAAACCTTCATATTATAATCTAAATATACCTTATAAAAATAATTTGATAATCTATAACTGCCTAACAGGCTCACTTATATTCAAAAAAGGCAGAAGAATTGACAATCTTTTCTCTAAAGATGTCTTTTTATTAAAAAATCAGGGGATAATGATCGAAGATAGAGTTGATGAAAAAACTATTTTTAAAGTTCTTTTTGAAAGTTATAAGTACAATAACACAGAATTAGAATTTGTTGTTATTCCAACCTATTCGTGTAACCTTAATTGCAAATATTGCTATGAAGGCGAAAAATTATCTAAATCTATGGATAAGCCTACTGCAAAGAGTATAATAAAATTCATTAAAAAAACAGTGTTAGCAAAGAACAGCCAAAGTTTTTCTTTGAGATTTTATGGTGGTGAGCCCATGGTAAATGGGGAGATTGTTTTCTATTTTTTAGAAAAAATGAATCAATTTATTAAACAAAATAGGATTAGATATTCTGTCAGCATAGTATCTAATGGCACACTTTTTAACCACAAGATCATTAAAAAATTAAAGAGGTATCCTATAACCCTTGCTATAACCTTAAATGGACCTAAGAGTATACATGATAGAAATAGGCCGTTTCTAAGTGGTAAAGGGACATACGACCAAATTATAAAAAATCTTCTTGAAATTAAAAAACAAAATATTAGTGCTTATGTATGTATAAATATAGATAAGAGAGCATATTCCCATGTTGAAGAATTGTTAGATTCACTTGTCGCAGTCAAATTAAATGAATTGCCACTTAATTTTGGGATAATTTTGCCCATACGCAACGCATGTAATTATCCTTATCCTGCATCTATCAAACTCCTACCAAAATTATGGCAGATGGCGGTAAATAAAGGATTTAAGATGGCACTTGGTATGGGTCTACCACATTCTTTTTCATACTGCAAGCAACTCACAGCTAACGGATATACAATAGACCCAGAAGGAAAATTATACTCTTGCATTGCTTTACCTTTAGATAATTTCTTAGATGGAGAAATAGACAGTCGGGGTAATGCGACGATGTCTTATAATTATTACAAATGGTTAGCTAGAGACCCTCTTAAAATTGATAAGTGTAGAGTTTGCAAGATTTTGCCTCTCTGCTGTGGGGGGTGCCCTCTTGTCCTCAAAAATATCAAATTAGATAAACCCGCATGTTATTTAAAGGAGAATATAATAAAAACACGTATAAAACTATATCTTAAACAAAATTTTCCAGAAAGATTTACACAACTTAGAGTCGCCTGACCCTTATGTGCAACAAGGGCAGTTCTCTGAGCATCCCATCTCAAAGTTCTTTACTTCCAAATTCTCATTTTTACTCTTGCAAATCACTTCAATACTATCTTCTTCCATATCGTTCCTAATAGGTAGAGATATTTAAGCTTTTCGGTTATAATGTGTAGAAGTTTAAAAATCCTCCTTTCCTTCCTGATGAATGTCGCGCTACAGCTTTGTAAGCAAGGGCAGAGTTAAATCTGGAAAGGAATTGCAGGCAAGGTTGAGGAAGAGCAGGAAAATTGAGCTGAAACGGATTAATGCAATCGTGAAGGCATACAAAAATCCTGCCTATAGGGAAAAGCTGGGCAAAGCCCAACATGCGAGATTTAGGGATAAGAGGGTGAGAAAAGAATTCTCCGAGAAAATAAGGAATTTTTTCATGAAAAACCCTGATGCTTTCAAGGAATTCTTAAAACATGGAAAAAACCCATTAAAAAAGCACCTCAGAACAAAACAGAAATTTCTCGTCAGGAGCAAGGGAGAACAGAAGATAGCAAATTTTCTCTACGAAAACAAAATCCCCTGCCTGTATGAATCAATTTCACTGATGATAACAAAAAAGCCATTCAGGGGTAACATCTGCACCCCGGATTTTTACATCCCCCATTGGAATATATTTGTTGAATTTTACGGCGGCTATCCTTTGGCATGGAAAAAGAAAGTCCTGAAGAACAAGCTGTATCCTGCCCACAGGATCCCTGTTATTGGAATAACGCCTGCAGAGCTGAAAAATCTTGATTATTTTCTATTGAAGCAGGGAGAGAGATTAAGCAGGAGCAGAATTGCAAGGAAGTTTAGGGTTAGCAAATGGATTAAATAAATAATCCTTGGCACTTTTAAATAACCTGTTTGGTTTTATGGTGGGTAATCGGGGGCAATAGTTGAGTGGTTCAGGAAAAAAGGAGGATTATCCCAGGTTTTATTTTTTACAGGCTTTAATAAACTCCAGAACCTTGCCTGCTGCCTCTTTAATGTTAAGGCTGGAAGTATCAAGCACAAAATCATAATTTTTCTTGCTGTATGGATTGAGGTTGTAGTATTTCTTGTATCGTTTGATATCTGACGCAACCCTTGTTTTCCACATCTTTATTGCCTGCCTATTTGTTTTTGCAGTTTCTTCCTGCCTGTTGTCAAGCATGATTCTCTTTGCCCCTATTTCCGGCTTGACATCAAGAAAAATTTTTATGGAGTTGGAGATAAAATGCCAGCTTAACCTGCCGTCAATTATGAAATTGCCTTGTTTTTTTCCTATCCTTTTCTGCCATTCATCAGCTTCCTTGTCAGTAAAGCCCTGTTTTTCTCCAAGCTTGTTTAATTCCTGTAATGTCATTCCATGTTTTTTTGCCATCCCTCTCCTGTAATTCCCGACGCTGTATCTCTTCAGCTTAAGCTTTTTTGCAAGAATGTCTGCAACAGTGTTCTTTCCGCTGCCTGGCATCCCAGAAATAGTAATAATCATTATAAGACAACCAAGGTTTTCTTATGAACTTTCCTTTCAAAAGCAAGGTTTTCTTACCGCGAAAATCTTTATAGATTTTCGGGGCCCCAAAAAGCAAGAGCTTTTTGCGGTGAACTTTCCTTTTTAACCTTGATTAGAACCCCCTTCACTTTTTCTTTCTTTTCCCTGTTTTCCTGCCTGCTATTTTTTTCTTTCCCGCAACTTTGCCTTTTTCCTATTGGCTGCCTTATTTTTTGGCTTGATTTCCTTGAAGCCAGTATATTGCCAGAGTGCAGAAGGAATTTTTATGCTGCCGTCTTTCTGCTGGTGATTTTCAACCAAGGCAACAATTGCCCTCTCTGTTGCAATTGCAGTGTTGTTTAAGGTGTATACAAATTTCCTTTCCCCTTTTTCATCATATTTTATGTTGCTCCTTCTCGCCTGATAATCTGTGCAGTTTGAACAAGAGCCGAGTTCCCTGTATGCCTTCTGCGATGGAAACCATCCCTCAATATCAACAGTTTTTGTTGCAGTCCTGCCCATGTCTCGCGAAGACAAAATAACAACTTGGAATGGGATTTCAAGCTTCCTGAAAATCTCTTTTGTGTTTTTGAGTATTTCATCAAATTCCTTCCATGCCTGTTCTGGCTTGCAGAAAACAAACTGCTCAACCTTTTCAAACTGGTGTATCCTGAAAATTCCCTTTGTGTCCTTGCCATGCGAGCCAGCTTCTTTCCTGAAGCATGGTGAGATTCCTGCGAACCTTACCGGCAGCTTGTCTGCCTGTAGAACCTCATTCATATAGTAAGCGTTCAAGGCATGCTCTGCCGTGCCTATAAGATACAAGTCCTCATCCTGTATCTTGTAAATCATTTCTTCAAAGGTCGCGAGATTTAATGCGCCTTTTAATGCATCTCTCCTCAGCATGTACGGCGGCTGCATAAGGATAAAACCCTTTTTCCTGAACAAATCAAGCGCAAAATTGATTATGGCATAATTTAATTTTACAATATCATTTTTCAGATAGTAAAACCTTGCCCCTGCAACCTTGCCCGCCCTCTCTATATCCAGTTGCTCAAGTGTGAGAAGCAGTTCTTCATGCCCTTTTGCATAGGCAATCTTTTTTGCCTTGCCGACTTTTTCTATAACCTTATTTTTGCTTTCATCTCCCACTGGAACTGACTTATCCACGATATTGGGAATGTTCTCAAGAATTGAAATTCTCTCCTGCTCAAGTTTCTGCAGCCCTGCCTCATTTTTTGCAAGCAAGCCTGGAAGTTCTCTTGCTTTTTTTATCAACTCATTAACATCTTTACCTTGTTTCTTGGCTTCATTTATTTCAAGGGTTATCTTGTTTCTTTCTGCCCTCGTGCTGTCTGTTTCCTGCTTTATGACCCTCCACTTGCTGTCAATCTCTACTAGATTGTCTATCTCTTTCTCATCAAGCCCCCTTTTTTTCTGGCTTTCCTTGACTATCTTTGGATTTTCTCTTATGAGTTTTATGTCAATCATGCTGTTAAAATGATAAAGTTGTATTTAAATTTTTGCCATAAAACTATCCTGATTTAGAATTCCAAATGGATGCTTGCCCCCGATGCAATAGGTGCATAAATCCTCTCTTGGCATTCCTGATTCTTCATATGCCCTTAACATTCCCTCTAGGGAGATATAATTCACAGGCATTCCCATTTCACTGCTGATTTCTTCCAGTGTCCTGCCTCTGGCTATAAAACTGTCATTTGGCGGCATATCAACCCCAAACATGCATCCTCTTGCTGTGCCGTCCTTGCCAACTATGCCTATTGCAGGCGTATAATTTACATGGTAAGCAATTCCAACTTCTGCCTGCTTATACAGCAGCTCTCTTACCCTCTTTGCATTATTGCCTCTTACTGTGCTGTCATCTATCAAGATAACCCTTTTTCCCTTCAGATTATCCTTTGCAGGCAGGAGGTGCAGGTTTTCTTCAATAGAAATTTTCCGCTCATCCATTGTTGAGCCCTGAAAAGCCCTCTCGCCCCTCATCTTGTAAAAAATAGGCTCAAAAGGGATGCCTCTTTTTTTGGCGTAGCTTCTTGCGGCCACTTCGGGGCATCTTGGTAGGAATGTCACCAAATCCGCCTGGGCATAAAATTCCCTTACAAGCATCTCCCCCAAAGATTCCCTTATCCTTCTCACGCTTATTCCATTCAAGATAGAATCAACATCTGCAATATAATTCCATTCAAAGAAGCAGTATGCTGCTTGCTGCTTGGCAATATTCTTTTTACCGTAACTGCCATCAGGATTCAAATAGTATGCAGAGCCCAAATCAAGGTCCTCTATGAACATTCCTTCATTTTTTTTGAGGGCTATGTCTTCTGAAGCAATGCAATATTTTCCGTCCTTCCATCCCAACACGCCCGGCTTTATCCCCGTCCTATCCCTTAAAATAATAATCTCTTTTCTCTTTTTATCTGCTATGGACAGGGTATATGCACCGGGAATTTGTTTTAAGATTTCATATTCGCCTTTTTCCCGAAATAAATGAAGCAGCGCCTCTGTATCGCATTCTGTTTTTAATAAATTCCTGTCAATTCCGTCAAAATACCCTTCATTTATCTGGCCATTATGCACCGCAGCCATTTCACAATCCAATATTAATATGTGATTGCCCTTATCTTCTGCTTTGCCGCCTATTGTATGGGGGTGTGCATCCTCCAATATCCTGTCTTTTCTTCCTCTTGTTGCATACCTGACATGCGCCATATAGGTATGATACTGCGTGCTTGGAAATAATTTATACAAATCTATTATATCAAACCTGTCTACAGGCCCTTTCCACTTTATGACGTCTATTCTGTTGGTTCCCACAGCAGCTATTCCCGTTGCTTCCCTGCCTCTGTGCTGGAGTGATTTTATCAAAGAATATGCATCATGCAATGTATGTGCAACACAGAAGCCGCAATTGTGGCTTATTTTCTCAGGCATTTTAATAATCATAGGGTTATGAACAAGCAAAGTTTAAATACCTTTTAATAAACCAAAAGATTTTTAGATAGTGGTTTATTTTATATGGGATACAAAAGAGGGAACATGGCAATTTTGGCAAGAAAGAGGTTTAATTTTGGAAAGTCAGGGCAGATGCATCTTCCTCTTGAAATGATTTTTTCCCTGTTTATAATCGCAGTTTTTCTCGCTGTTGCCTTTTTTGTCATCAGGCATTTTTTGGAAGTTAAGAGGTGCGCAGATATCGGCTTGTTTACAAGGCAGTTGCAGGATAAGATTGATGAGGTCTGGCAGGCGCAGGAAGCATCAACATTCTTTGAACATGAACTGCCCTCTGGGCTGGACTATGCATGTTTTGCTGACCTCCAGATAGGCAAGATTCTTGCCGGCTTGAATGATGCGGAGAGGGAAACTGCCTCGCAGATTTATGATGATTTGGCAGCTTATTTCAAGTACAGGAACGCAAACTTCTTTCTTTATCCGTGGCAGAAGGCATGCAGCATGGCTGCCAGCGATATAAAGCATATCCGTATCCAGAATGCAACCAATCCATTATGCTTCCTAGAGGTCAAAGGCAAAATCAGGATAAAGCTGGTTAAGGGATTTAACGATGCCCTTGTAAGGATAGGAAATTAAAAATGACAGAAAAAAAGGCGCAAATCCCATTCCAGTTTGTGTTTGCAATCATTGTCGGGGCTGTAATACTCTTCTTGGCTTTGTTTGCTGTTTCAAGATATATGAATATTCAGAGATACCAGTATGACACTGAACTGGCGGCAAAACTGTCTGTTTTGCTTAACCCTATTGAAAGCAGCATTGCCTCTGCTGTTGCTACAAGGATAGACCTGCCTGTCCAGACAAGAATGCAGTTAAGCTGCGTTTATTCTGGCATAGGCAGGGAGGACCTGAAGATTGCAACATTCTCCACATTCGGGAAAAAATGGCAGGAGTATGGAGCAACCCAGAACATCTACAACAAGTATGTTTTTTCCAAATTTCAGGAGGGCAAGGTTTTGTATGTATTTTCAAAGCCATTTGAGATGCCATTTAAGGTTGCTGATTTAACCTATGCTGTCATGCAGGATTACTGCTTTGTCAATCCTCCTGACAAGGTGCTTTCTGAACTGAATGAGCTTAACATGAGCAATATGCATGCTGTTTACAGGTTAGGAGAATGCAGGAAAGGCAGCAGGACAGTATGCTTTCAGAATTCTGCCTGTGAAATCAATGTGTATGGGCAGTGTTTTGGTTTATGCGAAGATATTTATGATTATGGAATTGTAGAGAACAGGGCAGACAGCAAGGTTGAGATAGTTTATTATCTTGGCCTGCCCCTTATGTATGCTGCTGTGTTCTCTGATTCTGAGATGTATAAGTGCAATGTCCAGAGATTGATGAGCAGGTTAAGCTTGGTTTCAAAGCTCTATGCAGAGAAATCCAAACTGCTTGATGCGAGAGGCTGCGGCACAGGCAAGCTCAGGGAAAAAATGAGTGTTTTAAGCACGCAGGCTTCCTATCTCACAAAAGGGGGGAATATACAGATGATAAATGATTTTGTCAAGCAAGCTGAAAATGAGAATAATGGCTTGGTTTGCAGGGTGTTTTAGATAAAAATGGACAATAATAAGAAAATAATCTATATGGCAAGAAAAGCCCAGCTGAAAATTCAGGAGACTGCATTTATGCTGCTGGCTCTCGCATTATTATTTGCCATCCTGTTTATCTTTTATTCAAATTATCAGGTAAGGCAGGTTTATGCTGCCAAGAATAACCGGCTGGAAGAGCAGGCCATAAGCCTGCTTGACAAGTTCATGGCAATGCCTGAATTCTCCTGCTTGCATGGGGCTTGCATAGATGAGGACAAGCTGTATGCCCTAAGAAATATGTCTGCATACAATGATTTGTGGAAAGGCATAGTAAGGATACAGGTTGTCAGGATTTATCCAAAATCAGAAACCATTACTATTTACCAGAAGGGCAAGCCAGAAGTGAGCTATGCCTCTTTTGTGCCTTTGTGCAGGACTTTGCAGCAGGAAGGATATACATGGCAGCAGTGCAGCCTGGCGAAACTGCTGGTTTCAGTTGAAAATGTAAAGCTTGAGAGGAGATAAAAATGAACAAGGTTGGAAGTTTGAAAAATAAAAAATCACAGGAGGAGATAGTAGGCTTTGTTGTTGTTATTGTGCTGATTGCGGTTATTGCCCTTGTTTTTCTTGGCTTGTCGCTTACAAAAAAGCAGGAACCAATAGAAAGCAGGCAGGTTTCAAATTTGCTTGGTGCAATGCTGCAATACACAACTGACTGCAGTGTTTACAAGCCAGCATATGAAACTTTCAGAGATTTGGCTAAGAGCTGCTATGAGGGGATGCAGTGCAGCAGCGGCATTCCAGCGTGCCAGGGTTTAAAGGAAACAGCTGAGAAGATGCTTAACGCAGCCATGCCCAATATGGGCATTGACAGGCCAGTTAGTGCATACCATTTAAATATCAGCTATTCAACAACGCAGTCAACTTTCGGCATGAAACAGCAGGCAGACATCCTTGCATTAAGCAAAGGAAAGTGTTCAGGAAACACCCTATCTGCAAAAGAGCTTGTTCCCCTTGATGCAGGAGACATAGAAATAGTGCTTAAATTTTGCTATTAAGAATTTAGAGGCTTATTGTTATATCCAGCTTCTCTATATTTATCACTGGCCTTAATTTTTTTCTCTTCCCCTTTGTTTCCTGCACAAACCTCACAAGATTAAACTGCCTCAAAAGCTCTATATCCTGCCTTACTGATTTAAAATCCCTTCCTAGCATTTTTGAAAGTTCGTAGAGCGAGCCTGGCTTTTTGTTCTGCAGTGTCCAGAGTATCCTTGCTTTTTCATTGCTTAAAAGCTGCCTTAATGCAGAGATATCAGAGAAATCCAAGCCAGCATACCTTCTGCCTTCAACTTTAAAGCGCCTGAAAAAAGTGGAGAAAGCCCCATGCCTTAACTTGATTTCAAAATGCCCTGTTTTTTCCTCTTTTGCCATATCCTTTTTAAGCAATAGAGCTATTTAAATATTATGTTTTACTTATATGTTTAGTAATCCCTTCTATGGTAAGTAATATCTAGGGTATTTTTTACCTAATATTATGAGCCGATGCAATAACCCTTCCTTAGCTCTCCTAAGTTGTAACTATAACCCGGTAACGACGTCATATTTATAAAGAAAAGCCGGAAAATCCGGCTTTTCCCTTCTATCTCTAGCTTGGAATCCTGGAGAGCCAGCGAAAGCTTTTTAAACGCCTGGAAATTAGTGCTTAACATAGACTGGCCAGTAACAGTGATTCTTAAATAGGGGCTACGAAGATTACTATCTAAGATATCTGGCTTGGCAATTACCCTATTAATGCCAGGCATGGTATCAAAGGCCGAATTATTATACAGTTGAAAGGAGGTTAAGTGAAAACAAAATGAAATTTAACTTTAGAAAAATTACTTCAGTGTTAGCTAGCGCAGTAATGATTGGTTCAAGCATAGCTGTAGCAAGTGCCGCAGCATACCCTTCACCTTTTATCAAGAGCGGGGCAGCTGATGTTGCGATAGTCATAGGGGCAAGTGCAGCCACAATAGACAATATTGCAGCTGTTGACATTGCTTCAAACTTGCAGGCAGAGCTTGCAAAACAGACAGCAACAGGCGGCTCAGCAAGCACAAGCTCAACGGAGGAGTCAGCAAATCTTGCAACAACAAGCCAAAAGATTTATCTTAACAGCAAGTTGAATGATGCAAGAACCTCTTTGACAAAATCAGAGTTACCAACTTTGCTTGGAAATGGTAAAATTCTTGATGATGCAGGAACAGAATACAGCTACACCCAGACCTTGACACTCGGCAGTAGAGCAATTAACTACAGCACTTCAGGAGGCGATTTGAATGACCCTGCATTGCTTGTAGAGGTTGGAACAGCTGCTGAAAATTATCTGTACCAATATGTGACTACCTTCAACAAGAACTTGAACATTACACATACTGATGTGCAAGGCAACAGCATAAAGATAATGGGTCAGGATTACACAATTGGCTCTGGCTCTACAACATCAGGAACAGACAAGCTTGTATTGTTTGGTGCAGGAACAGAGAAAACCTTGAAAGAAGGCGAAACTGCTTCAATTGAGATAGGCGGCAAAACCTATTCTGTTCAGGTATCGAGTATTGAGCTAATCAGTTCTGTGAACTATGTGTCTGTATCTATTGATGGAAGCACAGTAAGAAGAATCGCAGAAGGCAGCTCATCTAAGGTTGGCGGCTTGGAGGTTTATGCAAAAACAGTCCATTACCTTGCAAAAGAAGCACAGGTTAGCTATGCCGACTTAAACATAGGGAGCAAGAAGATTATCTTGCAGCATGGTTCAGCAGTGAAACAAGGCAGTGATGAAACATCTATCTATGGCACAGAGGTTGATATTGACCCAACATCTGATTCGTTGGTGTCAGCAGTCAAGGTGAATGTGTCTATGACAACATCCACAAAGGATTACATCAAAGCAGGAGAAAGTTTTGTTGATCCTGTTTTTGGTGGGATCAAGACACAGTTTGTTTCTGTAACTCCAGATTTGGATGCTGTAACAAGAGATAAGGTAAAGATTGACACAGACAATAGCAGGAATGCAAAGGTAACCTTTACAAGTGCTCTTGCTGGCGAAGCAGGAGAAAAAACAATCTACTTCGGGCATGATGACGATGATGCAGATACAGGAATAAGAACATTGCTTACGGATTCAGCAAACAAAACCGTACATGTTGTTGAGAGCGATGCTGTATTAATAAACGAATATGCGGTGATTAATGTAGGCGACTATGGTAGAATCATAAAGCTTACTGAGGTGCCTACAGGAGACCTTGATACTACCTCAAAGGTTCAATTTGAGGATGTTATAACAGGCAAAAACCTCTTTGAGGGAGGATTAACTGTTGGTACATCAGGTCAGGCAACAACAAACATTGATGGCAATCAATACAAGTTCAAGGTATACAACGGCAGCACTTCAAATGCGTCTATCACATGGGGTGCAGGTGCCACTTATGGAACTAATGGAACAGGTACGCAGAATACCATCTATCCAAGAATAAAGCTTGCGAAAGGTGGCTGGATTGCAATCTTAAAGCCTGTCACGCTATCAAATTCCGGCACTTATTCACTGCCAGGTATACAGACACTTGCTGACTATGAGACAGGATTATCTATCATCAACAACAGCAATGCTGCTAGCGGGTATGGAAGCAAGAAGTTCGGCAATGTTAACTATACCATAGATTTCAGAGGCAGTACAAACAATACCATTATTGGTATTGACATAAATCAGAATGATGGCAGTGCCTTAGTAGCAGGAACAGATTGTTTGTTCAACTCAACAACAGAGAACGGAGCAGCAATTCTTTTCATTGAGGAAAAGAAGACTTCAGAAACAGGCAATGCTGACAATGGAGATGCCATTTGTGTAAATGTTGACAAATCTGGAAGTACATCACCAGTAGAGATTAGCGTTTCTACACCTCTAGTAACAAACATTGCTTCACCTCTTACAAGTTTGACAAGCGATTCAAACTTGAGAAGGCAGGTTACAAGATATGGAACTTTCAACGAGTATGACTCAACAGACAACGATAGAGTTACAATAAAATATCCTGATGAGCAGATGCTTGCGGATGTTGTTATTGCTACAACAAGTGCAGAAGTTTCAGCTTCAACAACAGGAAGCGCTGTTGCTGAACTTGGTTCAGTGGCAGTGATGGACTCTGAGATTGACACTGTCAGCTCAAAGAACCTGATTGTTGTTGGCGGAAGCTGTATCAATACTGTTGCCGCAAAGTTGCTCGGAAGTGACATGCCTATCTGTGGAGCAGACTTCACAAACAAGTCAGGCATTAGCGCAGACCAATTCCTCATAAAGGTTTTGGACTCGCCTTACGCAACTGGAAAGGTTGCAATGCTTGTCGCTGGTTATGAGGGAGCAGACACAAGAAAGGCTGTAACTTACGTGACAGCAAACAAGCCTGCAACAACTGTTGGAACAGCACTGAAGAAGCAAACTGCTACATACGCAGACGTTGTGTAATTAGCTTTGTTTTATTTATTTTTTTCTTTTTCTTTTATTTTTTTATTGCTTGCTGGCAAGCATGAATTTTGAATCTTTGGACAGGCATAAAAAACATAAACTATAAACTGTGCATAAAAGATAAATATTTAAATACTCTACATTATTTTGTATAAAAGAGGAAAAATAAAATGGAATTAGTCTCATTAAAACAAGTTTCTCCTGAATCTAAAATTCTACTGTTAAAAGAATTAGGGTATAATTCTGACGGGGAATTTGTATTGGATTCTAAAGGAAATAAAGTTTTAGATAGATATTTAGAAATACCTGTTAAAATGGAGAATATGGTTATTTTTCCCGGTAGCGAAATAATCCTTGACGATAATGAGTTAAGTGTCTCTAAATATCTGGAGGAGTTTGGAGATGTCCTATGATCCTATAGAAAGTGCTTCAAAGGGAGCAACAGAAGGGTTTCTTAAATGGGGAGAAGAATTTGTTAAAAAGCTGGCTTCTAAATTTAAAGATAGGAAACTCGCTTTTATTCAAGATGAAAAAACAATTAAGATAGTCAAAGAACAATATAGGTCTGGTGAATTATCTTTTTATAAAGAGTATATTGAAGATAGTGAAATGCTTTTTTTATTGAAAATGGGTTTAACATTAAGAAGTTTAGAGAAGGAAAAAGAAGAAGAAAGAAAAATGAATTTACGAAATAAGATTTTTAATAAATATAAAGTAAAGGGATTGCATATTGCTCAATTTGTAGAAAATGGGATTTTAAACAGGTATATTGGGATATTAATAGACGATATTATCTCTATTGAAAAATTCAAGAAAGATATCATAAACATTTTGGAAAATATAGAGAAACATGTTTTATTTGTAAAAAAAGATGATAAAGAAAGAGATGTAATCAAACAAACTACAACAATTATTAGCTCTCATCTTTCAATGATTTTTATTGTGTCGGGCATTTCCTCAGCAGCAAAAATAGTCAGAAATTGCGAAGATAGATTGAAAGAATTGTTAACAGATTATATTTTAGAAAAGATAAGTAGTGGTGAAAAAGAAAATCTTTTTTTCAAAAGAATTCTTAAATAAAAAACCGAAAGGTTTATAGATTGAAATTCCAGATGAAGCAAACCACATCCTGAACATAGTGAAAGCCAGATACAACTTGAAAACGAAAAGCGAGGCAATAGCAAAGATAGTTATTGACTGCGGAGCAAGCATTTTAGAGCCGGAATTAAGGCCAGAGTATCTGGAAAAATTGAAAAGAATAGAAAAAGAGGGATATGGCGAAACTTTTACTTCTATTGAACAATTAAGAAGGAAAATAGAAAAAGGGTAAAATGCCCCGAAAGTATAAAACAAGTAAAAATTTTGATAGAGTTCTTGCCAAGCTGCAAAAGAAAGACAAACAGCTTTATGAAAATCTCCTAAATAAAATGAATGAAATTTTAAACATCTTAGACATAGAGCATTATAAGAATCTACATTACGATTTGAAAGAGTACAAAAGGGTTCATGTTGGGCATTTTGTTCTTGTTTTTAAATATGATAAGCCAAATGACCTGATTTTCCTTGATGATTTTGACCATGTCAAGAATCTTCAATTCTTGAGCACTATCAGAAATTATTAATTTCTGAAGCCACGACAAAATTTACCAGAAATTGGGGATATAAATGCGATTAACAGAAGTTTTGCGGAGTGAAACGGAGCAAAATTTGGGTGAAGCCCGTGCCGAGGGCTGAACCGTATATCCCTTGTTAAGTGACCCGACCGAAGCGAAGCGTAGGGAGAGCGCAGCGTGGCTTGAGTAAATCTGGGCTTATTTCAACCAAACTGCAAATGGCTTAGTTAATTTTCCAAATGCAATAATTTTTCGATATCTTGATTTCATCCCTTTATTGTGTTTTTCTATTGCACATATTGTTGATGCTCCTTGCATGAATTTTATGGGTTCTAAATCATTTAAAAAATTTGAATAATTCCATAAATCCATTTCAACTTTCTTTTCATTATTGATTTCTAAACTCTCTAAAACTAAAGCAGTAGTTTTTTTATCAATTTTTCCAGTTACTCTAATCCCTTTCGGAATATCTGACCAATGAATATTATTTGATGAAAATTGATAAGCAACTGAATTTGTTTTTGTAGGTTGTGCACCACCTTTTTGAGAAGCTTCAAGAAAAATACAAAAAATATCTTCACCCTCTTCAGAAGCCAATCTACAGAAATTCTGGATATCTTCAGTTTTAGATTTAAATGATTTAATTAACCAAAACGATTTATCAGCATTAAGAATTTCTCTTTTTTTTCTATTAAAAATTTCTTGCTCAGATTCCCCTGCGTGAGATCCAATAACACTAAAAAGTAGATATTTTTTCTTAGATATCGAATTAATGTTTGTCATTTAAATAGGTAAAAGGTTAGTATTTAATAAAGTTATCTTTCAAAAGCCCAGATTTATTGCATTTAACAACAATCAAGCGAAAGCTTTAAATCTCTTTTCTTGATTAATGATTTATGAAGAGGATTGAAACAAAAGCTGAGAGGGAAAAAAAACAGAGGAGAAACCAGATTGTTGTTGGAGTAATACTTGTTGCAATAATGGTGTTAAGCACTGCAGGTTACAGCATTATGGACAGGAGTGCGAGGCAGCAGCAGGGGCGGGGCGAGAGAAAGCAGTACAACAATTTTGAGTTTGCCAGTTCAGGTGGATTATGGCAGCTGCAGAACCAAAACTTTGGGCTTGTTGTAAGATATTTGCCGCAGGATGTTGAAAACATCTCCTACTCTGCCAAGTTATCGCAAAACCTTTTTTCAGGCAGGGAGATTTATTTTGTTGCCCTGAATGATGAAACCAAGATAGCGGCGAATGAGATAGCCAGAAACCTGCCTGCATTAAGGGTGCAGCTTGCCTGCCTTGAGGAGCAGGCAAATCTGGCTGAATGCGCAGATTTGCCTGTCAAGACATGCTGGGATATCCTGATTGTTATAAACGAGAAAAAATTTAATAATGCCACTCTCGTAAATGAAGGAATTTATCAGGATGAGAATTGCATCTATATTGATTCAACAGCAAAAAATTTAATAAGGGCGGCAGATAGGTTGTTATTTGGGATTTACGGAATTATATAAGAGCTCTCTTCTTTAGAAAAGAAGAGACTTCGGAGAGAAGAAACTAAAAAAGCTCAGAAATAAACTGAAAAATGGCGCAAAAAGAAAAGAGGGGTAAAAAAAAGGTGAGGGGAAAAAAGCCTGAAAACAAAACAGGGCGCGAAATAAAAAATCCTGTTAGAGGCAGGAAAGGAAAGCTTTCAAAAGAGGAGAAACAAACACTGGTTATAGTCCTTTTCATGGTTGCTGCTGTTGCCGCATTCCTGATATTCTTCTTTGTTTACAGGAATATCGGGACATTCCTGTATCACGGCATAAAGTTCCAGAAGGTTGTTCAGGGGGGCGTTACAATATACCACGGCAGGATTGGCTTGTCAAATTCAAAGGGAACTTTTAACTATAATTTATACATAAGAAATGACCCCCGCAAGTTAAAAATGCCGGTAAATGTTTCTGTGGCATTGAGGAAGACAGGATATATCTCTTTTCAGCCTGAAACAAGCAAGTGCTATGCAAGCAGCCTCGCCGCTTTTGAGCTGGCTTCCCTTCTTTCTGCTTTAGGCATAGATGTCAAGGGCGCGACAACTTCCCATGAGACTGCAATTGATGAGAATATCCCTGAAAGAGACTGTGCAGATGCCCTGAACAAGACAGTAATCGTGCTGCAGCAGTCCCCTGAAAATTCCATCTCACAGCGGGGTGACTGCTATGTCCTGAATGTATCCAACTGCAGGATTGTTGAGACAACAGAGGCATTTATGCTGGAAATTATAAAAGGGCTGTGGAAGATTTCAGCTTCATAAGTTAAAATGAACAGCATATTTTTGGCTATACTATTGAGCATCTCTCCAATTTCTGAACTTAGAGGGGGCATTCCTTATATTTTAAGTGTCTCTACGCTAACCTTTGCAAATGCAATTGCCCTGCCTTTAATCTGCATTCTTGCGAACATCCTTGTTGTGCTGCCTGTTTTCTTTTTCCTTGACTTTCTGCATCACAGGTTTTTGGGCATTAATTTTTACAGAAAACTGTTTAATTTATTTATTACAAGAATCCAGAGAAAAGCAAAGAAGCTTGAGCCGCAGATAAACAAATATGGATATATTTCCCTTGCCTTGTTTGTTGCAGTGCCCTTGCCTGTTACAGGGGCTTGGACAGGCGCTTTAATTGCTTGGCTTCTTGGCTTGAACAGGAAAAAAAGTTTTGCTGCTATTGCTTTGGGTGTTTTAATTGCAGGAGTGATTGTCACTTTATTGACACTTGCTGGATTAAGCATGTTCAGGGCTTTATTGTAATTTTCTCTTTGCCTGTTCCAGAAGAAACCTTACATCAGAGTAAACTGGAATGTTTTTTATCTTAAAGATATTGATTGTTAGAATCCAGATTAAAACCACATAGATAGTGCTCATGCCATACCAGAACAGCTTGTGTGTTATGTCAAAAGCCGCAATCTTGTTGACTTGCATTATAGCAAGCAGGGATATCCTTGCTATGTTCAGCAGAAAGAAAAGTGAAGAATCAAAGAGGAATATCCAGATTCTTTTTTTCAGTTTTATCCTTGCAGTTGTCAGGTTTAATATCAGCAGAAGGTAATATGCCGAGCCGGCAATGCATGCCCTCACCATATCTATCACAACTTCATAGTTCAGCAGGATAATATTTTTGTAAACCTCTGTTGTGTAAAAAATTTTTAGCAGCAATGCGGCTGCCTGAATTGTTAATGGCGTGAAAATAATATAAAAAATCCAGAGGCTGTTCAGAGATGCAAGAAGAAGCAGCAAATATCTTGCTGCTATGTCCATTGCCGCCCTTTTGTTCTCTATCCCTTTTTTTCTGTTTATTCTGCCCTTCCCTCTCTTTCTTCCTGCCATTTTTTTCTCTTTCTAAGGTTTCTCTTTAGAGAAAGCTTAAGGCAAAATCTATTTAAATAGATTTCCTGTTTTTTGTTTATGGGGAAAAGGAGTGTGGGAAAATCAAGATTTTTATTAGCCAAGTTAGCCCTGCTTATTGCGGCTTTTACAGCTATGCTGCTTCTCTCGTTAAAGTTTGACAATTCCATAGTAAAATTTGCCTCTGAGCTGCAGAATCCCCTGCTGGATAAGTTCATGCTTGTTGTTACTTATGCCGGCTCAGTCATCGTTGTTCTATTTGTGCTTACATCGCTATTCTTGTGGCATGAACATAAGAGAAAATGGCTTTTCCCTTTATGGATGAGCTTGCTGTCCTCATTTGCGGTTGTAGCAGCGCTTAAACTTGTTTTTATAAGGGTTAGGCCTTATTACATAGGGTTTCCCACACTGAAGGTTCTTGTCCAGACCCAGGGCTTGCTTGCCTCAAGTTTCCCAAGCCTGCATGCAGCAGTCGCCTTCGCAGCATTGCCAATCTTAGACAGGGAATTCCCCAGATTAAAGTTTTTCTGGCTTGTTTTTGCCTGTTTGGTGGGATTTTCAAGGGTTTATTTCTCGCTGCACTATATGAGCGATGTTCTTGCAGGGGCGTTTTTAGGTTATTTTATCGGCTTGGCTGCTGTCAGGCTTGAAGAAGGATATGGATACAGCAATATCTTTTCTGTGCTGAAAAAAATTTTTGGAATTAAAAAGTAAAATGCCAAAGAAAGAACAGCGGAAAAAGCGAGGAAGCGCAGTAAGCTTCTTGAGGGTGAGAAGGGCAATATTCCATATCCTAATGGGTTTTGCAATCCTATGGCTTGCAATGAACTTTGCCTCCGGCATAAGATGGTTCCTGTTTTCCCTGCTTGTTTCAGGCATAATCCTCTCATTGATTTCATTGCGCTTTAAATTGCCGTTTATCTATCTCATGCTTAAAGCGTTTGAGAAGCCAAGGTATATCAGGAGGTTCCCTGGAAAGGGCACATTGTTTTTTGTTGCCGGCTGTCTGCTTGTTCTGAAGATTTTTCCTTATGGCATTGCGCTTGCATCAATTGCAATTTTGACAGTTGCTGATCCCTTTGCAACTATTTCCGGCATTTTTATCGGCAGGAAGAATCACAGGAAGCCATTTAATACTTTAAAGAAGATTGAAGGCACAATTGTAGGCATAATTTCAGGTTTCATTGCCGCATTGTTTTTTGTTTCCCCAATCAAGGCATTGCTTGCCGCTAGCATGGCAATGCTTGCTGAGGCGTTAACCCTGCAGCTCAGAGGGGATGATGTTGATGACAATTTAGTTGTGCCGCTCGTTGCCGCAACAACCCTGTATCTGCTCAGCAAGTTTTTGCCACTGATTTAATCTATAGAAAAACCCTTGCTTTTCAAAGCCTCTTTTGCTTCCAGAAGCTCTTCAAATCTTGCACCCTTGCTGTATTTATCCTTGATTAATTTATATTGCTCAAATGCCTTTGCGTAATATCCATGCTTAAGATGCCATGTAAGCAGCCCTCTCCTTACTTCTGTGTCCTCTGGATTCTCCTTGAGGCAGTGAATATACTTTCTCCTCTCAATCTCATAAATCAGTTTTTTTAGCAAATTTTTCATTTCTCTTGCTTAGGATAAAAAAATAAAGCCCTAGTAAGCCCTTCTCACACGCATTATCCATGCAAAAACCAGAACTATTGCCACGACAAGCACAATATTTACTGTTGCCAAGTCAAATCCGCTTAGGTTGCTCAATCTCTGCGAGATTTTCTGATATGCGCTTTGCGGTGTCATCTTCTCTGTTACAGGGATTGTTATTGTTTTTGTAAGGCTCCTGCTGCCCCACATCGCTTTCAATGTGATGGTGTGTGCGCCTGCAGTGTTCTCCAATGGAGTTAGATAAACGTAGCTTGATTCTGACCTTCCTGCCTCAACAGTTACTGTTGCCGGCTCAACCTTATCAAGTGTTGCCCATGTTTCATATCCTGAAGCAGCAACATTGTATGTTGCCGTTGATGTGCCTGTGTTGAATATGGTAAGCTTGATGCCCAGTTGCTCTTTTACAACTGCTGTGTTCAGCACTTCGGCATTTACAACAGTATTCTCTATTACGGGCATGCAGTTTCCTGAAACCTTGACTGTCTTAACCGCCTGCACATCCTTCTTATACTCGTCATTTGAAAGGTAATAGGATGCCCTTATTGTTATTGTGTAATCCTTTTCTGTTGTGTTCTTTGGGATTTTTATTGCCAATGTTGAAGTCCTTGCCTCTCCCGTGTCCAGGTTGAAAAGCTTTTCCTCGCTTATGCCGAGTTCTGAATTTATTACCTCCAGCTTTACATCCTCTTCATCATTCTTGCCTGCATTAGCCAGCTTTACATCTGCTTCTATGCTGTCATCGCATTTTGCAGTTGAAGGCATTTCAACCTTGTCTATAAGCAAAGAGTGCGATTCTTTCTTGAGGTCTGTTGATATGTAATCCTCATAACATTGGCTTTCTTCTTCTCCGTCCTCATACACCTTGGCATAAATCCTGAAATCATGCGTGTTTATAATATCAAGAGGGACTTTCAGGGTGAATTCAAAATCCTCGCTTGAGTCATCTCCTATTGTTGCGTCTGTCTCATACTCAACATCAAGGAACTGGTCATCTGTCTCGTCATACAAGTCAGCCCTTACTATAACATCCCTTTCGTCATTATCGGTGTTTTTCACTCTTACCATAACCGGGATTTCATCATTAGGGTAAAAATCATCTCCATTATCTGGCTCTTTTATATCAACTGTAAGGTATGAGCCCTTGTTTCCCAGCTCGCAGTAACTTTCTTTTATTGTAATTTGGTAAGCAATAGTTGCGCCTATTCCTTCACTTGAATTTACAAGGAGGTTTGTGCTGTATGTTTTTCTCTGCTGGGAATTTGGAACAGTGGCATTAATAAAAATAGTGGCTGTGTTGCCAGGAGCCAACGCCTGCAAATTCTTGTCAGAGGTTATTGAAAGTGTTATTATATTATTGTCAGAATCATTCAATATTGTCTGCTGCGTTACAGTGATGTTTGTCAAGTTGACATTTCCTGTGTTTGTTATTGCGAAAGTTGCTTGCTTTGTGGTACCGGCTGCAGAGGAAACGCTCATTGCTGTTGCAGAACTGCTCAACCCCTTGTTTTCATTCACGGTTATTGTTATTGTTTTTGCTGCAGAGGACATATTGCCAGACATGTTCTGCCCTGAGATGTTTATTGTTATTGGGTATGCCTTTGCATAGGTGTATTGGGGTATTGTATAATTTAGCGTGTATACCTTTACTTGTCCTGCAGAGATATTTGATGCAGAGGTGCTTAGAATATTAGATTGGTTTGATATATCTGTTGCGGTTATTGTCATGTTTTGCATGGCTTCAAAGCCGGAATTGTTAACTGTTATATTGATTGGCAGAACATAATTATGCAAGGCAGTAAGAGAATCAGGGCTGGTTATCGTGAATGCATTTGCAGTTGTTAATAGTACAAGAATTGATAAAAATGCTGTTGTAAGCAATATCCTTGTTTTCATTTCTCTCTCCATAGTGTTGTTATTTTACAGTTGTTACTATTTATAAATATTTCCTTTTTTGGATTTCTTGAAACTGCCTTAGCTTTACTCTTTAAAAATTTTTCATCTGAAAAATTTTTCAACCTCATTCCAGTTCACGATTTTCGTTGAATCCAAGATAAGTGCAGGGCATGCCGTGTTTATCCATGCCTCACATGAAAAATTCTCAAGCTCGTTTATATCAATGGTGTCTGCTATGAAAAGGAATGCCTTTTTCCCTTGCTTTTCAAGCATTTCCTTGATTTTTTTAACATCTTTAATCTTGTTCTGTCCTGGCTTTGTTGAGACAATTATCCCGATTTCTTTGCTTGCAAGGAAATTTTTTATTGCTCCAAGCCTTTTTTTCCTCATACTTTCAATTTCTTCCTTGCTTATTTTTGCTATAATGCCGCCAGATAGGATAAATATTGGCTTGCTTGTTGAATTTGCAAGCTGCAATGCATGAAATTTTCCATTGCTTGCAAGCAGAAATGCCTGAACCTTTTTTTCTATGTTCTTCGTTGCATTTATGTCACAGCCGAGAATTTGTGCCTCATGTTTCGCCAGATTGCCCCTGCTGGTTACTGCGCTAATTTTGTTTTTTTCCAGTTCTTCCCCGATTATTGGCAGCAAGCCGAGATACTGCAATGATGCAGCCATGCCAATTCTTCTGATTTTAGGGTTGTTTTTTGCAAAATTTTTCACTGCCTGTTTAACTTGTTCAATCTCTTCCTGAGAAAATATCTTTCTGGCTTCTATAAACATGAACTCCATAATTAGAAACTCCAGCGGTTCCAAGAAAATCTTGAGATTTTCTGGACCAGAAAAGCTTTGCTTTTCTTGGTTCCGATACCTTCAGCAACCACTCTTTCCATAACAAACAAAACAGAAATAGATTTTTAAGATTAACTGTTCAAGGCATTAGAATTTTTTGCTTGCAATATTTCTCACATTTTTTAAAACCATTAATCTCAAGTTTCTTAATTGTTTCTTGGATATATTTTTTGAAAGCTGTTTCGTGTTCTTTTTTCCTTACCACTTTTATTTTCCGATTATATTCTCCATTTTTGTTTATAAATTGCCCATACCAATTTCCAAATGCTATAATAAACTTTTTTTCTTTTTCGCATAGTGGAAGGGAGGTTGTCTTAGATTCCAGTATCTTTTTTGGGTTTATATTGCATAATCCAAACTCTTCTTTAAGTTCATAAACTTCATTATCTTTGATGTTATCATAAAAAGAATCAAATTCATCCAAAAGTTCCTTATGGCGTCTGCTATTAGATGCGGTGATAAGATTGTATACCCTTTCTATAATTCCTACCCCCCTATGAGAACCTCCGCATCCGTAACGGCCAAGAAAGTAGCCATCATATAACTTAAATGAATTCTGTGGCTTTTGCCCAAAATATGCATTAAAGTAAGGGTGGTCATCTGAATCAAACCTAATTTTATTATCTCTTTCATAACCATAAAACCAAAATTTATCTTCATAAAAATAAATCTTGTTTTTGCTGTTTACTATGGCTTTAATTTTGATGTCTTTATCTTCAAATGGTTTTTGTAGCTCTTCTATCTTGTATAACCTCTTGCCTTTTTCTTTCAATTCTAAAATTCCATCCAATGAAACCTTGCTTATTTTTTCTGCCATTTATACTTAAATGGCAGCTTCTATATATATTTTCCTGACATTTCTATTCTAATAGGAATATTTATCCTATTAATTTATTCTTTTAGGAATGTACCCCCCCCTTGCTTAGAAATATCCATCAAGAAAGTATTTATTTAATCTTATAGAAGAATTTCCTTGAAAATTATATACCGCCACTACTACCGCCCATTTTTAAAGGAATCTACCTTCTTTCTACAGATTCAACAGACTTGAGCGTCTCGCCCTTGTAGATTTCAGCGAAGCTTGGCGCGGCAATGACTGTGTTTTCGCCAAATCCTGCAATACTGCCTTCAAGGGCATCAGCTGTTTTCTTGAGCTTTGCAATTGCGCGCTTAAGCTCAACAATATCCTTGCTCTTAAGATGCTTGATATCTATGACTGCAATTGTATAGCCCTCTCTTAATGTGTTAAGAATAGGATTGATGTCCTCAAAAACCTTCAGAACAAAAGGCCTGATTAGTATCTTTGACTTTCTTATCGCGTCTCTTCCTAAATCAATTTCAATATAATCCTCAACAGGCTCCTTTCCCCTGGCAAAAACCCTAGACAAGCCCTCTTTTATTTTTTTAATCACCATATTGTTTTAATCAACAAGATATTTATAAACTTTTCTGTTATGAATACTTTTCAGGCATTTTTCTGGTTTTATTAACGGTTCTGGCCATTACTTCAGTTTTTTCATTACTTCGTCTCTTTTTTTTATGAGCTGCTCTTTTATCTGCTCTTCCTGCCTTTCTATTGCCTTGACTCTGAGCTCAAGTATGTCCTTTTTGTGCTGCAATTCCTTCTCAACCGCTGCCTTTTTTGATTTCAGCATTACCTGCCCTATTATCTTGTAGACGTCTTCATCTGTTTTCTTTATTTCTTCAAGCGCATTTTCTGTTTCGTTCTTTTCAAACACGAATGCCTGCTTTTGCAGAAGAAAATTCTGCAGGTTCTGCTCTAACAATTGCAGTTCCTGAATCTGCCTGCCAGTTTCCTCATCAATCTGTTTTGTTGGCATTTTCTACCTTATTTGTTTTTGAATATTTTATTCCCCCAATTCCCTTTTCCATCTTTACACAGCCTTAACCTTTTTTACAGCGCCCCTTGGCTTGAAGAAAACCCTGCTGCCGCAGCTTGGGCATACAAACCTTTTCTCGAGGCTCTTGCTGGAGATTTGCCTGCTGCAAAAAAAACATTTGTAATTTGCCATCTTTCTTTTTGGTTACACCCCCGCGAAAATCTTGAGAGATTTTCGGGGCACCGCAAAAACCTTTCGGTTTTTGGGGCATGGAAAATCTATAGATTTTCCCTGTAGGAAATCCCGTAATTCTCACCTCGGTAAGCCTTGCCTGATTTCCTCTGTTTCTAAAGGTGTTTTTATTACTTGATTATGATTTAAAAATTTACTGTTAGTGCCTTTTTTGATTGTTTTTAAGTGTGATAGGCATGGCTTGTGAATTTTTTATTGCATGCCTTGCATTCCCATAATCCTTTAGAAAGCCTTTTCGCTTTTGGCTTTCCGCAGCAGCGGCATAATTGCTTTTGCTTCTGTATCTTTTCAACCTTCCATACTTTTTCCCTTACTTTCCTTCCGTATCCTGCGCGGAATCTCCCTGCAGAGCCTACTTTGTTTCTTTTTGACATGTTTTAAATTGATTATGAATGGGTCTCGCATTTTGATTTGTTATTGCTATTTCCTATTTTAGCAAACCAAAATGCTACTCGGAGTTACGCTCTGGTTATTGATATCTCCTATGTTAGCAGAGCGAAACTCCTCGATGGGGCTGCCCAGATTTGAACTGGGGTCGCAAGCTCCCAAAGCTCGAAGGCTAACCAGACTATCCCACAGCCCCTCTTTTTGATTAGAGGCAAGCGGTTTATAAAATTTTGTTAAGCCCTTGAATTTTAATGAGTTTAAACTGATTTAATATTACTATTATTATATAGGGTTATTTTTTGCAGGTTTTGTTATTTTTATGTGGATTTTTGGCTCTCATCCAGGTTTTTACTTTCCTGCTTTTGCAGGCTTAGCTTCTGCCTTTGCCTCTGTTTTTGTCCCTGCTACTGAAGCCCCCGCCCCTGCTGCAGTTGCTGTTCCTGCTGCCGGAGTTGCTCCTGCTGCTGGGGCAGCTGCAGCTGCCTTTGCTGCTTCCTCTTCTGCCTTCTTCTTCAGCATCTCATCCTGCTTGGCCTTGACTTTTGCGAAATGGCTCTCAAGCTCGGATTTTTTTTCAGGGCTAACCTGAGTTTTTTGCTGTTTTATAGCTTCATCATACTTGCCTTCATCAACTTCCTTGCAGGCATCCTTGGCATTCTTGTTTTCAACGAGAATGCCCAAGCTGACGCAAGTTCCTAAAACATTTTTTACTGCCTTCTTGAAATCCTCTGTGAGCAATGCCTGCTGCTTTGTCTTTGCAATTGAAATAACCTGCTCAATGGCTGCATTGGCAACCTTAATATTGTTTGGCTCACCAGAACCTTTTTCCAAGCCAAACTCTTTCTTAAGCAGTTCAGAAGTCGGGGGTGTTGAAACCTCCACTTTGAAGGTTTTAGTTTTTGTGTCTATGTCTAATGCAACAGGAACCTTTATTCCCTTAAACTCTGAAGTTGCCTTGTTCACATCCTGTATTATCTTGCCAAGGTTCAGGCCCAAAGGCCCGATTTTCTGGCTAATTGCAGGATTTGGTTTCATGTCACCGGCGTCAACAAGCAGCTTCATTATCATGTCAAGGAGTAAAAAAAGAAGTTTTATAAAGTTTGTTATTGCTTATTTTCTTCTACTTGCTTTTTCCCTTAATTTTTCCTGCCTTTCCCTTTTGTTTTTTTGGCTTTCTCTTGAAGAAAGACAGGCAGAATGCGATGGCGAGAAGGACAAATCCCGCGCCGATAGGATACCCTGAAGGAATCTTGTTTCCAGCTATTGCAAATCCTGTCAGGTTTGATGCAGAAAAGCCAAGCATAAGGAATGATGCTATGAGGAGGATTGATGCTGTAACCTTGGCTGGAACATATTCTTTGGCCATCTCTTTAATGCCCTCTGTCATATCCTTCCCATACTTTTTGATATTCTCGTTTATACTCTTTAGCGTTTGGTTATAGTTAATCCCCTTTAATTTTTCCTCTTTTGCTATCTGCAATATAGGGTGCAGAAAATCATACTGGTTAAGTTTTATAACAGCGTTCTTAAATTTTTCAGACGCAAAATCCCCGCCCATTTTTAATATGTCATAGAATTTACCTGCCGCCCTCAGGATATTGTCTACAGGTCTCGGTGCAAGATAGCTTTTGATTGTCTGTACTGGATGCTCAATCTTGTAAAGCAAGCCATGCTCCTTTTTTTCCTCGGTTCTCTCACGCAAGAAAACCTTTTTGCCAGCAGTATTCAAATACAGTCCGTTTGCAATTTCACTTGAAATTTTCTGCTTGATTTCTGCAGCACTACGGCCTTTTTTCTGCATGTATTTTATAGCCTTATCAACTTTCGCTTCATCAACATAATGAACAAGCCCGCTTTCTTTTGTATGCATTGCCCTGAACAAGCCCTCATTCACCCCTTCATTAGCTGCTTTACCCAAATCGCTGTCTTGGTTATAAAGCATTTCTATAAGCTTTTCAATATCTATCTGTTTAGCCATTCCTATTCCAACCTATAAAACTATTTAAATTTTCTCCTTGAGAGTGCTAACTTGCTGTTTAGCAAGTTATTTAAATTTTTGATTCTGCTTATTATTATGCGGATTAAGAGAAAAAGGACAAAAGAGGTTGGAGTTGGGAAACTTATTCTTGGCGGCAATAATCCTGTTAGGGTCCAGTCAATGTGCGATATAAGAACACGAAATGCAGAAGAAACAATCAAACAGATTAGCCAGCTGGAGGAAGCTGGCTGCGAGATTGTTAGAATAGCAATCCCAGACATGGAATCAGAAAAAAAGACTTAGAATTTTTAGATTTGATATGCCCTTTTGTAAAGAAACTGCTTAATCTTGCCTTGAGTTTTGAAAAAAAAGGCTATCTGGTTGTTATTATCGCTGACAAGAAACATGCAGAAACAAAGAACATCTGCAGTTTTTTAAAAAAGCCGATAATTGTCGGCAGCATAAAAGAAGCAGTGAAAATCCCCCGCCTTTCCAAAGCTGTTGTGCTCACCCAAACAACTCAAACGCTTGACAGGATAAATGAGATTTTGCCGGTTATAAAGCGAAAATGCAAGAACCCCGAGAATGTTGTTTTTATCCCAACAAGGTGCCCAGAGACAGAATCAAGGCAGGAGAATGCTGCTGAAATTGCAGGAAAATCTGATTTGGTTCTTGTTGTTGGGGGCAGCATTTCAAAAAATGCGAACAATCTTGTTGATGTGTGCAGGAAGTTTTGCAGGGCTGAACTTGTTCAGGCAGTCAAGGATGCTGAAAAAATCCCTGTTGGAGCCAGAAAAATCGGGATTATTGCAAGTGCTTCAACTCCCTTGTTTGTTTCAGAGAGTATAATAAAATGCCTGAGAAACAAGAAATGGAAAAGAAAGAGTGCCAAAACGCTTAAACATGCCTTTTGCTGAGTTTCTGCGCAAGCAGGCTTGAGATGAAAGCAATTGCAAGATAAGAGAATAGGACTGTTATATATTTGAGTTGTGCCTTGTAGCCTATGCTTAAGAGCATACTCTCCTTGATTATGTTGGATGCTATGGTGAAGGGGTTGTAAACTGCAACTTCTTTCATGTATGCAATGGTTTCTATCGGCAGGATTAAGTTTGAGAAGAACATCAGCAGGGCAACAATCGCTATTGAGAGGAGCATGGCAACTTCCGAGTTCCTTGAAATATAGCCAATCAGCAAGCCTATGAATGTAAAAACACTTGCTATAAGCACAAGTGCTGCCAACAAATCAGGCCTTATCGCCGACTTTGTAAAAAAATACACGGCACCAAAAACAATTCCTGCTTCTGCTGCAAGAACAATCATCGTTGTTATATATGCTGATAGAATAAAGGTTATCCTTCTCACAGGGACAATCAAATTGCGGAAATATGCCTTTGAGGTTTTCTCGCTTATCACAAGGCTTGAGCCGAAAAAAATTCCCCCGAACATAAGCATCATTACAAGCAGGATGGGAAATATAAAGCTGATATAACGCTTCTCTGTTGTAACCTCCTTGATGCTTGTTGTGATTGGCTGGACAAGTTTGCTTGCATCCAGCCCAGTTATCAATTGTTCCTGCATGACTGCAAAACTGCTGCTCATGTTATTTATGTCATTAAGAGAATTGTCAAGCTGCAGCAGTGTCGTTGCCAGGCTTGTTTTTGCCATCACCTGGCTGCTTGAAGCATTGTTTAAAGTGTCTCTTGCTGACTGCACAGCATCCTTTAAGTCAGTTATGGATGAAGTGAGTATCGTTATCTCGCTGCTTACGTTTGTGTAAGCGCTTGAGATTATTGACTTTATTTCTGAATCACTTATGTTCTCTTTTGCAGTGCCGATTTTTGCGGCATTAATCCTCAAGGTCTTGAGCTGTTCTTCAATTCCTGTTGTGTTCAGGCCGGTTTCATTAAAAGAGATATTGAGGGCTGCAAACTTATCATACAGCCTTGAAGACCTGTCTTTTATGTCTACAGTAGCTTCATTTATGTTTGCAAGCAGCTCCTTGTTTTTATCAACTTCATCTTTTACAAAACTCATTTTTTTCAATAGGGCTTCAACCAGCTCCTTGCTTATCTCTGTAGTTTGCTCACCCACCTTCGCCGAGATAAGATTTGTTATGATATACACTAAATTCATCTTTGTGGGGTTTATGTAGAAATCAATGTTGTTATTTCCTTTTATGTCAAATCCATTTGGAAAAACAAGGCAGACATGCCACTCGCTTAGCTTTACCCCATTTATGCATGCCTGCTGGGTTGCTGTTTTGATTATTGTAAATTGGCTTGATAGCTTGTTAAGCAGGCCATCGGTTAATGTGCTGTATTGCTGAGAGTATGTCGCGAGCTTCAAGCCGTATAAATCAGCGCTATTAAAGGCAAATCCGAGAATAAGGACAATCAGCAATGGCCCTAAAACAAAAATCAATGTTGAGCTTTTATTTCTGAACAGGAGTTTAAAATCTTTCTTTATCAACTCAATCAGATTCCTCATTTTCAATTCCCTCTTTTTTATTTATTATTTTGCCCTTTTTGCTTCATTAAGCGGCTGTTTTTTCTACTCTCTTATTAATGAAGTGAACACTTCTGTCAAACTCGGCTTGCTTACATGCAACTCCACAATTTTTTCATTCATGTTTTTTAGCATGCTCAAGATATGCTGCAGGATTTTTTCAGCATCTTTGCAGTAAATTGTAAGCAAGTGATTGGTTATTATCTTGTTTATGCCAAAACTGCTTTTCTTGCTTTCAAGCTGCTTTTCAGCCTTCTTGTAGTTCCCAGATGCAAGCCTAATATGGATTTCCTCGTTCTTCCCATATTCTTCCCTTATCCTGCTAGGGTTGCCTGTTTTGATTATCTTTCCTTCATGCAATATCGCAATATTGCTGCACATTGCCTCTATACCGCCTAGCAGATGGGAAGCCATCAAAATTGTGACTTTCTCTTCTTTATTCACCTTGCTAATTAAGTTCATGACTTCTCTTCTTAATATGGGGTCAAGCTCAACTGTCGGCTCATCCAGCAGCAGAAGTTTGGGCTTGTGTATTAACGAGCATGCAATATCAAGCCTTTTTTGCATGCCTCCGGAAAGCTCTGCTGAAATCTGTTTCGCGCAGCTTTCAAGTTTCAGCATCTCAAGCAGATTTTTTATCCTGTCTTTAATTTCCTTCCCCTTTAAGCCATAAAGCCTGCCATAATGCATCAGGTTTTCTTCAACACTCAGTTCAGGATAGAAGCATGATTCCTGTGTTGAAAATCCAAAGTGCTTCCTGAATGCAAACTTTTTCGTGTCAGCATTTTTATACATAACCTTCCCCGCAGATGGCTTCCAGAAATTAACTATTGTTTTTAAAAACACACTTTTGCCGCTGCCTGACATGCCTATTATGCCGAAAACCTCGCCTTCCCCTATATCTAGATTTATCCCCTTGAGGATTTCCTTCCTGCCGAAACTCTTTTTCAAATTTTCTATTTTAAGAATTGAACCTGCCATTTTGCCCTTTTTGTATATTAATTTTAATCTTCACTGATTTAAAAATATTTGCAGTTGCATTGGGGAAAGGTTTTTTAACATGGGGATATATTCTTGGATATGGGCTGGAAAAGGGGTGTTTTGTTTAAGGCGGCGGGGATTATTGCGCTGTTTTTAGTTGTGGTTCTGGCAGTGTTTTCAAACAGGACTTTTAACCAGAATAAATCTGGCTCCGCTGAATGCGTAACTGATGCTGACTGCGTGAAAGTGCAGACAACATGCTGCTCCTGTGCCATGGGGGGAAAAGAGGTTTGTGCAGGCAAAATTCAAGCAGAAAATTTAACTGCAAAAAACTGCCCTTCTGACTTGATGTGCATTGCAATGTATGCCTGCCAGATTAAAAGCTGCAGTTGTGTGCAGGGAAAGTGTGAAGCGGTTTCATAGATGTAGGGAGTTATAATAATCTTTGGGGTTATTGCGAGATGAAAAAGAAATATGTGCTGGGAATTTTATTTTTCATATTATTCATTCTGGTAATTGTAAATTCTTTTGCCTCAAGTTCAGGAAGTGGTAAATCAGGTAGCGTTAAAGTTGACAATGCAGTCTATGAGAAAATTGCCTCTGAAGGTAAGGTTAGGGTTTTTGTTTACATGAAAGAACCTGCACAAATTTCAGCGGTTAAGGCAAAATCTTTTGGGAATGTTAAGGAAGTGAAAGAGGTTAAAGCAGAGGTTATTTCTGATTTTTCAAAATTTCCTGCTGGCAAGTTCAGATTAAAGCATGATTTTGGCAATTCAATTGCAGTTGAAGTTTCAGCTGATGTTCTTGAACAGCTCAAAAATGACGCGCGTGTGGAGAAAATCGATGAGGATTTGCCTGTTCATGCACTCCTGCAAGATTCTGTGCCTTTGATTAACGCAAGCCTTGTCATGCCAATAAAGGTTAATGGAACAAACCTTACTGGAGAAACACAAACAGTTTGCGTGATTGATACTGGCGTGAATTACTCGCATCCAGATTTGGGCGGATGCTTCGGCAATAACACTGATTTTTCATGTAAAGTCATAGCGGGGTATGATTATGTCAATCTTGATAAGAATCCAATTGATGACAATGGGCATGGCACTCATGTTGCAGGCATAGTTGCTGCAAATGGCAGCATCACAGGAGTTGCGCCAGGAGCAAGAATAGTTGCAATAAAGGCATTGGACTCTAATGGTGATGGCTATACATCAGACATTACTGCAGGAGTGCAATGGTGTGCTGATAATTCCACTATTTTTAACATTTCAGTCATAAGCATGAGTTTGGGCACAACAACTGTCTATAGAAGTTACTGCGATAATCTCTCAACTGCATTTACAAGCGCGATAGACAACGCAACTGCTGCAAACATAACTGTTGTTGCAGCAACTGGAAATAACGGCAACACAAATTCAATTGCAAATCCTGCATGCATAAGGAATGCAACTGCTGTTGGTGCTGTAAACAAGAATGATGCTGTGACATACAATAGGAACAACATTACAATAGTTCTTGCTCCAGGAGTTAGCATAAATTCAACAATGTCCCATGTTACAGGCGGCACTGTGCAGACAGCCTGCGGAACAGGTAATTCCTACTGTTCTATTTCAGGCACAAGCATGGCAACGCCGCATGTTTCAGGAGCAATTGCATTGCTGAAGCAATACAAGAAACTTGAGAAAAATACTAATTTAACAACAGTTCAAATTAAGGATATTTTTAACAGGACAGGCAAAGTTATTTATGATTCTGGGAGTGGCTTGAATTTACCAAGAATAAATGTTTATGCTGCACTGCTTTCAATTGATGAAACAAAGCCAAACTTAACACTTGCCAAACCAGAAAACACAACTTACACAACCAACACATCCTTAGCAATAAATTTCTCTGCATCTGATAATCTGAATTTAAGTGACTGCCTTTATAGTATTGATTCTGCAGCGAATATTTCGCTTGCAAATTGTGCTAACACAACATTTAACACAACATTGGGAAGCCACTCATTCATATTCTATGCACTTGACTCCGCAGGCAACATGAATTCAACAAGTGTTATTTTCAATGTTAATGAAGCCCCTGTTGTGAATTTATCATTACCAATAAATTCAACATCAACTGCTGTAAGCACACATATATTTTCTTGCAATGCATCTGATTCAAATAGTTTGGCAAATATAACCCTTTATGTGTGGAATTCAACCGCAACAGTTCATACCAACAGCACAAATGTCTCAGGCATTTATAACCAGACAAATTTTTCCTATGCACTGCCCTATGAAGGTGTTTTCAAGTGGAACTGCAGGGCATATGACAACTCAAGCAGTTTTGGATGGGCATTAAACTATACAGTAACCTATGATTTAACAAATCCAAATGTTACTCTTATTTCGCCTGAAAATGGAACAAATTATACCGTAGCAGGCAATATAAGTTTCTCATTTAATGTCACTGATTTGAGTGATATTGCAAATTGCTCCCTTATCATAAATTCTGCTTTGAACAGCACAACAACAAGCCCTACAAAGAATATCACGAACAATATCAGCATAGCCCTAAACAACGCTACTTACAACTGGAGCGTGAACTGCACTGACTCTGCAAACAATATTGGAGCAAGTGGCAAATGGCAACTTACAGCAAATGTTCCTGTAGATTACAATATCTCGGCTTGCAGGAACATAACGCAAGCTGGCAACTATAGGCTGAATAGTAGCATAACAAACTGGAACTCATCAGTTGGACAGGCTTGCATCAACATCTCAGTAAGTCATGTTGAAATTAATTGTGTAGATTTCAGCAGGTGGATTGACGGGCAGAATACGGTTTTTACATATGGAATAATGGCAGATGGGTTAAGTACAGCAAAATTGACAAATATTAGCATAAAAAACTGCAATGTTACTGACTGGCGTGATGGTGTTTACTACTATTACACGGAAAATTCTACCTTAGAGAATTTAACAGCTTCAAACAACTACCGTACTTCTATCAATCTTACATCAAGCTCTAATAATAATATCACTAATATTAACAGTTTGGATAATTCTATAGATAATATTGTTCTCACTTTAAGTTCTAACAACAATCTTGTAAATATCACTGCATCAAACACCCAACATGGCATTATTCTCTCTTCAAACTCAAGTTATAATACCCTTACAAACATAACAGTTTCCAATAGCTCTTCCTGTGGAATTGCCATTATTTATAATTCAAATAATAATACTCTCATTAATCTCTTACTAACTTCAAATTCTCAAGGAGTTTGTTTTTATGGCGTAAATGAGAATAACACAATAATTAATACAATATTGAGAAATGCTACAGGATATGATTTAAATCTTACAGACGATAAATCCAAGTTCAAAGATCTAAATTTAGGAAAATATTATCTGAAAAATACAACATTAGAAATAGAAAATTCCAGTTATGTAAAACTAAACCTGCCAAATATAACACAGAATGGAACGAACTTTTCTGATGATATTATATTGAGGCATAATTATGTTTTTGTGAATTCAAGCAATGCAGCAGGCTTGAATAAATCAGCTAATATAACCTTCTTGAATTTGACTTTAAATAACCCAAGAATTTTAAGAGATTCTGCGGCATGCCCAAGTTCAATCTGCAGCATAACAACTTACAATTCAACTAATGGCACTCTTGTGTTTAATGTCTCGGGATTTTCTGCCTACTCTGCAGCGGATTATTGTGGAAATGCTTATTGTGAGTCTGGAGAGTCTTGCAGTTCTTGTTCTGCAGACTGCGGAACTTGTGCTGTTTCAACTTCAAGCGGCGGGGGAGGCGGAGGCGGTGGCGGGGGTCCAGCAGCAAAAACTTATTCAGAGGGAATTTTGAAAGAAGGCAGGGAAGTGAACAGGTTGCTTGAAAAAAATGACAGGATTAAATTTACATTAAGGGATAATGAGCATAACTTGACTCTGAAAATTGTTGACATGGATAATATTACATTAGAACTGAATTCTTCATCTCTTAAATTCAAGCTTTCAGTTGGCGAGGCAAGGAAATTTAATTTAACTGGCGGCAAGTTTTACGATTTGCTTGTTAATCTGAAAAATATTTCTTATCCAAGGGCAAATTTGAGCATAATGGCAATTTATGAGATGATTCCTGTTGAGGTTAAGGAAATTGAAATTCTTGAGAATGTTACAAACATTTCAGAACAGATTAAGCCTGAAATAAATATCCCTGAAATGAATGTTGAACAAAAAACTCTAGAATTATGGAACAAAAAAGTTAATCTATTGGGGATTACTGCAGTTTTATTGGTTATTATCCTTGCAATCCTGTTCAAGAGGCATAGATTTTTTAGAGAGAAAAGGGTTATTAAGATTATCAAAAATGGAAAGAAAGGGAAAAGGCAGAAAAATAAAAAATGATGGCAAAGCAAGGTAGAAAAAGGTTCAAGCCAAGCATGAGGGAGAGAAAAAGATATCTTGTTGTTGTCCTGCAGGACAAACATAATTGGGATTTTTTAAGGCATGTTGTGAGAAATAAATGCAATGCAGATGCAAAGCTTATTGGCTTTAATGAGAAGGGGAGCAAGGTTATGTTCTGCATTTTGAGAAAGCATGCTGAAAAAATAAGGAAGGCGTTGAAAGATGCAGGATTCAACTGCATAGGTGTTTCTGGGACGATAAAAAGGGCGAGGCAGAAATGGGGATGAACAGGGGAAATAAAAACACAAAAAATCACAAGATTTAAAAATATCTTAACAGGAGAAGATTTATGGTAACTGAAACTAGTGCACAGCAAAAAGCAAGAGATTATGATTTAGAGTCCAAACTTTCAGGAATTGTTTCTGATTTCAAGAACAGGTTAGCCGAAGGAGAAATCAGTTGTAAACCTGGCTTGAATAGGGAATATTTTGATTATATTGAATCTATTCTTAAGAAATCTGGCATATCCAACAACACCTCTGGAGGAATAGGATACATGACTGCAATTCTCGAAAACAAATTAGGCATCAAAAGGATAAGCGGGATAAAGAGAGACTATTTTGTGAGGGAAACAACACCCCTCTCAGAATCTGCAAGGGAGGATATGGGGGAGTATGATAAGCTGAAAAAGGAAGTAGGTTCTTATCTTAAGGATGTAGTTGGGCAGAGTGAGATTCTTGCTGAAAATTTCAAGCGGATAATAGAAGGATATGTCTCAAGGAGACTATCGCCTGATTCAGCCGAGTATAAGATATTTATCCCAAAAATGCTCGGAACTTATGAATCACAATTTAATGTGGTAACTCCTGAGAGGAAATTCGGCCACAAAATAGGGGATTATTGGAGCAGGGATATAAAGAAAGCATTAGAGCAGATTCTCATTTAATTTTTATTTGCTTCTTGCGGATTTATCCCGTTTCATCAAGAATTATCTTGTTTTTGAAACCGCCCCTCTCTTCGGATTTCTTTTTTCTGATGGATTCAAGCTTCTGCCTGTCAATTTCCCTGAAATCGCATATTGCATTGATAACTTCTACAATATCCGCGAGTTCTTCCTCGCTTGGATTTGCCATGAACTAATCAATTTCTTCCTGCAATTTTTCCTTTAATTTCTGCCAGTATTCTTTGTCATCAGCAATATGGGTGATTGGGTTTGCCCCTTTCTTACTGATTATTTCAGGGATTTTGTCTCTGACAAGCTTGTTGTATTTCATGGATATACATCCAAGGAGGATTTTATAATTGTTTTGCCCCCTTGCCTCAAAAATCCCCTCTAACCCCCCTTAACGCCCATGAAAACCCCATTTTTAAACCTCTGAATTTTCAAATAAAAAGGTTTAAAAATGCCCCGCTTTTAATCAGATGTCGGATAGAGTAAATGTTGTTTGATTATCCAATTGCCCATTGAATGCGGCTTGGGCTTGTTTTCTATCCGCAGATACTGATACTAAAGCTAAAATTTAATAATAAATAAGCAATAATAAAAATAACCAAAAAAGACAAACACAAAGATGGACACACCAACTGAAATTCAGCATCAAGTAATGGGATATGACAGAGCCGCTACTTTATTCTCCCCTGATGGGCATCTATTGCAGGTTGAATATGCAGAGAAAACTGTCCGATTGGGCAGCCCGAGTATAGGCATGGTTTGTTCTGACGGGGTTGTGATTGTTGCAGACAGAAGGCTGAAAGATGAATTGATGGTCAAGGAATCAGCAAGCAAGATTTATGAGATTGACTCCCATATCATATCAAGCGCTGCAGGAATCCTGTCTGATGCGAGAGTTCTTGTTGAAAGGGCTCAATTGCTTGCGCAGCAGCATAGGGTTACTTATGATTCTCCAATTGACATCGAGCTTGTTGTAAAGGAGATGGCTGACCTGAAGCAGGCCTCAACACAATATGGCGGCTTAAGGCCGTTTGGCCTGTCTGTAATGACAGCAGGGGTAAATGTAGATGGCTCTGTAAAACTGTTTGTTTCAGATGTCACAGGGAATTATTTTGGTTACAGGGCAACTGCAATAGGCGAGAATGACGACAAGGTAAAGGAAATGCTTAAGGAACAGTACAAGGAAAGCATGACAATCGAGCAGGGCATTAAAATCGCTGTTGGAATTTTCAGAAAAATTCTTGGGAAGAATTTTGATATCTCAAGGATGGATATTGCTTATGCCACAAAGAAGGACAAAAAAATGGAAAAGAAAAGCGAGGAAGCTTTGAGGAAACTTTTGAAATAAAAATGCCGGGAGAAGCTGAATAAAAAATGGAGCGGGATATTAAGATTGATGAGCACATAGGAAACTTTTGAAATAAAAATGGATGAAAAGGAAGAAATGAGGCAGAAAATATCAAAGAAAAATAAAATCAATTGAATTATAATCAAAAATTAAAAATGGAAATGGGACATAAAATTTAATGTTAATTAAAGCCCGAGGATTATAATTAATTATCAGATACGGGGCTTGGCTGATTAAAATGGCGAATGTTAATGCAAGATTAAAGATTAAAGGAAAGGAATTTGAAATTCTTGTTGATTTGGACAAGGCCCTTATGTTTAGGAAGACAGGGCAGGGCAGCATACAGAATTTTCTTGCCTTTAATGAGGTTTTTTCTGACATAAAGAAAGGGATGCATGCCTCTACTACTGATTTAAAGGCATGCTTTGGCACAGATGACATTGAGAAAATTGCTGCTGAAATTGTAAGAAAAGGGGAAATACAGGTATCTTCTGAACACAGGAAAGAGGAAAGAGATGCAAAGATCAAGCAAGTTATTGATTTTATAGCAAAAAATTATATTGACCCCAAGACAGGCAAGCCGCATACTCCAACAAGGGTTGAAACTGCGTTTCACGAGGCCCATATAAACATCTCTGACATGAAAAGCGTTCAGGAGCAATTGCCTGAGATAATAAAGGAAATGCAGAAGTTCCTGCCACTAAAAACAGAAGTGAAAAAATTGCAGATTACAGTGCCGGCAGTTTATACAGGTTCTGTGTACGCCTTGCTGCATGGCATAAAAGAAAAAGAGGAATGGCTTAATGATGGAAGCCTGCTTGCTGTTGTGAACCTGCCGACAGGCATGCAGTCAGAATTTTACGATAAGCTTAATAAAATGACCCATGGTTCTGCCTTGACAGCTGAACTGAACGAGAAAGAATAGATTTAAAAATGGAAGCAATTAAACAAGATTCTAGGGACATGAAAAGTGAAATGACAGAGCAGACAGCAGAGAAGAAGAAAAGGGATATAGTTATTCCCGGAGAAACTATCGTAACCGGCTCTGAGTATCTCCCGGGAGATTGCACCGCGAGAGACGGAGAGGACATAGTCGCAATCCGCTTCGGGCTTTCAGACATAACAGACAGGTTCGTGAAAGTAATCCCCCTTGCAGGAGTTTACATCCCGAGAAAAGGGAACTCAATAATATGCAAGGTTACAGACATAACATTCAACGGATGGATTATGGACATCAATTCACCATACATGGGGTTCCTGCAGGTTATGGAATGTTCGAAGTTCGTGAATAAAAATGACCTGACAGAATACCTTGATTTCGGGGACATGGTTGTCGCCGAGGTTTATGCAATAAAACATCGCGGAGTTGACTTGACTTTAAGGGCAAGGGGTCTTGGAAAGCTTGAGGACGGCATGATAATCTCAATAAACCCCAATAAAGTGCCTCGCGTTATAGGGAGAGAGGGAAGCATGATTAACTTGATAAAGCACGAGACAGGATGCAACATAACAGTAGGGCAGAACGGCTTGGTCTGGATAAAGGGCAGGACAGTAGAGTCAGAATTGTTTGCCAAGGAAGCCATCATGCTGATTGTTGAGAAATCTTTTGTTGATGGCTTAACTGAAAAGGTTGAGGAATTTTTGGAGAAAAACAGGAAAAAATTTGGAAATTCTGTCAAATCAGAGGAAAAGGGAAAATGAAAGACCTATGCGAGATTATAAAAGAGATTGAAAAAGAAACAGGAAATCCATGTGAAATTAAACTGAAGGTTATAAGTGAAAAAACAAAAGAAGAGATATATGGTAACCTAAAAGAAAGAGAGTGTGTAGTTACCCCAGCATACACGGGAGATAATAAAAAGATAGTAGAAGACATTGAGAAGTTAAAAGGGGACTATAAAAATTTTAATGCTATTGAGAAAAAAATAAGGGAGTTAGGATTTGAAAGTTATTTAAGAATAAAAAAGGAAAGAAAAATTGTAGAGAAGATTGAAAGAAAAGCGGATAAGTCAAGCAAAGAAAAGACCCTTTGTGGAAGTACCTACTTGTTTGGCTTGTTTGAACTAATAACTTTTAAGCTAAAAAATGAGAAGGAAGAGGCAGAGTATATCAAACGACTGAAAAAAGTTTTTGGAGCAGAGATTGGTATTTTTTATGATATAGACAAAAAAACAAAGTACATGATAGAAGAATTCAGAAAACATAATCTGCCTTTTTTAAATAATTCTTACCTTGTTCAAGAAGATGGAATTTATTTGCATACAGCTGATTTGCATCCTGGGTTTATGATGGGTGTTGGAGATAAAGTTGCAAAAATTAACTATTCCCTTTTTGAAATTGTGACTGAAAAAGCAGGCAGCGGGGTCGGAGGAGGATGTTGTGATTAAAATGGCATACACAAAAAGATTTGACGGCAGGGCATTTGACGAATTGAGGAAGATGAAAGTGAAAATTGGCGTTGTGCCGAGGGCGGACGGCTCTGCACTATTCTCATTTGGCGACACGATTGCCATAGCAGCTGTTTATGGCCCGAGGCCATTGCATCCGCAGCACATGCAGAATCCTGAAAAAGGCGTGTTGAGAGTAAACTATGACATGCTGCCTTTCTCTGTTACCGAGAGAAAAAAGCCAGGCCCGAACAGGAGAAGCTCGGAAATCTCTAAAGTGATTGAATGGGCTTTGTCCCCTGCTGTGAGAATTGATGAGTTTCCCAACACAGTTGTTGATATTTTTATCCAGGTTTTGCAGGCAAATGCCTCAACAAGATGCGCCGCGATAAACGCTGCTGCAATTGCATTGGCGCATGCAGGAGTGCCAATGAATGAGCTTGTAGGTGCAGTTTCAATCGGCAAGATAGACAAGAGCATTGTTGCAGACCTGATAAAGGAGGAGGAGGATTATGAGGATGGGGAAGGGGCAACAGACATGCCAATGGCTTTTACTTCCCGCAGCAACAAACTTTGCTTGCTGCAGCTTGACGGCAAGATTTCAGGAGAGGAATTGAAAGAGGCAATAAAAGCTGGCGAGAAGGCATGCAAAAAAGTTTATGCTGAACAAAAAAAGGCGTTGAAGATGGTTAAGGAATAAGGCGAGCGGCAACCCAAATAACAAATAACTAAAATGGAAACAAGCAATATAACACGCAGGAGAATTACTGAATACCTCTTAGAGGGCAAGAGATTTGATTCACGCAAGTTGCTTGAGTACCGGAATATCGAGATTGAAAGCCCTGTGTCAAACAAGGCAGAGGGTTCTGCTTTTGTCAGGATAGGCAAGACAGAGGTTGCAGCAGGAGTAAAGCTTGGCGTTTCTGAGCCCTATACAGATTCTGAAGATTTAGGAACTCTTGTTACAACAGTAGAGCTTTCACCTTTGGCTTCAGAGAGATTTGAGCTAGGCCCACCTAAAATAGAAGCCATAGAACTCGCCAGGGTTGTTGATAGGGGCATCAGGGAATCAGGATTTATTGACTTCAATAAATTATGCATAAAATCAGGGGAAAAGGTGTGGACTGTTTTTGTGGATATATACCCCCTGAATGATGATGGGAATTTAATTGATGCAAGCAGCCTTGCTGCTGTTGCTGCGCTGCAGAATGCAGTGATGCCCAAATATAATGAGAAAACAGAAAGAGTGGAATTTGGGAAATGGACAAGCAAGAAACTGCCTCTAACCGAGCATATGCCCTTGACTTTGACATTGCACAAAATAAGCAGGAGCATAATACTTGATCCATGCAGGGAAGAGGAAGATGCGCAGGAGACAAGAGTAAGTTTTGCCATTTCGCCAAAGGGCAAGGACTGCATGATTAATGCAATGCAGAAAGGAAATGAAAGTGCTCTTACACAGGATGAAATATCCAAGATGATAGATACTGCTGTGGAGGAATGGAAAAAAATCTATCCAGCTATTGCTGAAAAAATAAAGAAGGTAACTGCAAGATAACCGCTAATTGAAAATATTTTTAAATAAAAATCGGTGTTTGATAAATACTTTAAAAATGATACAGGTAACTGAAAAGCAAAGAAGGGAAGTGGAAAGCAGGTTTACCAAATATGAGATTGCAAGAATTCTTGGAGCAAGGGCTTTGCAGGTATCCATGAATGCCCCGATACTTCTGAAGATAACTAAGGATGAGCTTGAAATCATCAACTACGACCCTTTAAAGATCGCAGAAATAGAGTTTTATGCGAGCATCCTGCCAATCACTGTCAAAAGACCGATGCCAAAAAGGCTAGAAGAAACTGCTGTGAAAAAACCTGTTGAAGTAAAGGAAGAAATAGTTGAAATGAAGCAGGAAAAAGAAAAGCCCAAAAATGAGAAAGAAAAGAGGTCAGTTATTCCTGAAATTTTGAAGGCAGAGCCAGCTAAAGAGCAATTGCCGCAGCCTGAAGAAGGCACTCTTGAAGATGTTGAGCAGACTGAAATAATGGAGCTTGCAACCCCTGCAGACGAGGCAGAAGAGGAACCTGCTGCAGAAGAGGCTGGCGAGTAAAGCCAGATTCGCGTGTTCAAATCGTGCTAGGTCCATCGAGGGGTTTCGCTCTGCTAACATCAGGATATCAATAACCAGAGCGCAACTCCGAGAATTATTCTTGTTTTAAAGATTTATACAGAAAAAACAATTACCCCAAATAAGAAGTGCCTTGTGTCTTGTCAGCAGATTTTTGTGCAGCCTGCATTATCCCTTTAAGCTTTTTCTCAAACATCTCTGCCTTTTCAATCAGCGGCTTATAATCAATTTTCAATCCAAGATACTTGTCAAGAACCTCAACCATCTTGGCAGCCGAGCGTGAGTCGGGCAGTTCTGAATGTGTTTCAGTAAATATAAATGTTGATTCAGGCTGTTTTGACAGAAGGGAAGCTGAAACTCCGAACACAAGCCCCTCTTTTATTTCAGTTAATCCGAGGCTTTGCAGTTTTTTTGATTTTGCCTTGTCAGCAGTAAAGAAAAATGCCTGTGGCTCTGCCAAGCCCCTGCCCGCGTTTATGCCCTCCAGTGAAATAAGCTCTTTTGCTTTTAATATATCTGCAAGATTAACTATGGAATTAGAAAGTTCCCATTCCATGCCTGCCGCCAAAGTAAGAGGCCTTATAATCACAATGTTGCTTTTCTCGTTATAAAAAATGCCGAATGCATCAAGAACCTGCCCATTATGTATTGAAGCCACTGGCGGCAATTTTTCTGAGTATAAACAGCCAATCTGCTCTGCATTCAAATAATCAACTAAGAACTCTGCCGCGATGCCCCCAACTAAACCAAGACTTGGGAATCCCTCAATTATCACCGGCTTCTGCGGCTTTTTTTTCAGTTTTATCTCCATTTCACTGAAAGTTAGAAAATGTTTATAAAGTTTTGTATCAAAATAGAATAATGATAATCAAAGTTAGCAGGAAAAAAACCAAAGGCAAGAATGTTAAGCTGGAGATTAGAATTGTCGGCATAGATGACGCTCCATTTGAAAAATTTTTTGAGAATAGATGCCTTGTTGTTGCTACAGTATTTCGAGGGGGAAATTACATGGATGGATTGCTCTCATGCCATGTAAAAGTGGATGGCAGCGACGCAACAGAAAAGCTTGTAAAATTAATCAAGAAAACAAGGCATTATGGGCAGATTAACTGCATAATGCTGAACGGCATTGCTGTTGCGGGATTTAACATTATAGACATTGGGGAGTTAAGCGAAAAAACAGGCATACCAGTTGTTGTTATAATAAGAAAGATGCCGGATATGAATAAGATTGCAAAAGCCATAGACAAAGCAAGTGATTCAGGAATAACTGCTGACAGAAAGATGAATTTGATAGCAAAAGCAGCAAAAATCCATAAGATAAATATTCAAGGCAGGAATTTGTTCATCCAGATTGCCGGAGTTTCTCTAACTGCTGCAGCAAAAATTGTGAGAATATCTGCAACACATTCACTGATTCCAGAGCCCCTAAGAATAGCTCACATAATTGCCTCAGGCATTAAAAATGGTGAGAGTCATGGCAGAGCCTGATTAACCTATCTAATTAACTGATTTTTATTTTAGCAGATTTTTTATGTTGTCAATGTTGTCTGCAATATCCTCGCCTTTCTTTGTCAGCTTTATCAGCTTTATCCTTCCCTTTTTCTCAAAAACTACCAATCCAAGCTTCTCTATACCTTGCAAAATCTTGACGGCATGAGAATAAGTGCAGTCAACTTCCTTTGCGAGAATGCTGCCATACCTTATCTTGCTTGATTTTTTCAATGCAACCAGCATTAAAGCTGGCTTTTTTCTGAAAAAAACCTCAAAAGAGTCCTTCATTTATTCCCCCTAGTCTTATATCCTTATTAAGGTATTTCTTAAACTATATGTTCTATTATCATTTTAATTTATAAATCTTTCTATAATCCTCTGAAATAAATGTATCCGATAAAAAATTATTCTCAGAAAATTTTAATCTGCAAATTGGAAAGATTTTTTATCCTGCCATAAATTTCATCAACTTTTTTCTGCACTTCGCGGATTTCCCTATCGTTAAGATGCTCAAATCTTCCCTGGCGTTTTAGATATTCTGAAACCGGTCTGCTTTTAATGTCGAAATTAAGCTTCACAGTTCCATTTTCTACTTCATAAAGCGGGAATATGCCTGTCTGAACAGCAAGCCTTGAAATTTCTATTGCATCGCTATTCTGGATTTTCCATCCTATTGTGCATGGGGCGAGGACAGATATAAATTTAGGCCCGGGTATTGCCAATGCCTTTTTTATTTTTGCATGAAAATCTGAAAGAAATGCAATGCTCGCAGTTGCAGAATAGCATCCATGAGCTGCAACAATAAATGGCATCTGTTTTTTCCACTCAAGCTTGCCATGCAAAACCCTGCCATAGGGAGAAGTTGTTGTCTCTGTAAATCTAGGGGTTGAGCCGGAGCGCTGAATTCCGGTGTTCATATAGGCCTCATTGTCGTAGCATATAAACAAGAAATTCTGATTTCTTTCTATAGCCCCAGACAAAGCCTGAAAGCCAATGTCAAATGTGCCTCCATCTCCCGCTATGGCAATGACATTTGTTTTCTTGTTTAAATGCCTCAATGCTGCATCTATCCCTGAGGCAGTTGCGGCAGCATTCTCAAACGCAGAATGTATCAAAGGCAGTTTCCATGCCGTAAGAGGATAAGATGTGGAAACAACTTCCATGCATCCTGTCGCTATTGATATTATGCTGTTTCTGCCTGCTACCCTTGCAATATGCCTCATTGCTATTGCTGCCCCGCATCCCGCACATGCATTATGCCCTGAAACAAAGCCCTCAAACTCCTCCAGTTTCTCTTCTCTAATTTTTTTCGTTTCTTTCTTTGCCTGTCCCAACTTTTTGATTCTTTTCATTTTAGAATACCCATTCAATTTCCTGCTTTTGCCCTATCTTTTTAACTATGCTCTCAATTATGTTTTCACTTATGTCCCTCCCTCCCAAACCAACAATAAAATTATTAATATGAGATTTTGGCAGTGTTGCCTTAATCTCAATAAATAGGGGCCCTGAATTGCCAAGTGAAATTGCCCTGTCAATAACGGCAATTTTCTCAATCTTGCCTGCAATTTTTTTCAGCTCTTCATTTGGAAAAGGCCTGAATGCCCTGATTTTTATCAGGCCAATTTTCCTTCCTTTCTGTCTTAATCTATCTATAACAATTCTTGCTGTGCTGCAAACACTCCCCATTGCAACAATTGCCTCTTTTGCATCTTCAATTTTATAGGTTTCAATCATACCATTCCCATAGATTCTAGAGAATCTTTTCCCAAATTCGAGATTTGTTTTCTTTATAACCTCAACTGCATTTAACATTGCATCCTGCTGTTGTTTTTTGAAATGCATGTATGTATTAGGATATGCCAATGCCCCCATTGTTACAGGAATTTCTGAATCCAGTTTGTATAATGGATTATACACAGGCAAAAATGAATCAACATCTGCCTGACTTAACATCTTGACTGGCTCCCATAAATGGCTTAATGTAAAGCCATCAACACAAACCATGCTTGGCAACATTATATCCTTCTGCTCAGAGATTTTATACGCTTGAATTATTGAATCATATGCCTCCTGCGCATTCTCGCAATAAAACTGCAGCCATCCTGCATCTCTCTGGGCCATTGTATCTGAATGGTCATTCCATATGTTTATCGGTGCTGATAATGCCCTGTTGGCAACAGCCATTACAATTGGCAGCCTCATCCCTGAAGCAATAAATAGCATCTCTGACATTAATGCTATACCCTGGCTTGAGCTTGCGGTAAAAGTCCTAACTCCGCATGCCTCTGCGCCTATGCATGCAGACATCGCAGAATGTTCAGATTCAACATTTATTATCTCTGAATTAACTCTGCCTTCTGAATGCATCTTCGCAAGCATCTCAACAATATGTGTTTGGGGGGTTATAGGATAGGTTGCTACAACCGCCGGCTTGCATAATGCAGTTGCTTCTGCAATTGCCTCGCTGCACTCAATCATTTTCCTTGCATCTTTATTTCCTGCTCTGCCTGATTTTATCTGCATTTTTTCAACAAGATTTTAAAATTTTCTTTTGCATTATTATCGCCTTTGAAGGGCATTCCTTAGAGCATATTGCGCAACCCTTGCAATAGTCCTGATTTATACTTGCCTTTTTATCTTTTATTACAATGCATCCATCAGGGCAGTATTGCACGCAGATTCCGCAAGCGTTGCATCTGCTATTCAGCAATACTGGCTTGAAGACCCCCCAGAAGCCTGTCTTGTTTTTCATGCTGCTGCCTGCTTTTGTTATTACTGCGCCAGCAGTTATTCCTGAATCCTTCCTTGAATCCTGTTTTGCCATTTTTACTCCACCCCGTTAAGCAGGGGCACAAAGACATACCTGCTTTCTGTCTGTTCGATAATTAATTCCTTGCTTTTCCTGTATATTCTCAGAGGACCTTCAACTTCAGGACAGATAAGCATGCCCTTCTCTTTTAATAATCTACCAGCCATTTTTTGTACTATATCCCCCATGTCTGTATTCAAGGGAATTCCTGCAGTTATTATTATTCTGTCGTATTTCTCCTGCCAAATGCGGCTGTTTTCATCAAGCGCATTTTCTGTCCTGATTCTAAGGTTGTTTAATTTTGCTGCTTCTTTTGGCTTCTTTTCTTTAAGATACTTCCTCAAATTAGCAATATTTTCTTCTGCATTTTTAGCAAGAAAAGAAATTCTTTCCAGTGCCAAAACCCTGCCTGGATGCACGAGATACTGGATTAAACACGCATTCCACCCTGAGCCAGCCCCCACCTCCAAAATACTCATTTTGGGCTTAGGTTCGGCATACAAAAGCATTGCTGCGACTGTGCTTGGCTGCGAGATTGTCTGTCCTTTCCCAATCTGTAATGGCGTGTCATCATAAGAGCAATTTTGCATCGCTGGCGGAACAAAAAACTTCCTGTTTATAGTCTCCATAGCGTCCAGCACTCTTTCTAGGTATCTTCCTTCAAATTGCCTGTTATTTTTGGATACACTGTTAAGCATGGACTCCATGGTGCTCATTTTTTCCTCAATTTTACCAAGCTTGAAAACGTTTCCTCTACAATCTGTATGTTTTTGTTTGCCATTTCTCCTTCAAAGATTTCCTTACATGCATTGAGCAGGGCATCTTTTTCTATTATGCCTGTTAAGAAAGCAAATGCCGCTATCATCACAGTGTTTATTCCTTTTGGGAATATTTTTGAAGCAATGGCGTCTGCATCTATCCCCCTGCATTTCGCAGGCAGCTTGCTTGAATTGAGGATTATTGTTCTTGCATCTATCTTTCTTGAATTAAGCAGTGTTGCGTCTAGGATAACTGCATAATCCGCCCTTTCGATTTGCGCTCTTGTCTTTATCGGCTTGTCGCTTATCCTGACAAAGGAGCTAACAGGAGCGCCCCTCCTTTCAACTCCAAACATTGGGAATGCTTGGGCCTCATATCCAGACAGGAATGCAGAAGTTGCAAGGAGCTGTGCTGCCTTTACAGCCCCTTGACCACCCCTTCCTATTATAATAATCTCCATTATTTATAAAAAGAGAAAAAGTGTTAATAAACTTTGTGAAATAGAAAGACGGTTGTTTGCCCTGTTTAGATAAATTTTAAATAAGATCGTATCTTAGCATTTAAAATGAAAATTTTGGCAGCGGGGGATTTGCATGGGGATACAAGACTCGCAAAAAAACTTGCAAGCGAGGCAAAGAAAGAAATGGTAGATTTGGTGATTCTAGCCGGGGATTTGACATATGCAGAAACCTCAACGCGGGGTTTAATAGAGCCCTTCGCGAAGGCAAAGCAGGAGGTGTTAATTGTTCCAGGAAATCATGAAACTATTGCAACAATAGATTTTCTTATGCAGCTTTATCCAAACTTGAAAAGCCTGCATGGGTACTCTGTCAAGAAAGGAAATATAGGCATTTTCGGCTGCGGAGGAGCCAACATAGGCTTATTCATGCTCAAGGAAAAGGAGATATATGATTTGTTAAAAAGGGGCTTTGATGGTGTTAAAGGAACAAGAAAAAAAATGATGGTCACGCATGTGCATCCTGCTGAAACCTTAATAGGCCAATTTACTCGTTTCTTTCCAGGTTCGGAGGGAGTGAAAAAAGCAATTGAAAGATTCAAGCCGGATATAGCATTATGCAGCCACGTACATGAGGCAGAGGGCATAGAGGAGAAAATCGGAAAGACAAGGGTTATAAATATCGGGAGGAGAGGCAAAATAATCTGGATTTAGATTTAAATATGAAAATTCTATTTTTTATGCTGGGATTTTTGCTGCTTTATGCTGTTGGCGGCAGGAAAATCGCGGTTCCATATGGCATTGCCCTGACAAATAACCCCTGGCTTGTCATTTTATTTACAGCAATAGCAGACTTTTTTCAGATTCCTTTTTTTTATTTTATTTACAGCACAGGCAAAAAAATAGTTTTTTTAGATAAGGTTAGGATTGACGCAACTGCTGAAAAGGCAAAAATAAAAAGATACGCTATTTGGAACTCTGTAAAGAAATTAGGCAATACAGGAATTTTTGTTTTGAGCATGCTCCCCTCTTTTGGCGGGGGCATTTGGAGTTCTGTTTTGCTGGCATTCCTGCTTAAAACAAATAAGAATCTTGCATATCTCCTGATAGTTATTGGCAGTTTAATAGGGATAATTTTCCTTGCATTTTTCAGCCAGGGGGTAATACAGGGGATACTAAGCTTATTAAGCTGAACATTTTTAATCTTAGTTTATATAATCCCTTTTCCTAAAATCGATTCCTAAGCCGATTGAAATTTTCCTGCATTTTTCTATACTTGCGATTATCCCGCTTGAAATTCTCTCTCTGGGAATTTCAACTGCTGTGAATTCTGTTTCTAATCCTATTTTCTTGCATGCCTTTCCAAACTTTTTCACTTTTTCATAAACCCTCTGTTGCATGTTAAATTTTGGCCTGCATAATCTGTTGTATTTCTCTGAATTCTCTGCATTCAAACTTATAGAAACAGCACCAACTCCTGCATCTTTTAGTTCTTCTGCAACATTTCTCCCAGGATATAAGATTAGTGCATGCCCGTTTGTGTTGATTCTGACATTTTTCCTGTATTCCTCTTTGATTATTTTGGCAGCAGGCAGGACAATTTCATCTAATCTCAATAAGGGCTCACCCAATCCGCAGAAAATAATTTCTCTTATGCTGGGACTTGTATTATAATCTAATTGAATTGAGCCTAATATTCCTTCAAGTTTTGGCTCTTTTTTAAGCAACAAAAAGGCGAATGGATTTTTTTGTTTTTGAAAATTCTTGAAACAAAAAATGCAGTTGTTTGTGCATCTATTTGTTATATTTAAGTAAATTCCTTGTTTGTAATGATAAGCAAATGTATCTGCCATAAACTGGAAAATTGGGGGATGTATTTAAATGTTTTTTAGTAAAAAATGGCTCGTTGAATTTATTTAATAGTCTTTCTGTCTATTGAAACAATGTTAATTGCTTATTAGGCAGTCAAAGCGAATATTTATATATTCCCCAGGAATTTTCCATAAGTTGATAAAAATGCCACGCAAGAAAAAAACTGAAACAGCTGAAAATACAGAAAAGAAAACAGGGCAATCTGTAGAGGGGGTAACAGACAATGCAACAGATGAAGAACCAAAACTTGAAAATAAAAGTTATGAACTAATTCTAACTGAAAAGCCGCAGGCAGCAATGAAGATAGCTTATGCCCTTGGAAATGCAGAAAAAAGAAGCATTAATGGAGTGCCCTATTATGAACTAAGTTATGAAGGAAAAAATATTGTTGTTGCTTGTGCTGTTGGGCATCTATTTGGCCTGACTTCTACAGAGAAAGGATGGCCAATATTTAATGTTGAATGGCAGGCAACTTACAATCTCGGAAAGAAAAGCGGTTTCACTAAAAAGTATTATAATGCTGTTGTGCAGCTTGCCAGAAATGCAAACAGCTTTGTAATTGCAACTGATTATGATATTGAAGGCGAGTTGATTGGCTATAATGTTTTAAGGAATATCTTCAGGCAGCAGGATGCAATGAGAATGAAATTCTCAACCCTGACAGACCATGATATTGTTGATGCGTATAAAAATATGTCTCCAACTATTGAATGGGGTCTAGCTTTAAGCGGGGAAACAAGGCATATGCTTGACTGGTTCTATGGCATAAACTTCAGCAGGGCATTAATGAATGCATTAAGCAAGGCTGGAAGGTTCAGGATAATGTCTATAGGCAGAGTGCAAGGCCCGGCTCTTGCATTTATTGTTGCAAAGGAAAGGCAGATTCAGGAATTTAAAGCTACTCCTTACTGGCAGGTTTATCTTGTCGTAAGCAACGACCATAAAACAGAAGTCAAGTATGAAAGAGATATAACAAAGCAGGTTGAGCTTGCAAAATTCCATAAGTTAAAAGGCAAAAATGCAATAGCAAGAACAGAAAAATCTGAGCAGAAGATTATGCCAGGATTCCCTTTTGATTTGACAGCCTTGCAGGTTGAGGCATCAAGACTGCATGGCTTTTCTCCATCAAGGGTTCTGCAGATTGCGCAGCAGCTTTACCTTGCTGGCTTAATTTCCTATCCAAGGACCTCTTCACAAAAACTGCCAAGAACAATCGGCTATAAAAAAATTCTGGAAAAACTTGCAAAACATACAGAACTCGTAAAGCATACAACAAGAGAAAATCCTGTTGAAGGCAAGAAAGAGGACGCCCATCCTGCAATATTTCCTACGGGCGAATATGAAAAGATGAATGAAGAGCAGAAAAAACTCTATGATTTGATTGCCAGGAGATTTATTGCATGTTTCTGTTCAGAGGCTGTAATTGAAAATAAAAAAATAATCATTGAAATTGACAACCTAAAATTTACTGCCTCTGGCTTGAGCATTCTTGAGAAGGGGTGGATGCAGGTTTACAAGGCAAGGCTGCAGGAAAAAGAACTGCTAGATATAAATGGAAATGTTGTCATAAAAGAAATAAGAATAGAGGAAAAGCAGACACAGCCGCCGCACAGGTACAGCCAGGCAGGACTGGTTTCCGAACTGGCAAAAAAAAATTTAGGCACAAAAGCCACGAGAGCATCAATAATTGACACACTCTACAACAGGGGCTATATTAAGAATGAGCCAATAGAGGCAACTTCTTTCGGCATGATTTTAATTTCAACACTTGAAAAAGAGGCTCCTGTTATAATTGATGAGAAATTGACAAGGCATTTTGAGGCAGAGTGTGAGAAAATCGAAAAAAATAAGGATAAATATGAACTGCAGAAAAAAATTGTTGAAGAAGCCAAAAAAATAATAATCAAAATATCCGAAAGCATGAAAAAGAAACTTGAGCCAATTGGAAAGGAGCTTACAAAAGGGTATGAAGACTTGCAGAAAGAAAATGCCGAACAAGCCAAAATAGTGAAATGTCCTGACTGCAAGGATGGATGGCTTGTTGTCAGAAAGAGCAAAGTTGGAAGGCAGTTTCTCGCCTGCAATGCATATCCTGAATGCAGGAAAACCTTAAGCCTGCCGCCATATGGCTTTATAAAGAAAAGCGAAGAGACATGCAGTTGCGGCTTCCCTATACTGATGGCAATAAGCAAGGGTAGAAGGCCATGGAAGTTCTGTTTTAATCCTGAATGCCCTGCAAAAAAGCCGCATGCTCAGATTTCTACCTAAAAGCTAAATTATTATAAATGGTTTCTGTCAAGATAGGGGTATGTGGAGTTTACGTGAAGGGGAAAAGAACTTTGAACCTCTTGTTTTTTCAAATGGGAAAAACCAAGAAGATATTGTGAAAGAGGTTGTTGAATCAATAAAAAGGGGGAGTAAGATTATCCTGATAAGGGGGGTGTGCGGAACAGGAAAATCAGCAATCGCGCTTAATATCGCAAATGAGCTTGGGAGAGCATCAATTGTAGTTCCTGTAAAATCCCTGCAAAAACAGTATGAAGATGATTACACCAACAGGAAATACCTCTTAAAGAAAAATGGGGAGAAATTAAGGATAAAGGTTTTAACAGGAAGAGCAAACCATCAATGCCTGTTTATAAGTGAAGACAAGCCTGAATTTTATCGTTCTGCAAAAAAAGAAGGGAATGCAAAAATAAGTGATTTTGAATTTATGCTTAATAGGCTTATAGAAAAGAATCATGTCTCAACAAAAACAAAAGAAAAATATGGGTTGTCATGCGACAACCCCCTCTTGCCATGCAGGATTGACATAAAAGAAAAGAATTTTGGAACAATAAAATCCTATCTTGACAGAAACCCTAAGATAAACCCCAGTTATTTCAATAGTGTGAGAAAAGTAAGAAGAATGTCAATAGCGCCTGTATGCCCCTACTGGAGCCCGATAATCCCATCTGAAATAGAGGTTAATCTCGAGGCAAAATACAGAAAGTATAAGGGATTGGCAGGAAAGGAATACAAGATATACCAGAGAAAACAGGGTTGCAGCTATTATGGGCAGTTTAATTCATATATTGATGCTGACGCAATCATATTCAACAGCCAGAAATACAAAATTGAGACTGCAATGAACAGGAAGCCGGAAACAGAAGTTGAAATAATCGACGAATGTGATGAATTTTTAGACAGTTTTTCAAACGAAAAAAAGATAAACCTAAACCGGCTGAATGTCGCAATAGGTAGCTTATTCTCTGAAAATGAGAAAACCTATAAGCTGATAGAAGAGCTTGCAGAAATCATAATGGGCATAATTGATGATGAAAAACTGGCTGGTTGCAGGACAAAAGAAATAACACCCTTAAAAGAAACAAAAGTATTAGGGCTGCTCAGGCATTTTTTAGATACTGACATAATGGCTGAAGTTGAGTGCGATGAGGAGAATTACTGCTATCATTGCGACGAAGTTGCAAGAACCTTTGAGGATTTTCTTGATGAGTCCTATGTGTCTTTTGAGTCAAATGACAACGAGACAACAGCAAAGATAGTTACAATAAACCTTAAAAAGAGGTTTAAGGAAATGCTTGACAAAAACAAGGCAATAGTGATGATGTCAGGCACGCTTCATTCTGAAAAAGTTCTTAAAGACATATTTGGGATTGAAAACTACAAGGTTATTGAGGCGGAGACAGAAACGCCTGGAACGATAACTCCCTTGAGAACCGGTTATGAGGCTTACTGCAGCTTCAAGAATTTTCAGAGCGGTATAGTAACAAGAGAGAAATACCTTCAATCATTTGAGGCATGTATAAACTATGCAAAAAAGCCAGTCTTAATCCATATTGTCTCTTTTACTGATTTGCCTACAAAAGAGGAGGCTGAAAGGTATAATCTGAGCATCATGACTCAGGAAGAAATGAAGGAGATGCAAATCAAGGGAAGAGCTGAAAAAATGATAATTGAATTCAAAGAAGGGAAAAGGGATATCCTTTTCACAACAAAGTGCAATCGAGGAATAGATTTCCCTGGGGAGATGTGCAACAGCATAATCCTGTCAAAATATCCCTATCCTAACATAAGCTCAATCTTCTGGACAATACTCAGGCAGACAAAACCGTTATATTACAGTGAATTTTATACTGACAAAGCGCAAAGGGAATTTCTGCAGAGAGTATACAGGGGAGTAAGAAGCAAAGAGGACCATATATTTCTGTTAAGCCCGGATATAAGGGTTTTCAGGACAAGATTATAGAACAGGATAAAGTCCTAAGGCGCAAATTCCCTCTTAAAGAAATTTACCTTAATGGAGTATTCTGACCCCATTTCGCTGTTTCCATTATGGTTATAATAATCCCTTATGTCTTCTAATTTTCTTAGAAATTCCCTCTTCTCTGGAATCTTTTTTGACTTAATAAATTCAAATACAATGAGGGAGTCCCGCATATACCTCACAAAACTTTCCGAATAATTATTTTCTATGTTTTTAGCTATGAGATTATCAATCTTTTCCAGATCTCTCCATAGTTCAGAAACCCCTGCTTTGTAAAGCCGGTCAATGTCCATATCACAGTCAGAAAATCCTCCATGTCCTGAGAATGCCTGTATTTGTTATTATAAAGCTTAATTCTTTCTGCGGCAATGAACGGTGCTTGATTAGAATTGCTTTTTTCCTGCCTTCTGAGTTCTGCAGTTCAATTATGCACTTGCTCCAGTATTTCAGGATATCCCCCCCAACCATTGCTATCTTTTTCTCTCTGCCTTCTCTAAATTCCTCCTCGCTTAAGAACTCCGAATAAACTTGATTAGTCACTATAATCGGAATGTGCTCCTTTCTTGCTATCTCCGCAAGAATCCTCATCTGGTTTGCAAGCTTGCTGTTTATATCCTGTATCTGCCTTTTATTGCTGCTTCTAGCAGCCTCTGCAAGTTCAAGCCTGTACAGCATTGTTATGCCGTCTACAATTATAACTCCAATTTCCTTTTTGCCTTTCAATTCGTTTAAAAGGATATTAAATGACTTTTGTTGCTCGCTGAAACTAGTTGGTTTCAGCAGTAGGATTCGTGTCATGATTTCATCTGTCTTGTCCTGTGCAATCTGCTTAAGCCTTTCAGTAGAAAATCCCCCTTCTGTATCTATGAATATCACCTTATTGCCTTTTTTTGCTTGGCTTACTGCAGCAAGCAAACAGAAATTTGTTTTTCCTGAGCCTGCAGACCCATAGATTGTTGTGATTATATCCTTTTCATAACCCCCCAGAAGCCATTTGTTTAAGTCATAGCTGCCTGCTGAAATTTTCCCCCTTTCCATTTTTCTCTCTCAATTGTATCTTATTTTTTAAAAATGCGTGAATTTAATAATTTTTGCTTTTATTTTGCTTTCTAAGCTTCTTTTTTCTAAATTATCTTGCCTTCTGGCTTCTCTTCAGAAAAAATCTGCGCCTGAAAATTATAAATTTTGCAGTCTTTCTGCTTCCATGATTTTTTGTCCAATCCCGCCTTCATGCAGATTTGTTCTAAAAATTCATGGCTGTCCCATCCCCATTCAACAGGAACTTGGGGCAGAAGCAAGCCGCTCTGTCCCTTATATGAAATAATTAAGCCATCTTGCCCTATTTTTATTTTGCTTTGCAGTTCATTTTTTTTGCATTTAATTTCTTCAGGGATTGTAAGCATAGAAATTTCAATGATTATGTCTTTCAGTTCATTCTTCTGTAGGGGCTGAAACCTACAATCAGAGAATGCTGCGGCTATTGCAGCCTCCTTGACTGCCCTGTCCAATGAAAGGTTTGGGTAAGGAAATCCTATACATCCTCTCAATTCATGGCTTGGAAATGAAAGCAATGTGACAAAAACTCCATGCTTTTTGCTGAATTCTCCTAGATTTTTCAGCCCATCTCTACCTTTGCCTTCAAAAATTTGCTTTATTGAATTTCTTGCAAATTTTACAAGCACATCACCCTGCTTCCGGCTTAACATCAAGACAAAAGAAAAAAGGGATTAATAAAATTTCCTAAAGTTTATTTTGCTGCCTTGAATTTTTCAAGGATATTCTCGTTTATTTTAAGCGTTTTTTCAATGCAGTCCTGCAACGCCTTTTTTGCAGTCCCTGACTTGACTTTCACAACAAGCACTGGATTCTTGCTTGGATGCTCTCTTTTCCATGCTACGATATCCACAGCGGAATTTTTCCATAACTGGTTTCTTAGCAATTCTACGACTGTAAGATTGCCTATTTCTATTTCTATATGCTGCTTCTCATCCTTAAGAACATTAATTTCCATTTTAAAAAATCGGGGTTGATAAGGGGTGTCCCATTATATTTATAAAGCTTCCGATTATTTTTCAAGCATTTCCTTTTTTAGCTTCTGCAGATCGCCTATCTTTAGCTCTTTAGATGAGAAATCTATAACAGCCTCTTTCCTGCCCTTTTCCTCCAGAACTTTTATTGATTGCTTTTCTGTTGATTGTCCTGCCTGATTTCTGAATTCTGTTTCTTGCTTGACTCTAAAATTTCTTGCTGCTTGCTGTGCCTTTTCCTGCTTTGCCCTTTCCTGCATAAGCACATTTTCTTTTGGTTTTACCCCAGACATTCTTGCAAGCCGCTCATAAACTGTGTAAGGCACTTCAGCTTCCTTCAGCTGTGTCTTGCTGGGCTTCGGGATTATGACTGCCATTTCAACAACGGCGCATGTCTCACATATCTTCACAAATTCCCTTTCCCTGTCCAAGATTGCAGTCAGGAGATTTGCTTCCTTGCTGTTCCTGCCGCATAAAGAGCATATCTCTACCATATGAATACACAGAAATAGAGATATTTATTTTTTTCTATTCATTAGTGCTTATTATAATACTCTCTATTTCTTCTTTGCTGTGAAATCCTTCAAGCAGCTGGTCATTCATTACAATTGTCGGGGAATCTGAAACATTGTAAAATCTTGCTAGCCCTTCGATTATATACAGGTCCAAATCCTTATCAAGCGCATAAATCTTAACATTTTCAACCTCATATCTTTGCCTTATGCTATCCAAAACATACCCCTGCCTCTCGCTTTCAGCAATTTTGTCCCTGCTATTTGAGTAAAAGAATAAAATCATGCTGTAGCTCATGTTGCACTCTTTCCTCCTTTTTTCCATAGAAAGATAGTGTTTTATCTCCAAAAGAGAGTAATACTTCTTCAGTTTTATAACGCCTTCATTGTCCTTTCCCAATTGCACCTCCATAAATGATATCTTCCTTTCAGTGTCCCTAAGCTTTTCCTCCAGCCCAGTTATTGCAGTGTAACACGGATTTTCTGAGAACAAGAGATTCTGGATTTCCATGGAGGTTATGTCAAATTCAAGATTGCTTTCCATCTGGGTTATTTTTGATATCTTTTCCTCTGCAAGGTAATTGCCTATGACTATCCCTATGATAAAAAGGAGCGTTGCCACTGCAAAGCTCGCTACATATTTATTAAATTCAACATTGCTCTCTGTTTCCTTTGGGAATCCATGCTTGCTTTTAGACATCGCCACCATCTTCTGATTAATCATTTAACCTTTTTAAGTATTTTTTATTTTTATTCAGGCAACCATCTCAGCTCTCTTATATTTTCTTCTGCCCCACGTCTGCTCTTTTCCGGTTATAAAATAGAACAATGCAATACTCCACCACAAAAGGAAAAAGAATAGATAGAAGAGAAAATAAAGAACTACTGCAATGGATATGCCCCTCTTCTCCCCGCTGTAATGTTTTGAAATGGAAAAGAAGAGAAGTATCAGCAGAATCCCCAGTATCACGAAGAAGATATACCCACTTGTTGCGTAATTCACAAGCAACTCTGTAATTGTTTTGTAGTTAATATTGCTCAGCCATTCATGGATGCTGAAACCGGCAACACTTATTCTTATAATCTGGTCTTTCAATGCCCCGATGTGGTAATACATCATGACAAAGAAGGAAAAGAACGCAAGGAACACTGATGTTACTGCGAGGGGAAGGATAAATGTGGAAAGGTTTGTTTTCCTTTTCATGTCATACAGATGCCTATAATTCAGGGAGTTATGCAAAAATCCAGTGTACCATCTTATCCTCTGCTTCAGCAATGAGCCAAAGGTTACAGGGACATTTGTATATACACTTGCGCTGATGCTGTTTTTTATCTTATAGCAGCAGTTCTGTATCCGCATAGCCATTTCAGTGTCTTCAGTTATATTCTTCTCATCAAAACCGCCATATTTCCTGAAGAATTCTGCTCTATAGATTGAGAGCGGGCCGGGTATTACATGGATTGAATCGTTAAGGTCAAATATCTTCCTTAGGACAATACCGAAAAGGTATTCTGCCCATTGTATCCCCTGCAGGAATCCCTTGTTGTTATTAACATTCAATGAGGAGGTAACAGCCATTACCTTTGGATTATCAAAATAGCCTATCATCTTTTTTAAAGAATCTCTTGATAGTATTGTGTCTGCGTCAAATCTCGCTATAAGCTCCCCTCGTGCCTTTTTTATCCCAAAATTAAGCGCAGCGGGGCATCCTCCGTTTTCCTTTGTGAAGACCCTTACTATCTTTGATTTAAGCTTCTTGAGAACATTGTGTGTATTATCTGTGCTGCCATCATCAACTGCTATAATCTCAAATTTGCCTTTTGGGTATTCTACATTAATGAGGGAGTTTACTGTACCCCTTATAGCTTCCTGCTCATTAAACACCGGAACAATGAAGGAAACAAATGGGAATCTCTTTGCCATAGGGTCTATTATCTTATCTCTTTTCTCAAAATAAGTCAGGAGGAAGAACCCTGCTGTAAGCAGCCCAAAATATGCGGTTACATACACTGCAAAGGAGAGCAAAAACATTTTATTACCCCTAAATTATCCTATAGCTCATTTCGTTTCTTTCCTACCCTCTTTCTTTTCAAGCTGGAAATAATCATAAAAATCCTGGGAAAGTTCAAGCTCGAAAGTATGCCCAGATTTTCTTGCCTTCAAAAGCCCCATTTCCAGAAATTTCTTGATTTCGTTGTAAGCCTTATTGCCTCTTATTTTTATAACAACCGACTGCTTTATAGGCTGTTTGTATGCAATAATAGCTAGAGTTTCCTGCTCTGCCCTGCTGAATTCTGGCTTTCCTGAAGCAAGCCTCGTTATTATATTTTGGTATTCCGGCAGGACATCCATTTTCCACAGATTGTCTTTATTGACTATTACAAGGGCTGAATTTTTATTTTCATAACCTGTTTTAAGCTCTTTCAGCAAGTCAGAGAGCATTATGGGGTTGATACTTGTAAGCATAACCAGCTCATCAACAGGCATAAATCTCGCAGAGATAAACAATGCAGCTTCAACTTTTTTTAACAGTTCTGTATTCTCATCCTGCTCTTGCATTTTTCCCTCTTTTGCAAATTTAATCTATATTGCAAATCTTAAAATAGCGCCTATGCCCCCAAGATTCCTGAATTGAATGCCTTCATCCGTATCTTCCGAGACAAATTTGACTGACGAGTTTATATTTAATGCCGCAAACTCAAAGTCGGCAGATTCTTTCTCATCAAGCCAAGATGAAAGTATTAATTCTGCCACTGCCCCCGCATCAAGCGCTTTCTGGACTTGTGCCTTGCCATAGGCAACAAAATGCGGCTTTGTTGCGAGCATAGTAAAAAATCTCTCAAGGATTTTTTTCTCAAGTGTGATTTCCTGCTGTGCCAAAACATCCTGTGATGCCTCCACAAGGAGCTTTAAACCATACTCGTCACTATAGCCGATGTCCTTAACAGCAATAATTTTCTCTTTTAATGCTGTTGTCAGTTCCCCCTGTTTTAAAAAATCCTCTTTAGTCGGTCCAGGCCCTCCAACTATAATGCCGCGGAGATTTAGCATATTGAAAAACTGCTGCTTAACAGCTTCAGCAGCTCTTCTGTAATACTCCTTTGCCATACCTTCCCTTATCCTGGAGAATCTTGCTGCGCTCTGCCCACCTTTCTCTGTCTTGCCAGGAATGCCTGATGTCAATTTTTGCAGCACCCTTATTGTTTTTCCTTCCAGCAAGCCAATTGTTGCCTCTTGCCTTTCTATTGCAAATAGACCATAGATTTCTTTGATCTGAACCATTTCCTCGAGAGGATTCAGGACAAATTCCTGGTCACAGCGGTAAAGCTTTGTTCTTAATGGCTCTGGAGGCTCTATTGTCCAGATTTTAATATCTGTCTGCCCTTCTACTTCTGCCACATTGCCGCAGAACAGGGCTATGCCATTTTTCGGTGTTTGCTTATAGAGCTTCAAGTGCCTTACCAGCCTTTCCAGAGCATCAAGGACATTCTTCTTTGTTGTCTTGCTTTTAATGTTCTCAGCTGTACTCCTCTCCTGCTCGAGCTGCTTTGCCACAGCAGCCAGATTGTAATCAGCAGGAACGTAAACAGTTATCAGCTCTGTATGCCTGCCCCTGTATCCTCTAAGTTCATTCAATAATTTTTTCAGTTTTACTTTTTCATCTGACATTTTGATAGATTAAGCATGCAACTTTCAATGCTATTCCAGTAATGAAATAGAAAACTTGCCTTCTTTTATTTCTTTCGCATTTACAACTGCCTTAAAATCTCCCAAGGAGTCCTTAAGCTTGCTGACTTTTTCTTGTTCCAAAGTCAAGGAAATTAATGCCTTCAATGATTTCTTGTTTGATGCCTTAAACTGCCTGACTGCTGCAAGAGTCTCAATAAAAAGATCTCCTATTTCCAAAGCAGATTTATCATCCATGCTCAATTCGGGCCATCTGCTTATATGAATGCTCTTGCATCTCTCATCTTCTGCGAATCTTAAGTGATAGATCTCCTCAGTTATATGTGGCATTATTGGAGCAAACAGCTTTATCACGGAAAGGAGTGATGTGTAAATAGCATATTGCGCTGAAAGCTTCTCTTGCTTAGTTCCCTGATATATCCTCCTCTTGGAAATTTCCAGATAATTGTCACAAAAATCATGCCAGAAGAAATTTTCTGTTTCAGCCCTTGCCTTGGAATATTCATAGCCCTCGAAAAAGGTTGTGCAGTTCCTGACAAGCCGAGTCAATTTGCATAGGATCCATTTGTCCATTACTTCAAGTTTTGCCGGCTTTTCTGCCTTATAATCCTGCAAGTTCATAAGGGTAAATTTAGAGGCATTCCAAAGTTTTGTTATAAGCTTCCTGCCTGTAATAATATCCTTTTCCTGATAATCCAAATCCTCCCCCAGCTTGCTGCCAGCAGCCCAAAACCTCAGGGAATCTGCGCCATATTTTTCTATTACTTCCTGGGGCTGGATTACATTTCCTTTGCTCTTGCTCATCTTTTCGCCTTTCAATGTGACAAAGCCTGAAATCATGATATCCTTCCATGGAATCTGTTTTTCATGCAGATAGGATTTTGTGATTGTATAGAATGCCCATGTCCTTATTATATCATGGGCTTGGGGTCTCAAAGAGAAAGGCAGTTTTATAATGTCTCTTACAAGAGAGGATGCAATCTGTGGTGTCAAGGATGATGTTGCCCATGTGTCAAGAACTTTCTTTTCTGGCTCTGCAACTGAATTGCATTTATCACATTTTTTCTGAGTCTGTAATGGATTAATTGGAAGCTCTTTTTCATCAGGCAAGATAATTGTTTTGCATTTTTTGCATTCCCATACAGGGATTGGAACTCCAAAATGCCTGTCTCTAGAAATGCTCCAGTCCCACTCCAAGCCGTTTATCCAGCCCTCATATCTTTTGAGCATGAATCCCGGATGCCATTTTATTTTTCTGCCCTGCTCTATCAGTTCCTCTTTTTTATCAAGTATCTTGATAAACCACTGCTCTGTTGTCAAAAACTCAATTTCTGTCCCACACTTGTCATGCACATTAACTGCATGGATGATATGCTGCTCCTCTGTGATAAGATTTTTCTGTTTTAATTCCTCTAGGATTTTTTTTCTGGCTTCCTTAATCCTTAAGCCGGCATACTGATTATAACTTAAAGTGCCATCCCTGTTCAGGATTAATCTTGGCTCTAACTTGTGCCTTTGGATTGCCTCAACATCAAACCGATCCCCATATGAACAAACCATCAGAACTCCTGTTCCTTTTGCCATATCTGCTGATTTGTCCGCTATTACAGGAACTTCAAAATCAACTAAAGGAACTTTTGCCTTTTTCCCTGCGAGATTCTTATACCTTTTGTCAGCAGGATTCACAAAGACTGCAACACATGCCGGCAGGAGTTCAGGCCTTGTTGTTGAAATCAGCAAATCCCTACCTTCTACCTTAAATTTTATTGTTGAAAATAGACTATCCCGTTGCTTGTCTTCAAGTTCAGCTTGTGCAATTGCAGTCCTGCACTCTGGGCACCATATTGTCGGGAATTCTCTCTTATAAACAAGATTTTTCCTGAAAAGTTCAATAAAGGATTTCTGGGAAAGCTGCTGGCATTTTTTGTCTATTGTAGAGTAACCCAGGCTATAATCTGCAGACACCCCCAATTTTTTCCAATCCTGGATAAACTCTGGAGTGATTTTCTTAAGTGTTTTCAAGCAGAGCTCAATAAACTCTGCCATGTCCATGCTGGCGCTTTTGACATTATTAAGCTTTTCAACCATCCTTTCAGTTGGCAAGCCATTATCATCTGTGCCAAATGGATAGAAAACATTTTCCTGCTTCATCCTTCTGAACCTCGCAATAAAATCCTGCTGTGAGTAAGAGAATGCATGCCCGATGTGCATTTTGCCTGAAACAGTAGGGGGGGGATTATCAACTGAGAAAAGCTTGTCTTTTTTCTTATTATTGAATTTGTAAATTCCCTGCTTCTCCCAGTATTCCTGCCATTTCTTCTCTGCCTCAAATATGACATAATCCTGCATTTCTTTCATGTCTTGCATGGGGGTTATAGTTATGATAGTTTTTTAAAGGTTTTTAGCAAAAGATTTTTATACTGTTGTTATATCAACTTTAAATGGCACAAGACCGCTTAAGGATGCCTTCCAGCACAGGTGGACTGGTGAATTACTATGACGACTACAAGAGCAAGATTCAGATAAAGCCAGCACATGTTGTGCTACTCATAGTTCTAGCTGTTGCATTAGAGATAGTATTGAGAGTAGTGATGTAACTGCAAAGATCAAAAAAACAAAGGGTTTTTGTTTTTAGGATGCTCAGGAAAATCTGACAGTTGTTCACAACTGTCTGTACCCTAAAGGATGCAGTTTATTTTTCTGACATTATAGAAAAGGTTTTTATATTCTTTTTTGTTCTTATAAACAGCTAAGGGAAAATGCCTGACAAGATTCTTGTATCTCTGCAGTCGGCTTCTAAAGCACTGCAAACAGCAGACCATATGGTTTACATAACCTTCCCTCTTATCAAGGAGAATAGGCTCCTAATTAAGATTTTAAGCGAGATTTATTCTGCAGTCCTTACCCTTGTGAATATTATATTGCAATATGATTCTTCATACAAAAGGATAATTTTGACAGAAAATGCAAGTGAGAATTTCAGGGTTTTCAGGGAAAAGTGCTCCCCCAGATTTGGGATTTCCTCTGCTGAACTGGAGAAGATAGTTGAAATATTCAGACTCATGAAAGAGCATAAGGCAAGCCCTATGGAATTTGTAAGGAGAGACAAGCTTGTCATCATGTCTGACAACCTAAAAACTGATACATTAACCCTTGACAGGCTGAAAGATTACCTGTTGGTAAGCAAGGGCTTGCTGCAGAAGGTAAGTGTCAGGATACAAGCAAGGTGGTAAGTTTTATGTATCCTCGCCAGTATATCGATAGGTATAAATAATAGGCGGGCATTCTTTACTTTGTTTAAAAAGAGGATTAAAGTTAAATTTATGTGGCAGCGTATCGAGAAAGAAAGGCGTGTAGCAGAGCATCTGTTCTACGTCAGCCTTAAGTACACAAAAACATGTGATGTTATCCTTAATCTTATTTCGAGATGGCAGGGGATGATTGAAGGATGCATTGATGCCATGCTCGAAAAGGCAAAGAAGAAAAAGATGGTAACGAAGATTCCTATTGCACCTCGCGCCAAGGTTAATGTTCTTCTTGAAGTTCTAAAGAAAGAGAATATGGTTATTAAAACACTGCAACTTTACCTTTTTTTTAAGATAATCCCCAAGTTAGAGTACACTAAGGAGGCAGAATTCAGAAAGGGTGTTGCGCTTAATGTTACAAATAAGGGCAGGATAATAAGCATAAATATGGACAAACTTAAAGAGTGGCAGGAACTTTTGGAAAGATTTTTAAGTTTTGTGAAGCATTTTATTAAGTAAAAGTTCAGTAAGATAAAAAGTGGATTAAAAATGGCGAGGATTATTGTAATAACTTCTGGCAAAGGGGGGGTGGGCAAAACAACTACTGCAATTAATCTTGCTGCAGCACTAAACCTCTTAGGCAAGGAAGTAGTCCTTGTTGATGCCAATATTACTACTCCAAATATAGGATTGCATTTTGGCGCCCCTATAACGCCTGTCAGTTTAAGCCATGTCCTAAGTGGCAGGGCAAAAGTTCACGAGGCGCTTTATGAGCATCATTCAGGAATTAAAGTTATGCCTGCCTCCCTATCCTTGCCAAGAAACATGAATCTTGACAAAATCCATGAAATCGCAAAGAGATTAAAAAGGTTCGGGGATATTGTGATATTTGATTCTGCTGCGGGCTTGGGCAGAGAAGCAGTAATGGCTATTGAAGCAGCAGACGACATCCTAATAGTTACTCAGGCAGAACTGCCTGCACTGACTGATGCATTAAAGACAATACGCCTTGCCGAAAAGCTTGATAAGAATGTCAGGGGGATTGTGCTGACTAGATTTATGGATTCCCTGCATGAAGAGAATCTTGAGAACATTGAGGCAATGCTTGAAACCCCCATACTTGAAATAATTCCTGAAGACGATTCCGTGAAAGAAGCATTAAGATTGAAAGATGCTGTTGTGCATACTCACCCTGAAAGCAAGGCTGCTAAGGGCTATAAAAGGTTGGCTGCGAAATTGCTCGGCAAGAAATATGTTGAACAGCTTGAAATACAAGAGAAAAAAGGAAAATTCCGCAGATTCTTGAGAATTCTTGGGGTGGAATAGTTATCATGGAGAATACAAAATATATGATTGGCTTGCTTGGCACTATAGGGGCAGGCAAAACAACTGTTTCTGATTATCTCATAAAAAAACATGGTTTTTATCGTGTTGGGATGGGTGATTTAGTCAGGGAAGTGACAAGGCAGGAAGGCATGGAACTGACAAGGGAAAATTTGCAGGCAATACAAGAGAAATATCGCGATAAATATGGGCAGGAATATTTCATAAGGGAAACCATTGAAAGACTGAGTAACTCTGCAGGTAATCGGTTGCTGATAGATGGAATAAGGACGCCAGTAGATGCGGGCGAGGCAAAAAAAGCAGGGGCAGTTCTTGTTTTGATTGATGCACCAAAAAAAGTAAGATATGAAAGATTAAAAGCAAGAAAAAGAGAAGGGGATGCGCAGACATTTGAGCATTTTCTTAAACAAGAGAAAAGAGAGTGGGAAATGCTCCATTTCAAGAGTACTTTAAAATATGTGGAGTATAAAATTGAGAATTCTGGAAGCGTTAAAGAACTTTACAAAAAAATTGATGATTTGCTTAGCAAATTAATAAAAAAGTAAAAATGAATGAACAAACATTCATAATTCTCAAGCCGGATGCTGTTCAAAAGGGCATTGTTGATATTTGCCTGAAAAGATTTCAGGATGCTGGCTTAAATGTTGCCGAGAAATGGAAATTAAAACTAAACAAGCACTTTGTTGATGAATTATACAGGCATATTGAAAGTGTTGTAAACGCAAAGCTGCTTGAAAATGTCAAGGGATGGATGCTTTCTGATTATGTTGTTGCTGCGGTTCTTGAAGGCAAGAATGCTGTTGAAAAGACAAGGAAAATATGCGGCAAGACAAACCCCGCTGAGGCAGACAAAGTAACTTTAAGGGGAGATTTCAGCAATGAAGACATGCGTGAAAATGCAAAACTTGACAGGGAAACACACAATATAATTCATGCCTCTGGAAGCAGGGAGGAAGCAGAAAAAGAGATAATGCTCTTCAGGAAGCTTGTTTTAAGCAATAAAAAATAATTTAAAGTAAAATTTGTTCTTTTGTAAGGGAGAATGAGCCCGTAGTCCAGTGGTTAAGACGCTACCCTCACAAAAGCTCTCTTAGGAAGAGACCTTGGAGAGAAAAAGATTGAGAGCGGTGGAGATCCTCGGTTCGAACCCGAGCGGGCTCATCGAGGAGTTTCGCTCTGCTAACATTAGGATATCAATAATCAGAGCGCAACTCCGAACAGCATTTTGATTTGCTAAAATTTAGTATAGCAATCACAAATCCAAATGCGAGACATTCAGGAAAATTTTTTAAATACATCCTATTTGAATATAAACATGAACATCCAAGACATAAAAAAGAGAATAAGGACTATTCCTCACTTTCCAAAAAAGGGAATTATGTTTCGGGATATAACACCATTGCTGCAAGACCCTTTCACAAGGCGTTATGTTTTATTAACAATAGAAGAACATTTTAAGGACAAAAGGATTGATGCTGTCGTAGCAGCAGAGTCGAGGGGATTTATTTTCGGCTCCATTCTTGCTCATGAGATGTACTGCAGCTTTGTCCCTTTAAGAAAGCCTGGAAAACTTCCCTACAAAACAATAAAGCAGGAATTCCAAACAGAATATAGCATCGATGCCTTTGAAATGCATGAAGATGGAATTAAAAAAGGACAAAATGTTTTGATTGCAGACGATCTCCTAGCTACTGGTGGGACAGCAGAGGCAGCGTGCAAATTAGTTGAAAGGTTAGGAGGGAATGTTGTTGGTGTTGCATTCATCATAGACCTATCATATCTTGGAGGCAGAGAAAAGCTGAAGAAATATGATGTCTTCTCTGTTATAGACTACAAATCAGAAGAAGAGGATGTCGAGCCTGAATTGTTGCAATAAAGAAAATTTATTTTTTCACAAGTTTCTCTCTACCTTTTTCAGTAAGTCTATAGTGAATATCTTTTAGATTGTAATATTGTATGGAAAATCTGGAATTGCTTCCCTCGTCTTTAAAATACTCCTTTACAATTCCAAGATTTAATAAATCCTCTGAGAACTGACTAGAATCCTTTCTATTTTGTCCTTTCCACAAATACATAAACGATGCTTTTCTTTTAACAATTCTCATAAGTTCGTCGTATGTTCTGCAAGAATCAATGCACCGTGGACCAATAATCCTAAATAGTTTGTTTCTTCTTTTTTCTTTTTGAAATTCAAAAAATTTTTCTATCAGGCTTTTCATTGCACTTTGCTCCCTACCCCCATCTCTTTCTCAGGCTGCAAAATCAAAACCTTACTCTTGTCATCATTCACAGCAGCAAGAATCATTCCCTCGCTTTTTATGCCGCGGATTGTTGCTGGCTCAAGATTCGTAAAAACAACACAAAGTTTGCCTTTCAGTTCATTTGTGGAATAATTATTTTTCAATCCCGCAACCAGCTGCCTTTTCTCATTTCCCAAATCAACATCAAGAAGATAAAGCTTGTTAGCATTAGGATGCTCTTTTACATCAGTTATTCTTGCAACTCTCAAGTCCAGTTTCTGCCATTCCTTAAATAGAACTATCCCTTCTGCCATTTTCAAAATAATGAATCAACACCAAGTTCATCGGCATGCGCTGAGATATAATCTGTTGTAATGATGCCGACAAACCGGCCTTTTGAAACAACAGGCAATCTCCTGATTTTGTTCTCAAGCATGACATTAACTGCATACTCCACATTATCATCTGCATCAACTGTTACAAGCTTGGAAGTCATAATGTCCTTTGCCTTAACATCCCCTGCTTTCTTATTCTGGATAACGCATCTTTTTATTATATCCATATCAGTTATGATTCCTATGACTTTCTGCCCCTCAATAACAAAGAGGGTTGTCACATCTTTTTCAGCCATGATTTTTGCCGCTTCCAAGATAGTTGTTTCAGGGGAAACAACATTTGGCTTGCCCATTACTTCACGAACTTTCATTTTTCCTTTTGCTTTTTCTGTGGTATGAGCATGATTCTTTCAGCTTGCTCTACTGCCTTGCCCAAGCGGTCTGAAATAGCTAAAATGTGAGGATAGACAGAATTGGCTTCCCTTCTTTCAAATCCTAAACCCATCATTACCTTAACATAATCCTCTTCTCCTAACTTAAACCCCTCGCTTAACCCATAGATAATATACTTATTATGGCTCATTCTTTTTTCCTTTATGCATTTTTCAAGCAGTTTTCCGTACTGCGGGTATTCTTCTTTGAAGGCATCTATTCCCTCCCTTAGATCTCTCGCCTTTTCCTCGTCTCTCTTCTCAACTCTTGCAAAAATCCTCTCGCCTTTCTCCTCGCCTTCTTTTAAAAAAGAAACTATGCTCTTTGCATGTTTTTCTGCTTTCCTCTTGCCCTTGGCACCCAAGCTGGAAAAAGGCTTGTAAAGTATGTCCAATGCTATAAGCATTCTTGTTTCCTTTTCTATCTCTGTTCTTTCTGCCATATAGGAAAGTCCATTGTTAAATTTATAAGGATTGTTATATTTTAGGATATATGCGCTAGTGGTCCAATGGCTAAGAAAAAAAGAAATATTTATATAGTGGTTTGCTCTATAGGATAAATGAGAAAGAGGGGGGAGTGTATAATCGATAATAGGGTTAAATTCAAGAAAGGATTCCAAAAATTATTTGTGAGAAAAATAAAGAAGAACAGCGGACTGACATGGAAAGCCCTGGCAGATAGTATAAATCTTAGCGAGTATACTTTAAGAGTAGAATGGCAAAAAGAGAGGTCTACAATTCCTTATAAAATTGCTTATTCTCTTCTTAAGGTCTATCCATTTGAAGAATGGGAAACTATCCAATCAAAATGGGTAGAAAAAATTCTTCCTGCAAACTGGGGACAAAAATCTGCGGGGGGCAAAAATAAAAAGAAAATAAAAATACCTGAAAAAAGTGAAGAACTTGCAGAATTATTAGGTGTTATATTAGGTGATGGTCATTTAGAAGAAGGAGAGTTAACTATCACCAGCGAATTTCCTTACGAAAAAAATCATTTAGATTATATCTCTGAACAAATAAAGAAACTTTTTGGCATTGATTCTAAAATTTTTATTAGTTATACCAATAAAAATACAATAATTCTTGATTGCTACTCTTCAGAGCTTATTAAATTTTTAAAAAATAATAGCCTGACTGTAGGGAATAAAATAAAGAATGGTGCTCATCTACCTTCATGGATTTCTGAAAAAAAAGAATTTATTTATGGAGCGTTAAGAGGTTTATTAGATACTGATGGCGGAATTTACAGAAAACAGAAAAGATATAATAGAGCAATAATTGAATTTCAGACAAACTCAAAAATTATTAGCCATAATATAATATGCTTATTAAAGAAAATTAATTTTACTCCATCAAAAAGTACAAATAAATCAGGATTTCTTAAAAGATACTCTTTTAATGTAAGGATACAAAATCAAAATGAACTGCATAGCTTCTTTAAATTAATAGGAAGTTCGAATCCTAAGAATATAGAAAGATATAAATATTTTATAAAGAATGGTGATATTCCCTCTAAGAAAGAATTGAAGGGAGCGATAACAAATTTTAAAGAATCCCTCCCTTTTAGAACGCAGCTTTAGTTTAATGGTAAAATGCGAGCTTCCCAAGCTCGAGCTGCGGGTTCAATCCCCGCAAGCTGCATTTATGCTATCCGGGTTCGAGTCCCGGCTGGCGCATGGCTATTTTTATATATTTTTGGTTTCAATAATCTTTTCATAATTCTTCTCGTTATTATAAATATGGCATTAACTCTGGACGATATTGACAAATGCATACATAAAGTTTTTAGAAATGATGCGGAAAACGATATTTTGTATCTAGCTAATAGTGTATACTTTAAATTAAAGAATTCTAATTCTAATTCTAAATCAGAAATTAAAAATGAAGAAATGGCAAAAAAGGCAGTTCTTGCCTGGGCAATCAAAGAAACAGAGGCAAAGAGTATTGAAGATATTCATGCCGAATTGAAGGAATATGCTTATTTTAGCAACAAAGGGAATTACCTAAAAGACTGGTTCTATGTTGTTGATTGCTTCTTGCCTAATCACATTTTAAAGAACTATACAAAGAATTAATTCAGAATTTTAAAAAAGAAAAAATATTAATCTTTTAATATTCCCCGCCTTCTGGCATGCCGCCCATTCCGCCGTGAGGCATTCCTCTTGGAGCCCCGCCTCCGGAAGAGGCAATAACATCATCTATCCTGAGAATCATCATCGCAACTTCAGATGCAGAATCAATCGCCTGCGTCTTGATTTTCAATGGCTCTATAATCCCCACTTTCATCACATCCTCTATCTTGTTTGTGAATAGGTTTAGCCCAGCATTCTTCTCGCCTTTTTCATGCCTGGCCTTTAATTCTGTCAAAACATCAATAGGGTCCAAACCAGCATTCTCTGCGAGAGTCGCGGGAATTGATTCTAATGCCGCAACAAACTGCTCTACTGCGAGCTGCTCTCTGCCGCTTAACCCCTGTGAAAAATCTCTCAGCCTTTTTGCAAGCTCTGCCTCTATCCCGCCGCCTCCAGCAACAATCTTTCCAACTGTCAACGCAGCTGCAACATCCCCCAGAGCATCTTTTATTGCCCTTTCCATTTCATCAATAACATGCTCTGTTCCGCCCCTGATAAGGATTGTCAATGCTTTAGGGTTAGGGCAGCCCTTGATATTTGTTAATGCTTCTTCCCCTTCTTTCTCTTCGCTTACTTCAGCAGCCTTTCCAAGCTCCTTGCCTGTTAATTCATTCAAATTGCTTATTATCTTTCCGCCAGTCGCCTTTGCAAGCTTGTCCATATCACTCTTTGCTATTCTTCTGCAGGCATATATCCCCCCCTTTGTCAGATAGTATTGTGCTATATCATCAATACCCTTCTGGCAGAAAACCACATTTGCCCCTGCCTTTTTGATTTTTTCAACCATATTCTTCAGGATTTTCTCCTCCTGATTGAGGAATTCCTGCAGCTGCTCAGGGCTGCTAACACTTATTTTAGTGTCTGTTTCAAGGTTCTTTATCTCAAGTGCAGAATCTATTAAGGCAATTTTTGCGTTCTTCACAAAAGAAGGCATGTCTCCATGAACTTTTTCTTTGTCAAGGACTATCCCTTCAATAAGTTCGGAATCTTCCACCCCTTTCCCCTTTCTCTTCTCAAGTTTGATGTTTGCCATATCCACTTTGTTGTTTTCATATACCATCTTAACGGCCTTGACAACAATATCCGAGAATTTATCTTTTGCAGTCTCTGCCCCCTTTCCAGTCATTGCAGTCATTGCGATATATTTCAATAATAATTCCTCCTTGGGTGTTATTTTTGTTGCTATTTCCTCTAAAATTTCCTGAGCTTTTTCCGCCGCAATCCTGTATCCCTTTGCGATTACCGTAGGATGTATTTTCTTGTCAAGCAGAAATTCAGCATTTTCAAGGAGCTTGCCTGCAATTACAACAGCAGTAGTTGTGCCGTCCCCAACAGCTGCTTCCTGAGTTTTGGCAATTTCAACCATCATTTTAGCTGCAGGATGCTCTATTTCCATCTCCTCAAGGATTGTAACGCCATCATTGGTTACTGTTATGTCTCCAATGCTAGAAACAAGCATCTTGTCCATGCCTTTTGGCCCTAGCGTAGTCTTGACGGTATCGGCAACTAATCTTGCAGCCATTATGTTGTTTCTTTGAGCGTCTCTTCCCATCATCCTCTGGACATTCTCTGGCAGTATAAATATTGGCTGTCTTTCCATTTTAAAATAAGGTTTAGTTAAAGTTTATCCTAGATACGTATTTATAAATCTTGCGAAAAAGTTAAACCTGAAATTGTCATTTTTTCTTAACTTCCAAGTCAGGAAAATTTCTGATCTTTGATTTAAAAGGTTTTATCTCTTGAATTATATACTTTTTTCTGCAAGATAGTTTTTATATCCCTTTGTTTTTAACATTAAAATAAAAAGTGATGTTCAAATGAAATTCAGAGTCTGGGCAAAGCCCAAGATAGGAATCAAAGTGGGGGATATTATGACAAGGAACTTTGTTTCTGTCAAGCCAATCTTATCTGTAAGTGACTGTGCAAGGGAGATGATAAAAAAGCATGTCGGCTCTCTTGTAGTCCAGGAAAATCAGGTTTTGAAGGGGATTCTTACAGAAAAGGACATAGTCTGGGTCGTTGTGAAAAGGCAGGATTTGGGCAAGGTTAAGGCAGAGGATATAATGACAAAAAGAGTTGTGAGTATAGCCCCTAGCAAGGACATAAGCGAGGCAATGGACAGGATAACAAAAACAAAATTTAGGGTCCTGCCTGTTACTGTCAAAAATAGGGTAATTGGAGTAATAACACTCAAAGACATTTTAAGAATACAACCCTCTCTTTCTGATAGTCTGAGAGAGGCAATAGAAATAAAAGAGGAAACAGAGAAACGAAAAAGGAGCGAAGCAGCATTAACTGGGGAGACATGGGTTAAAGAGGGAGAGTGCGTTGAGTGCGGGGCTTACGGCTTGCTTTATAATATGGATAATAGACTTCTGTGCGAAAGTTGTAAGGATATCATAGAGTAATTTTCTGTTTATTTCAGATTAAAATTTGCTTGCTAATTTCATAGCAAATTTTAAAAAGCCTCTTGGACGTATGCTTCTTATATTTTACTTGAAAATGGGAAAAGCACGAATAAAACTCGCATCACCGAATATAGAATATTTAAATGAGATATGCTCAACAATAAAAAATATAGCCAGCAGTTCAGGTGTTGTTATCCGGGGTCCTATGCCCCTGCCTACAAAACACTTGAAGATTACGACCAGGAAAAGCCCTTGTGGCTCTGGCAAGGCATCTTTTGACAGGTTTGAAATGAGAGTTCATAAAAGGATTGTTGATTTGCCTTTGGACGACCGGGTATTGCATAGCATCATGCGCATACCTGTGCCAAAAGAGGTTAATATACAGATAGAGATTGTAGACTGATAAGGGCTTACTCCTGCAAATCTCCAAGATTTTGTTTTCTTACAAAAATATTTAAATACCTGCTGTGAGTGATTTAATCATGGCTGAAACAGACAAGATATATGACAGTAAGGTTAAATTTGACGGGCTTTTTGATTTCAAGGCATTGTATAACTTTGTTAGCAAGTGGCTTTCTACATATGGCTATGGCGTGATAGAAGAAAAATCCTACACTGAAAAAATCAAGCCAGAGGGAAAGGAGCTTGAGGTTATATGGAACGCAAGAAAAAGCGTTTCAGATTATTTCAGGTTTTTATTGAAAATAACTTTCAGGGCTTTTGGCATGTCTTCTGTAGAAGTGCAAAAAGGGGACGTTAAGATAAAGCTCAACAAAGGAAGCGTTGAGATCAGCATTTCAGGATTGCTTGAAAAGGATTATGAAAGCAGATGGGAAACATCCCCATTTAACAAATTTATGAGGGGTGTTTATGACAGGTATATCATCAAAAGCAGAATAGAGTCATATGAAGGCAAGATAATGGAAGAGGTTGATGAGCTTTGCGCGCAGCTTAAGTCCTATTTAGAGATGGAAGGAAAAAGGTTCTGATATCTCTAATTCTAAAATGGAAAATCAATTTAAAAAATTTTTTTCAACCAAAAGCTTTTTAAATTGATTTTTTCTGAACCTTTTAATTTAAAACAAAACCCATGACTGATTTGATGAAGGAGGTTTAAAAATGAGTTCTGTTTACGAAATAATAGAGAAAGCAAGAAAAACTGGCAAGATAGAGAAAGGCACAAACGAAGTTACGAAATCTGTGGAGAGAGGAACAGCAAAACTTGTTGTTTATGCAGAGGATGTCCAGCCAAAGGAGATAGTGCAGCATTTACCAATATTGTGCAGGGAGAAGGGAATCCCCTGCATTGTAGCAGATTCAAAGCAGAAGCTAGGGGCGGCTGCAGGAATTCTGGTTGCAACAGCATCCATTGCGGTAATTGATGCCGGGGAAACCGCAGGCAAGATAGCAGAATTTGCCAAATCCCAAAAAGAGGAGAAGCAAAAAGCAGATACTGCAGAGATTGCTGAAATTCCCGCGGAAAAGGCAGAAGCAACCGAAGAAAAGCCAGAGGCAGAAGAAAAGCCAAAAAGAACCAGAAAGAAAAAAGAAGAATAAGCCTGGAAGACTTGCTTTGAAATTAAAAAATGGGAAGCGATAAGCAACAAAAGAAAAAGGAAGTTTCAGTTGAAGCAAAAAAAGGCATGGATAAGGTAGTTGGGACAGCAGTGCCTGCAGTTGTTGAAGAGATTGTTGGCAGGACTGGATTTAGGGGGGAGATTACGCAAATCCGCGCAAGAATCATGCAGGGTGTTGAAAAAGGAAAATTAATAAGGAGAAATGTAAAAGGACCTATTCGCTTGAAGGATATTTTGATGCTAAGAGAAACACAAATTGAGGCAAGAAGGTTAAGAAGCAAGGTGATGAAAGGGGCGTTCACTTAATTTCAAAGTAAAAACAAAATGCAGAAGTTAAAACTGGGAATATATGAACATTTCAAAGGAAGAGAGTATGAGGTTATAGGTTTAGCAAAACATAGTGAAACATTAGAAGAATTTATTGTATACAAGGCTCTTTATGGAAACAAAGATTTATGGGTGAGACCAAAAGATATGTTTTTGGAAAAGGTTAATATAAATGGAAAAAAAGTTCCAAGATTTAAGTTAATTAAAAACAAATAAAATTCAGAATCAAAAAATGGCAAAATGCAGTTTTTGCAGCAGGCAAATTGAACAGGGCAAAGGGGTTATTTTTGTGGCATTCGCCAGAGTTTATAATTTTTGCTCTTCTAAATGCATGAAAAATTTCCAGCTCGGCAGGGAAAGCAGCAAGCTTGCATGGGTTAGAAAAACAGGGAAGGGCAAGACAAAAGCAGAACTCAAGGAAGAATTGCTTGAAGAGGCAAAGCATGAAGAGAAGATGCATGAAGAGAAGGCTGAAGAAGAGAAAGAAAAAAAGGAAGAGAAGAAAGCAGAAAGCAAATCAGGGAAAGAACAAGAGAAGCCTGCAGAAAAAGAGCCGGCGAAATAAGCCGGAAGTGGCAAGATTTAAAAGTTTTCTTTTATTTTTATAAATATGGAAAGAATAAGGCAGCCAATCGTTACTGTTGTGGGGCATGTTGATCATGGAAAGACAACCATACTGGACAGCATAAGGGAAACAATAATAGCGAGAAAAGAGGCAGGGGGCATAACGCAGAAAATCTCATGCACTTGCTATCCTATTGACTTGATTCAGAAAAAATGCTCTGGCTTGCTTGAACAATTTAACATCCAGCTTGAAATCCCAGGATTCTTATTTATTGACACTCCAGGGCATGCTGCCTTCACAAACTTGAGGAAAAGGGGTGGCACTCTGGCAGATTTGGCAATTTTAGTTATCGATATAAACGAGGGATTCATGCCCCAAACCATTGAATGCATGGAGATTCTAAAATCCAGCAAAGTGCCTTTTATTGTCGCATTAAATAAAGTGGATGCAGTCCACGGATGGAAGAGGAATTCTGAAAAATTAGAGGAGGATATAAATTCCCAGCAGATTTATGTTAAGAATGAATTTGAAAAAAAATTTTCAATGATAGTTGAGGCTTTGTCATCCCATGGCTTTAATGCTGACATCTTTTACAGAATTTCTGATTTTACAAAGCAGGTTGCATTGGTGCCTTGCTCAGGAAAAACAGCAGAGGGAATAAAGGAGCTGATTATAATGCTATGCGGCTTGACACAGAAATTCCTGAAAGGCAAGCTGCAAATCAGCGAGGAAGCGAGAGGAACAGTGCTTGAGGTTAAGAGGGAAAAATCAATTATCTATGTTGAGGCTGTCCTTTATGACGGGACATTAAAGCAGGGGGATACAGTTGCAATAGCAAGTTTTGACGAGCCAATAACAAGCAAAATAAGAATCCTATCAGAAGCACTGCCCTTATGCAAGGGCTTTAAGACAATGAAAGGGGTTACAGCAGCTGCGGGAATAAGAATGCAGCTTGCCAATAGTGCAGAGATATTGCCGGGCATGCCATTTTCTGTTGTGAAACAAAATAACAAAGAGCAGGTAATCAAGGCGTTAAAACAGGAAATAGAAAAAACAATCAGAACAGAGAAAGAGGGGGTTATAGCAAAGGCAGATTCTCTAGGCAGTTTAGAAGCATTGCTTGTTTTGCTGAATAAAGAGGGAATTAAAGTCAGCAAGGCATTAATAGGCTCTGTAAATAAGGTTGATTTGATGAATGCTGCTGCAAATTTGCAGGCAAATCCCCTTAACGCAGTTGTGCTTGGCTTTAATGTTTCTGTGGATGAGGATGCAAGAGATGCAAGGATTAAAGTGCTTGCCAATGATGTTATCTACAGATTAATAGAGGATTTTCAAAAATGGCTTGTGGAGAAGCAGAAGGAAATTCAAAGAGAAACTCTTGAAAAGTTAGTTCTGCCATGCAAACTGGGGGTTTTAAGATTTGTTTTCAGGCAGAGCAAGCCCGCGATTTTCGGTGTGCATGTAGAAGCTGGCATTTTAAAAGCAGGAACTGAGATGATTAACGCCCATGACGAAAAAGTTTCAGAGATAAAGGCAATACAGTCAGAGAACAAGTCAGTTGAAGAGGTTGGGAGAGGCATGGATGTTGCAGTAAGCATGCCCAATATCACATTTGGACGGCAGGTTCATGAGGGGGATATTTTATATAGTGAGATGAGCGAGGAAAATTTCAGGAACTTGAAAAAGAACAAGCAATATCTTTCTGCAGATGAGATTGCAGTCCTGCAGGAAATTGCCACAGTAAAGAGGAAGAAAAAGGCAACGTGGGGTGTGTGAAATGGAAAACTTGCTTGATAAGGCTAATAAAATTGTGGTAAAAGTTGGAACAGCAGGGATAACTACAGACAGCAAGATAAACAGCAAGATAATTGCAAACCTTGCGAAATGCTGCCATGAATTAAGAATGCAGGGCAAATGTGTGACAATTGTGACTTCAGGAGCAATTGCCTCTGGAAAAAGAAAACTCCACACATCTCTGGAAGGAAGCTTGGTTGAGAAACAGGTTTATGCTGCAGTAGGGCAGCCCCTGCTTATGCAAGAGTATATACTGGAATTTGGGAAATATGGGGTTAATATTGCGCAGTTCCTTGTAACAAAGAACGATTTTGTTAATAAAGAAAGGTTCAAGATTCTTTATGGCAGCTATAACAAAACACTGGAAAAAGGAGTAGTGCCTGTGTTCAATGAAAATGACACCCTTGCAACTAGAGAGATTAAATTCAGTGATAATGATGAACTTGAGGCATTGATAACAACCAGATTGGGGCAGGATTTGATGGTAAACCTGATTATTCATGATGGATTGCTGAAAGATGGTGAGATTGTTGAAACCGCAGATTCTTACAGTCAAGAAGATTACGACAACATTAAAAATGAAATGAGGGAGGGAAGAGGCGGCTTGCAGAAAAAGCTTGATGCTATAAAGATGGCGAATGATGCCGGAAAGATTTGCAGGATAGGAAACGCAGCCAAGAGCATTATTGGTATACTTCAAGGAAAAGTTTTATCAACAACTTTTTATCCTCATTAGAAAGATTTTAAAACACTTGTTTGTAAGGTTTTTAATAAAATAAATAGGAACAAAAATGTTGAAACTTGATATCGCCGGAATTGAAAAAGACAAAGGCAGAACATTTCATGTCGAGGCAGATGAGAAGGTGTTTGTAAGCATGAAGCTTGGGGATGCTGTGCAGGGAAAGGATATTTCCAAAGAGTTAAATGGTTACGAATTCATTCTTACTGGCGCTTCAGACAATGCAGGGTTTCCTGCCCTTGCATCACTGGAGGTTATAGGCAGGAAGAGGCTGCTTTTGACATATGGGAAGGGCATGAGGCAAAGAAAGCCAAGAGGCTTGAGATTAAGAAAAACTGTCCGCGGCAATACAATCTCCGCTGATATTGCCCAGATAAATTTGAGAGTGAAGAAGCAAGGGGAAAAGCTGTTGAGTGAGATTTATATCAAGAAAGAAGAGAAAGCAGAAGGAACAGAACAACAGCAATAAAGTAGAGTAAGGAGGTGAGAACCTCTTGGTTTCTCGAGAGTTTAATTGCAAGGAGCTCAGAAAATGGAATGCAGAAAAATAAGAATAGGGATAGCAGGTTTAGGCAAAATCGGCTGCGCAGCGGTTAATGAGTTTGATAAACAGAAGGAGAATTTCAAGATGGAGGCGGGGCTTGAGATTATCCTTAAAAAAACTGCTGACAAAGACATGGAAAGAGAGATCTATTCCCTGCCTTTCACAAAGAATGTTGAAGAAATTATAGACGATGGAGAGATAGACATTTTTGTTGAGCTGATAGGGGGCTATAGCCCAGCTTATGAGCATATTAAAAATGCATTGCTCAAAGGCAAGCATGTTATTACTGCGAACAAAGCGGTAATAGACAGATATGGTTCTGAACTTGAGATTATAGCTCTTGAGCATGAAAGATATTTAAGGTTCTCCGCTTCTGTGGGCGGCGGCATGGGGGTGATAGACAAGATTACAAGCAGTGAGGGGAACAATACGAAAGAGATTTTGGGCATCCTTAATGGCACAACTAACTATATACTTACAAGAATGAACAAGGGAATGGATTATAACACAGCATTGCTTGAAGCACAAGAGAAAGGATTTGCAGAGGCTAACCCAGAATTTGATGTTTCTGGCAAAGATGCCGCGCAAAAACTTGCGATTATTACATCAATAAATTTTAAGACAAAGATAAGCTCAGAAGAGATATATTGCGAGGGTATAAAAAAGATAAGCAGCGAGGATATAGCATTTGCCAAGCAATTAGGATATACAATAAAGTTGCTTGCGATTTCAAGATTAAAGGACAACCTGCTTGAAGCGAGCGTTCAACCGGTTCTTCTGCCTAAAAGGCATGCTCTTAGTTCCATAAATTATGAAACAAACGCTATTTACCTGAAAGGAAATGCAAATATAATGCTCTCTGGAGAGGGGGCGGGAAAACCAACTGCCGCGGCGATTATGACTGATATAAGGCAGATATCCAGAATGATGCAAAATCCTTACCAAAAAATTAGTTTCTTTGGAACAAATAAGTTTGAAATCGTAGAAAAGGAAAATTTAGAGTCGAGGTTCTACCTTAAATTTTATGGGCTTGACAAGCCAGGCACACTGCACAACCTCACAGGCATACTTGCAAGCCACAACATAAATATATCCCAAGCAATACAAATAGGCGAGGAGAGAGAAAATTTTGTTCCTGTGGTTATAACAACTGACAAAACAAAATACGGGGAGATAATAAAAGCAATTTCAAATATAAGCAGGGAAAAGCTTAGATTTGGCTCTGTTTTTATGATTTCAAACTGCGATTATCCAGACAAGGAGTAATGTTTAAAAATAAATAAACCGCCTTTCTTTTGGGTGTTGGTAAAAACCAATATGGATTATAGAGTCTCAATTCCATGGCTATTGAAAAAATGGCAGAACAAATAACTAAACAGCCTGTGCTGAACATAGGCATGGTAGGGCATATAGACCACGGCAAGACTACATTGCTCTGGAAGCTTACTGGAAAGTGGACTGACACGCATTCTGAAGAATTGAAAAGAGGGATAACAATCAAGCTGGGCTATGCAGATGTTGTTATCAGGAAATGCACTAAATGCGGCGTGTACACCAGAGAAGAAACATGCAAATGTGGCGGAAAAAGTGAAGCAGTAAGATATATTAGTTTTGTTGATGCTCCCGGGCATGAGATGCTTATGGCTACAATGTTAAGCGGAGCCGCAGTGATTGATGCCGCAATACTTGTGATAGCTGCAAATGAGCCATGTCCTAGACCTCAGACGAGAGAGCATCTCGTTGCATTGGAGGCAAAAGGCATCAGGGAAATCATGATAGTGCAAAACAAGGTTGATTTAGCGACAAGGGAACAGGCACTAAAAAATTATGAGGATATCAAAAAGTTTGTCAAAGGCACAGTAGCAGAGAATGCGGTGATAATTCCATGTTCTGCGCAGCAGGGAGTGAATATAGATTCTATCCTTGAATATATCTGCAAGTTAAAAATTCCAGAGAGAGACATAGAAAACAAGCCATTGTTTTTTATTGCCCGCTCTTTTGACATTAACAAGCCGGGAACAAATTCTGCTGAGTTAAGCGGGGGGGTTTTAGGCGGCGTTTTAAAGCAGGGCTCATTGCAGATAGGAGACGAGATTGAGATAAAACCAGGCTTATCAATGAAAAAACACAACACTACAGAGTACAGAACAATCAAAACCAAAATCCTTGCGTTATATTCTGGCAATAACAAACTTGATAAAATTATCCCCTCTGGCTCTCTTGCGATACAGACTTCTCTTGACCCAGTATTGACAAAAGCAGATTCCTTGGCAGGATGCGTTGTTGGAAAAGCAGGAGAACTGCCAGAAATTAAATCGCGTGTAAAAATAAAAACACAGCTGTTCAAGGAGATTATAGGCATAGAGGAGAAAAAACCTGTAGAGCCGATAAAATTTAACGAGACAATTCTTTTAAGTGTAAATACGGCTGTAACTGTTGGGATAGCAGCAAAATCAACAGGCAATGAAATAGAACTTTCATTGAAAATTCCGATAGTGCCTATCGCAAAGAGCAAGGTGGGCATAGCAAGAAATCTGCAGGGGCATTGGAGATTAATTGGCTGGGGGGAGATTGTAATTTAGTTTCATTAAATTTATAAAATAGGCATGCCTATTCTGAATAATGGCAGATTCAAAACAGGAGACGGAAAAAAAGAGGAAAGCTCTTGTAATTACTATATCTATAGTATGGATAATCATATTTGGTTCTATCATTCTTGCCTTGAGATTTGGCTTAATATCCAATCAGCAGATACAAGTTATTCAGTCCTCAACTAAGGACAAGATTGATGTTTCAGGGTATGCTGAAGTGAGTGAGAAGGCGGATGTGGCTGAAATTTATCTTGGAGTTGAAACCCAGAATCTGATTGCTTCAACATCACAAAAAGAAAATGCGAACATAATGCAGAAAGTGTATAGGGAAATTTATTCTTATGCAAAGAAAGAGGATGTGGAAACATACTCTCTCGACCTCTCTCCGTTGATAGACTGGAAAGATGGGCAGGAAAAAATAATAGGTTACAAAACAACACATATTCTCAAGATAAAATCAGGGGTTAATGATGCCGGCAAGATAATTGATAATGCAGTCAATGCAGGGGCAAACAAAATTAACAGTATAGTCTTTGCATTAACTGATGCAAGGAAGGAGTCAGTTGGTGCAGAGGCCTTGAAAAAGGCAATAAGCGATGCAAGGAAAAAGGCATTGATTACAGCAGAGCAGATGGGTGTTACCCTGAAAAAACCAGTGTATATAACTGCTGGATACAGTTATGTCACTCCCTATTATGCAGCATACAAGGAGATGGCTTCGGCTTCAACGCAGATTTTAGCAGGCAGCGTGAAGGTTACAGCGTCTATTTCAGTAAGTTATGGGTTTGAGTAAAAACTTTTATTAAAAAACAAAAGAATGGCAAATCTTGATGATATCTGTCTGTAGTGCAGCAAGAAAATAAACGAAGATGCAGATTTTGAGGAACACCAAAAACAGATAGAAGAGGTAAGGAACTTATTTCATTATTATGTTGGTGGCGTTAAAATAACCAAAGAGCATTTCAATGCAATAGAAAAAAGAGGATATGTTATCCCTAAAGAGATTGACAAGGACAGGGGCACAACATGAATCTTCAAATCTTGATATGAATCAATAAAAAGGAGGTGAAAAATGGCTTTGTCAAAATTAAGGAAAATTGCTCCCTTAAGCGCTGCCTTGGTTGTAGGGCTGATAAATGCGATTATTGGGTTTATTTTTGCGATTATTGGATTGGGGATTTCCATTTTCCTGGCAAGAAATCCAGAAATTGCAGCAACACTAGTTCAAGGCGGCTTGCAGAACATGCTTGCCTTGTCTGTAACTGGTTCTGCATGGCTCATCCTGATTTATCCAGTTACAGGATTTATTAGCGGATTCATAGGAACTCTTGTTGTTGTATGGCTATACAATCTGATAGCAAGAAAAGTTCAGCTTAAGGTTGAGTTGAAGTGATAAAAAGTCAGGGAAAAAACAAGAAAAGCAAGGCTTTTTAAGTTCTATTCCCCTGATAATATCAGCATTAAAAAGGAGGTGAAAAATGGCTGTAACCAAAGTAAAGAGAATACCACCAGTTCCTATTGCCATTGCAGTTGGTTTGGTTAATGCAGTGCTTGGATTGATACTTGGCATATTGACAGCAGTCAATCTGGGCATACTTGTATCGTGGTTTGCGCAATTGGCAGGCATCTCAGGAATTACAGTGCCACAGTTGAATGTGTTGAATGCCGGAGCTCTGCTGATAATCGGCTATCCTATAGGCGGTTTCATTGTCGGCTTCATTGGCACATTGATAGTTGCGCATGTTTACAATGTGGTAGCAAAGAAAGCGCCAATACACTTGGAACTGAAGTAAGCCAATTTTTGTTTTTCTTCTTTTCTTTCTTTTATTTGATTATTTTCTTCATTCCTCTATTAAGTTATTGACTTTTACCAGGTCAGTAACAGAATCGCCTTCCTGCAGCTTGATTATCCTCACACCCTGGGTGGCTCTTCCCATTATCCTTATGTCCTTCACATTTGTTCTTATCACTATGCCTTTTGTTGTTGAAACAATAATTGAATCCTCATCTTTTATAGAGACAGTTGTCCTGACTTTTCCTGTCTTGTCTGTAACTTTCAAGTTTATCACTCCCTTGCATGCTCTTCCTGTTTTTCTGTAATCCTCTATTGCGCTTCTCTTGCCATATCCCTTGTCTGTTATTGTCAAGACAGAAGCTTTTTTCCGCTCTTCTTCTGTTTCAGGCAGAACTTCTAGGGAAACAACATAATCCCCTTTTTCCAGTTTTATTCCTGCAACCCCATAGGATGCCCTTCCCATTGCCCTGACCTCTTCTGATGAAAATCTTATTGCCTGCCCGTCTGCTGTCACAATAACAACCTCCTGCTTTTCTGTAATTCTTTGAACATCAATTAAATTATCTGAATTGTCAAGAGGCAGATTAATTGCCCTTACGCCTGCTTTTCTTGGATTGCTCAAATTGTCAAGAGGAAGTTTCTTTATTACGCCCTGTTTTGTGACCATAAGAAGGAAATTTTCAAATTTATTCACAGGGATAACACTTGTGACATTTTCTTCCCTGATGTTCAGCAAGTTGATTATTGCTTTTCCTTTTCCATACCTGTCTGTTTCAGGAACTTCATAAGCTTTAAGCCAATAGGCCTTTCCCCTGTCTGTAAAGAATAACAGGTAATCATGGGTGTTGCATGTTATCAACTGCCTTATATAATCCCCTGTCGCCAAATCGCTTCCAATCATTCCTTTTCCGCCTCTTTTCTGCTCCTTGTATGCCTTTTCATCCATTCTTTTTACATAGCCCTTACCAGTTATTGTAACTATAGCCTGTTTTTTTACTATCAGGTCTTTTTCCTGTATCTCGGCTATTCTCTGCAGGATATTTGTCCTTCTTTCATCTCCAAAGTTCCTCTTTAAGTCAGACAAGTCTTTCCTTATTATCGCGATAATCTCTTTTTCATCTGATAGAATCTTCTTTAATTCTCTAATTAATTCCTCAAGCTTCTTATTTTCATCCTTGAGCTTGTCTGTCTCTAAAGAAGTTAAAGACGAGAGCTTCATATCAAGAATTGCCTGGGCTTGTTTCTGGGTTAATGAGAATCTTTTGACTAATGCTTCCAAGGCTTCTGTTGTGTTTTTAGATTTTTTTATTGAGGAAACAACATCATCTATCTGTTTTAAGGCAAGAAGCAAGCCTTCAACTATGTGCTTTCTGTCCTCTGCTTTTTCCAAGTCAAATTTTGTTCTTCTCTTGATTATTTGTTTTCTATAATCAACATAAACCTCTACTATTTGTTTCAGGTTAAGCAATTTTGGCTCTCCATTGACTAATGCTAAGATATTTGCATCAAAATTGCATTGCATGTCTGTATATTGGTACAGCCTGTTAATTGTGAATTTTGAGTCAGCCCCCCTTTTTTGCTCAATAACAATCCTGATTTTTCCTTTTGCAGACTCATCTCTTATGTCTGTAACATCAGGAAGTTTTTTCTCTGCAACCAAGGAAGCAATTTTTTCTATGAGTGTTGTCTTGTTTATTTGATAGGGAATTTCCGTGATAATTATTGCTTCTTTTCCTCCCCTGATATCCTCTGTTATTAATCTCCCGCGCATTGTTATGGATGCTTTCCCTGTTTTGTATAAATCCAGAATATTCGAATAATCTATGCTTCCTCCAGTAGGAAAATCAGGGCCCTGGATTGTTTCAGCAAGCTTTTCAATTTCAACATTTGGATTGTTCAAATAAGAGATAATTGTGTCGCAAACATTTGTTAAGTTATGGGGGGGGATATTGGTTGCCATTCCTACTGCTATCCCATTTGCACCATTTAGCAGTAAGTTAGGCAGTTTTGCAGGAAGCAATTCCGGCTCTTTCAAACTATTGTCAAAATTTGGATTCCATTCAACTGTATCTTTTTCTAAATCCTGAAGCAGCTCTTCTGAAATTTTATCAAGCTTTGCTTCTGTGTATCTGTAGGCAGCAGGCATATCCCCGTCAATACTGCCGAAGTTGCCCTGCCCTTTTATCAAGGGGTATCTCAATGAAAAATCCTGGGCCATTCTTACGAGAGAATCATAGACAGCAATGTCACCATGGGGATGATATTTGCCGATAACATCTCCCACAATACGGGCACATTTCACTGTTGCCTTGTCTGAATTTATCCCCAGCCTCTCCATAGCATAAAGAATTCTTCTATGAACCGGCTTTAACCCGTCTTCTGCTGCAGGCAATGCCCTGCTTACTATTACTGACATGGCATAATCTATATATGCCTTTCTCATCTCTTCACTTATATCTGTATTTTCTATGCCTTTCTCCTTGCTTTCTTCTTCAAGCTCAATATCGTCCTGTTCCTCTGTTTTATCTTTCTCTTCTGCCATTTTTATTTCCTATAAAAGTGCAAGTGCATTATGCCATTGCTTTTTATTGTATCTATATTATAACTGCTGAGGGGGTTATGGGCGTTGTCATAAACCTTTCTTACATTAGCCAAAAGCCCTTTAAGATTCCCGCAGTTTTCTTTTGTTACTTCTATCACAAAATTTTCCCTATTAATTGATTCTGCTTTTTTAACTTGGCCTATTATTTCTTTGAGCGTTGTCATTTTTCACAGATTACAAATCTAAATTCGCCTCCTTGGCATGCTCTTCTATGAACTGTTTTCTTGGGGCAACATCATCCCCCATTAATATAGAGATGGTTTCATCCGCTTCAACAGCATCTTCCACTGCAACTTTTTTTAGTGTCCTGCTTGAAGGATTCATTGTTGTTTCCCACAGTTGCTGCGGATTCATCTCTCCTAATCCCTTGAATCTCTGGACATTAACATTTTTTCCCTGCCCAAGTTTATTCAGGGCTAATTTTAGCCCCTTGTCAGAATAAACATAATGGTCTTTGTGCTTTCTTATTTTATACAAAGGAGGAACAGCAACAAAAACATTCCCGTTTTCTATAAGCTGCAGCATGTATCTGTAAAAAAAAGTCAGTAATAATGTCTTGATATGCTGCCCGTCAACATCTGCATCTGTCATAATTATAATTTTCCCGTATCTCAATTTCTCAAGATTAAATTCTTCTCCGACTCCTGTTCCGATTGCTGTTATCAGATTAGCAATTTCCTCATTGCTTAGAACTTTTATAGGCTGGGCTTTTTCAACATTCAGGATTTTTCCTTTCAAGGGAAGTATTGCCTGAAATTCCTTGTTTCTAGCCATTTTTGAAGAGCCTCCTGCTGACTGGCCCTCAACAATGAATAATTCTGTTTCTTCTAATTTATTAGATGAGCAGTCTGCCAATTTTCCCGGCAATCCAGACAAGCCAAAAGCATTTTTTCTTCTGACAAGATCGCGGGCTTTTTTTGCTGCCTCTCTTGCTTTAGAAGCTTGAGCAACTTTTTCTGAAATTTTTTTCGCTATTGTTGGATTTTCTTCAAAAAACTGGGATAAAAATAATGTAACGATAGAGTCAACAAAGCCCTTTACTTCAGAATTTCCCAGTTTTGTTTTTGTCTGCCCTTCAAATTGCGGCTCTTTTATCCTTATATTTATGATGGCTGTTAATCCTTCTCTAGAGTCATCGCCCGTTATTGTCTCCCCTTTGATTATCTTGTTCTTTTGCGCATAATTATTAATCACTCTTGTTAATGCAGTTTTGAATCCGATTATATGGGTGCCGCCCTCAACCGTATTGATTGTGTTTACAAACCCAAAAATGTTGTCAAGATAAGAATTATTGTACTGGACAGCAACCTCCACAATCGTGCTGTCCATCTGTTTTTTGAAATAAATCGGCTTATGCAATACCTCTTTTGACTTATTTAGCCATTTTACAAACTCGACTAACCCCCCAATAGACAGAAATTCCTCCTCTTTTTGCTTAATCTCATCTTTTAGGATAATCTTCAATCCAGGGTTAAGAAATGCAAGCTCGCGCATTCTGTTTACAAGAACTGAAAAATCAAACTGCAATACGGAGAATATCTCATCATCAGGCACAAATGTTACTGTTGTTCCTATTTTATCTGATTTCCCAACAACTTTCACTTCTGTTGCCGGCTTGCCCCTCTTGTATTTTTGCTCGTAAATCTTCCCATCTCTTCTAACCTGAACTGTCATCTCTCTTGATAATGCATTAACCACAGAAACACCAACACCGTGTAATCCACCAGAAATAAGATATGCCTTATGATCAAATTTTCCTCCAGCATGCAGCTTTGTCATAACCACTTCAAGTGCAGATTTGCCGAGGGCATGTTTCTCAACAGGAATACCCCTTCCGTTATCCTCAACAGTCACGCTTCCATCTTTATTTACAGTAACAAGAATCAGGGTGCATGTTCCAGCTAGTGCCTCATCAACAGAATTGTCTACTACTTCATAAACCAAATGATGCAGGCCTTCTTTGCCTGTGGAGCCGATATACATACTCGGACGACGGCGGACTCCATCTAACCCATCCAAAACTTTTATTTGCTCTGCAGTATACTCAGATTTATTGCTCATTTTTTCTTTCTTTTATTTGATTATCTCAATTTTTCTGAATTTATCTTTCCCGATGCTAATTTTCACCCTAAATCTTCCCTTATTCTTCACTTTCCCGTGTTGGATAGTTTTCACTGATTTAGGTTAAATTTTATTGAAAGTTTTAATGGAGAATTTTATCTATTTTTAAGATAAAAAACCCTGGATTATACAGCAAAAAAACAAGCTGAGTTTAAAAACCTTTCTGCCAAAATTTTGCCTTTACAAAGCTCAGCAAGGCAAAATTTTTAATTTGGATTTCTTTTTGTCCTTCTTTAAAACGGGATTTTGAATAGCAAAAAGGCAAAATTTTTAACCCCTGTTTCTCTTCCCATATCCATGTTTGAGGGAAGGATTGCAGAATTGCTGGCAAAAGAGATGAAAGGAAAAGGCATCAGCAAGGAGAGCATCTTAAAACTGCTTGAAAAGCCATCAAGAAGTGAACTTGGAGATATGGCATTTCCTTGCTTCATACTTGCCAAAAAATCCAGGAAAAATCCCGCAGAAATAGCCAAAGAGCTTGCTGAAAAACTAAACAAGAAGAAACCAGAAGATATAAGCAAGATTAATGCAGTTAAGGGCTATGTAAACTTTTTCTTTAATGCCTCTTTAATCGCCAAAGGGATAATAAAAAGACTGCTGGATGAAAAAGATGAATTTGGCAGCGGAAAAACAGGAAGGAACAAGAAAATTGTGATTGATTTTTCCGGCCCGAATATAGGAAAGCCGATGCATATAGGGCATATACGCTCAACAATTCTCGGGGATTCTCTGCTTAGAATCTTTGATTTTCAGGGCTATAATGTTAAGGGCATAAATTATCTGGGGGATATTGGATTGCATATAGGCAAAATGATTGTGGCGTATGAACTCTGGCTTGACAAGGAAGCCCTGAAAGATAATCCTGTTGATGAATTACTTAGGCTTTATATAAAGTTCTGCGACAAGGAAAAAATAGAGTATAATGAGGATTTTGAAGAGGAATTGCAGGATAATGAATGGACTAACAAGGCAAAGGAAAAATTAAGGCTTCTTGAGCTGGGGGATAAAAAGACAACAGAAATATGGCATGAAATAATAAGGGTTTCAAAAGAGGGCTTTAATGAGATTTACAAGATTTTGAATGTTAGTTTCCACGAAATAACAGGGCAAAGCCTATTTTCAGAGAAGGGCAAGCAGATTATAGCTCAGGCTTTAAAGGAGGGAAAGGCAAAATTAGAGAGTGATGGGGCAGTTTATGCTGAATTTCAGGATTTGCCTAAGAAGTACGTGTTAAGAAGCAACGGCACAGCATCCTATATAACACAGGATATAGGTGCGGCTGTTGAAAGATACAGGAAATATAAATTTGACAGAATGATTTATGTCACTGATTTCAGGCAGGAAATGCATTTCAGGCAGTTATTTGCGCTTTTAAAGGAATGGGGCTATGATTTTTCTGATAAGCTTCTGCATATTGGATTCGGCACTATAAATTTTGGAGGGGAAATTATGGAGACAAGAAAAGGGAAGATAATACTCTTGAACGATGTATTGGAAAAAACAATTGTAAAAGCCAAAGAAGAAATAAAAAAAAGGAAAACAAAGGGGAATGCTGCGGATATAGGAGTTGGAGCAATTAAGTATGCTATACTAAAAAATGCCCCAGCCAAAGATGTTAATTTCTCCTGGGAACAGGCATTAAACTTTGAAGGGGATTCAGGGCCATACTTGCAGTATTCCCATGCCCGGGCATGTAGTATTCTAAGAAAAACAGATATTAATAAAGTAAATCCTAAAGCAGATTTTTCCGTGCTTGACAATCCAAAGGAGCAAGCCCTTATTAAGATACTTTCAGAATTTCCAGAGACTTGCAAAAATGCATCAGAGCAATTTTCTCCAAATATCATAGCCAATTATGCCTATAACCTATCCAAAACATTCAATGATTTCTATGAAGCCTGTCCGGTATTAAAGGCAGGAAAGGAAAAAGAAGCAAGATTATTGCTTGTTGCCGCAGTAAGGCAAGTGTTAAAGAATGCATTGAATTTATTGGGCATAGAAGCTATTGAAGAGATGTAAAAATGGAAGACAGGCAGAAATTATTATTAATAGAAGGAATAATTTTTGCAGTTCTCGCAGCCATTACTTTGGTAGAGCTTTTTAATTTCCTGCTTTTTACTGAGTTCTTCATGCGCATAAAAGAGTATCTGTCATGGTTTCTTGGTTTGAGCATAGGGCCTCTTGCTGCAGGGCAGATTTTAGAGTTTAAGAGAAAGTTTGACAAGGCAAGAGGCGGGTTTCTGCCAAATGAGAAATTTGTATTCTTCTTTGCTAATCTGATACTCATGACCTTTGCAGTAGGGCTTGTAAAGCAGTTTTTCCTTTCTTTTTTGAATAAATCTTTTGCATTTTTCCACATAATAACAGTTCAATGGCTTGTTGTGGTGTATATCTGGTTTAAATTTGCCAATGATTTCAAGATTGACATGAAATATGTGATAACAGCAGAAATCTTTGTTATCCTGTTCAGCCTTATTGTCACGCTTGCCTTTTGATTATATAAATAATTCTAGTTTATCCTTTAATACAAATAGCCTGTCACAAAGCTCTGTTGGCAATTGCACCAGATATTCGTCCTTGTGTTTTGCTATCAGATGGACTTGTGCCAGCCCTTCAAGAGTCTCGCCTTCTTTAAGTTCTCTTTCTAGCTTAACAGACCCTTTGTCTGCGAAACCTGCAACATATTCTCCATTGAGGTTTATAACGCCAATGTAGTATTCGGATGAGAAGATACCTTCCCTAACCTTGTCAACAGATATTATAGTTGGCTATCCTGCTGAAACAGACGAGGATTTCAAGAGAAGTGTTGAGATTATCAAAAAAACCAAGCCAATCATTCTGAACATAAGCAAGTTTTGGCCCAGTCAAGGGACAAAAGCCGCAGAATTAAAAAAGCTCAAAGCAGGAATAATAAAAAGAAGAGCAATTGAATTAATGGATTTGCATAGGGAAATCTGCTTGGAGGAGAATAAAAAACTTATTGGAATGAAATTTAAGTGTCTTGGGAATAGGAAGGGCTTTGAAGACACTTTTCTTGCGAGAAATTCAGATTATAAACTTGTTGCTATAAAAGGAAAAAACCTTCTTGGGAAACTTTTGGAAATAAAGATTGTGAAGGCATTGCCGCACTATCTTATTGGAAAAGTATTACAGCAATAAAAATGAATATGCAAAAATTAGGGAAAATCATCTTTCAAACGCAGAATTTTCCAGCCATTTTCTGTTGAGATACTTATTTTACTGGCTTAAGATTGCACCATAACATCTCAAACAACTGCTCCAAGGCAGATGCAAAGAATTCAGTATTTATCCATATCCCAATATCATAACTTGCATGAACCTTATCGTCATCTAGCAGCATGAATAGAATCTCCTCAGAATCAATAATGCAAAACCTCGCCCTAAAATCTGAAATCTGCCTTATCTCAGCAATCTTGCCCACATCCTTTGCTATGTTTATGTTGTTTTTTGTTATCTGAGTTGCAATCCTTATTTTTACCCCTCTTTTCTTTGCTTTCTCGAGGCTTTGCATCAGGCTCTCCATTTTTCTGTTTAAGCCCTCAGCAGTTGTAACGATTGTAACTGATTTTTCTGCGCCCCTTATCATCATGTCCAGATGGTTGTATAAGTTGTTCCTGCCTTTTAATGCCCCTGACAAGTCACTTGGCTCTACAAATTTTACACCCTGTGTGTACAGGCTATTGAGCTCCTTTAGCACATCTTCTCCCTTCAACTGCTCTAGTCTCTTTGATTTTTCATGCGCCTCACTATGCAGGTTTCTTTTAACTCTTTCTATAACCTCTTCTGGCTTCAATGCAACAAATTTTATTGGCTTGCCAAGCTTCATAACAACAAAACCCTTCTTTTCAAGGGATTCAAGAATATCATAGGTTCTAGATCTCGGCACATCGCTGATTGTGCTTAATTCACCTGCAGTGCTTGTACCCCTGGAAAGCAGGGCTGCCCAAACTTTTACTTCATACAGATTAAGATCAAAAATTTTTCTTAAGCGGCCTAAAAATTCCTCTTTGACAATCATTTTATCCTTTTAGCATTCGGAACCAATTAGGAATAATAATCTGTTGAGGTATTTAAACCTTTCTTTATTTCACTCTTTTTTAGTTATACTGAAATGTATTTCTATTTTCCTGCCCCTAATCTCCTCTTCTGCTGAAAATTTGTATTCTTCTGGAGTTTCTTCTGCTGAAAATTTCAATCTTGAGGCATTCACCCTTTCTTTTATGAATTCTTCATTCTTTTGCAGCATTTTCTGGAGTTCTGAATCAGATTTTACTAGAATATCAATCTTCTGCCCTTTTTGCATGCCTAATTTTTTCCTTGCTTCCTGCACTCTTCTGCATATCTCCCTTGAAAAGCCCTCTGCCTCCAGTTCCGGAGTTATTTTTATGTCGAGTTCAACTTTCTCCTCTCTTGATTTTTTTATTTTTATCTCCTTGATATTTCCCTGCAGCTTGATTATCTCTTGCATTTTCATTAAGATTTTTGTATTTTCCTCTTTTGTATGGATTATTGCCTTGGCAAGAGGCCACCTAATTCCTACCCCTGGTTTTGCTCTTTCCGAGAGTATTCTCTCTATAATCTCCTGTGCAATAGCCATACCCTGCTCAAGTTTCTTGTCAATTTTTTTCTTGTCAACTTTAGGCCAGTTTGACAAATGCACGGAATTTTTGCTGAATTGGGAATAGATATACTCACTTATATAGGGAGCAAAAGGAGCTAAAATCAGCACAATTTTCATCAGAACTTCCTTTAATATTGGCTTGGTTTTTCTCTCTCTTGTCATCTTAATATACCCCCTGGATAAATCGTTAACAACAAATCCAGATATTTCTGCATAAGCATTATTAATATCAAATTTTTCCAGGAAAGAGGTTGCATTATTAATAGTTGAATTTAATCTAGATAAAATCCATTTATCTTCTATTTTTTGGGTTTCCTTCCCATTCTCTGATTCAGAGCAATATTTATTCGCATTAATTAATATGGTCAGGAATGGCAGAACACTCTCCTTAACCAGATTAGCCGAGAATCTTTTTTGGTTGCCTGTATCACTTGTACAGAATTGCAGCCTTGTTGCATCAACTCCCACATTATCAAATATCTCTCTTTGGGGGATTATATTCCCTTTGCTTTTAGACATTTTCTCGCCATTTTCATCAACAATATGCCCGGCACAAATTACATTTTTGTATGCCTCTTTGCCAAAGAGGATTGTTCCAATAGCATGCAGAGTGTAGAACCATCCCCGTGTCTGGTCAATCCCCTCTGCAATGAAATCATAAGGATACCTTTTCTTGAAATATTCCTTGTTCTCAAAGGGATAATGAAATTGTGCAAAACTGGCGCATCCAGAATCATACCAGCAGTCAATAACTTCTGAAACCCTTGCCATTTCCTTACTGCATTTGCATTTAAGCTTTACATTCTCTATCCATGGCTTGTGTAAATCAATCTCCTTTTCTGCCAGTTTCTTTACAGAATTCTTCTTTAATTCTTCAATACTTCCTATAATAATTTCATTCCCGCATTCACATCTCCAAACAGGCAATGGAGTTCCCCAGAATTTATTTCTTGACAATGCCCAGTCTTTTATATTTTCCAGCCAATCTCCAAATCTGCCATCTTGGATATAGTCCGGAACCCAATTAATTTTTTTATTCAACCTTATCATATCTTCCTTAACCTTTGAAACTCTGATAAACCACGACCTGATTGCATAATACATCAAAGGAGACTCGCATCTCCAGCAATAAGGATAATCATGTTCATAGGAAATTTTCGTGAATAATTTCCCTTCTTTTTCCAGTTTTTCAGTTATCTTCGCATCAGCTGCCTTGATAAAAGTGCCATCCAGTTCAGGAATCTCATGACTGAACTTTCCGTTGGTATTAACCGGGTTTACAAAATCAATTCCATTCTTCCTGCATGCTTCAAAATCAACTTCTCCAAAAGCAGGAGCCATATGAACAATGCCTGTGCCTTCTGCCAATTCTACAAAATCTCCTTCTATTATCTTAAATGAATTTTTCAGATTATTGTAATATGGAAGAAGCGGCTCATATTTCTTCCCAAGCAAATCCTCGCCCTTAAATGTTTTAATTATCTTTGCCTTTGAAAAGAAGTTTTTAACAAGTTCTTTGGCTAAAATGTATTTTCTTCCATCTTTTTCAACAACAGCATAATCTATATTTTGATTGACAGCCAGAGCCAAATTTGAGGGCAAAGTCCAGGGAGTTGTTGTCCAAGCCAGCATATATTCCCCTGATTCCAGCTTAAATTTGGCCACAATTGTTTCCTCCTTTAATTTTTTATAACCCTGTGCCACTTCGTGGCTTGACAATGGTGTTTCGCATCTTGGGCAAAAAGGCACAACTTTCTTGTCTTCGTATAAAAGTTTCTTATTGTATAATTCTTTGAGACTCCACCAGACACTTTCAGTATAATCATTGTCGAGAGTTCTGTATGGATTTTCCAAATCAATCCAGTAGTTTAGTTCTTGTGTTGATTTTTCCCACTCTTCTATATAAGAAAAAACACTTTCCCTGCATTCCTTGATAAATTTCTCAACGCCATGCTTTTCAATATCTTTTTTGGAGTTTAGATTGAGTTTTTTTTCAATCTGTACTTCTACAGGCAATCCATGGCAGTCCCATCCGCCTTTCCTTGGAACAGAAAAGCCCTGCATAAACTTAAACTTGCATATCAAATCTTTATAGGTTCTAAGTTCAAGATGGTGCAGGCCAGGGGGGGCATTGGCGGTTGGGGGCCCCTCTAGAAAAGAAAATAGCCTTCCCCTTCTTTCCTGAACAGATTTTTCAATCTCTTTTTCATGCTTTTCCCAAATTTCCCTTGCTTGCCCTTCAACTTCCTTGAAGTTATACATGCTAGTCTGAATCCTGCTGCATTTTTAAATTTTGACTTGTGCAAGCCAAATCCAAAAGATATTTAACCATTTAGCCTTGCGGTATAACAATGAGAAAGAAGGTAGTGACTATAGGTGGAGGCAGCGGTTCTTTTAGGTTACTGGAAGGATTGAAGAAGTATGCTGCAAGGAAGGAGGAGGATGACAGCATTGACATAAAATTTATTACTGCAGCAACTGATTCTGGGGGCAGTTCTGGGAGATTAAGGGATGAGTATGGAATATTACCTTATGGGGATATAATACAAGGATTATTGGCATTATCTGAGGCACAGGAAGATTTGAGAGAGCTGCTTAATTACAGGTTTGATAATGGAAGCTTAAATGAGCATAGATACGGAAATCTTACTATGCTTGCACTCACAAATCTGTCCAAGGGAGATGAGGAAGTGGCTTTAGAGAAAGCACATAGAATATTCAATGTGAAGGGGAGAGTAATGCCAGTTACTAAGGATAAGGCGCATATTAGCGGGGTATACAAGAATGGAACTGTGTTAAGCAGGGAAGATATTATAGATAGGTTTGAGAATCCGGATATGGCAAGGATTGAAAGGTTATATTCAAATCAGAACATAAGGGCAAATCCAAGAGCCTTGGAGGCATTAGCAGAGGCAGATGCTATTATTATAGGGCCTGGTGACTTATACACAAGCATAATATGCAATTTTCTTGCTGATGGAATGGCAGATGCCATAAGGGATTCCAAGGCGTTAAAGATATACAATTGCAATATAATGACGAAGCCTTCTGAAACCCCAAATTACTCTGTTGCGGACCATTTCAATGATATTGAAAAGTATCTTGGCAAGGATGTTGTAAATATTATAACCTATAATGACAAGGCTAATTTAGACACTAAACTATTGCAAGCTTATAAAAAAGAATGCAAACATCTTGTAGAATTTAAAGAAAAAGAGCTGAATGGCAGAAACATTGATTTATACGGGAGAGATATGGTAATTGAGCAGAGCATTTTAAATAATCTGATAAAAAAAAGTCTCGAGAGCAACTCTCGATTGCCTCCAATAAGGCACGACTCAAATAAGCTTGCAAGTTTAATGATAGGAATAATATTCGATGAGAAATATCAAAATCCAAAATAGAGTTCTTGAACTTGCAAAGAAGATTCCAAAAGGCAGGGTTACAAGCTACAAGGAAATTGCAGGAATTCTTGAAATTCATCCCCGTGTTGTTGCGATGGCTCTTGCCTGCAATCTCCACCTTGTCAAGATTCCATGCCATCGCGTTGTGTATGCTGACGGCAGGGTTGGGGGCTATAATCTCGGAGTTAGAAAGAAGATTAAACTGCTTAAAAAAGAGGGTGTTAAGATTTTAAAAGGGAATGTAGAGAAAAAATATTTTTATTTCTTCAAGGCTTGATTCCGAGCATTTCTGCCTCAAGGAAATGCAAAGAGGATGGCAGAATTATGCATGCAGGCAATTTGGATTCCTCTTTCTCCTTCAGCAGCTCATCTATCTTGCCAACCTTAAATGATGATTTTTCAGTCCCAACTTCGCTGCAAACAACAAAAATCTTTTCCTTTATGCTGTCATTTCTTTTCTCTGAGATTTTTTTTATGTAAGAAAGCGCTTCTTTTACATCCAAGCCAATATCCAGGAGCAATAAAGTATGGGCCTGAATTTTCAAATTTTCAAGCATGATATCATAGAAACTTTCTGGCTCAAAATTCTGCTGGAATTTTGGTATGCTTGTTGTCTTGCCGAACTTATAAAGCTGCAGTCCGGTTTCTGCCACAGCTGTGAGAATAGAGGGAGCATGAATAATCCCTGTTTTTATCCCTGCTTTTTTTGCCCGCATTATTAAATCAATATGTGTTGTTGCGGAGAGAGGGTCTCCTGAAACAAGCAGGGCTATTCTTAATTTTTTTGCCTCTTTAATCATCTCTTCAGCCCTATTCTCAATTTGCCCCCTGTCAGCTTCAACAATCTTTTTCTTTATCAATTTTTCAAGTTCTTTTGTCTTGTATGGCATGATTGAAGTGTAAGTTTCCAAATACACTTTTTTGCATTTTTTGATTGCTTCATATGATTTAAAGCTTAAATCATTCTTGTCCAAACCTAAACCAATTAAATATAGCATTTTATCTTTGCTTTTCGTTTTTTATCCTTATTGCAGGATTTATTCAAGGACATAGCGCTTATTACTATAATAAAAAAGGCAGTATAAACAACAAGTATTTTATTCCCATTGCTTATCTTCAGCAATAGAGCAATTAGCGTTACAATAAATGAGACAGCAATTATTAAAACAAATGCTTCTCTTCCATATTTAAGCTCCTCTTTTGTTGTTTTTGCTAATAATAGGGCTGTTGGGAATGCCAGTATTAAAATGAGGTTCAATAGCAGTATCTGAATTATTTCCATTTTTTCTCTTTGTCTTGTTTATATCTGCAAAGGGAGATTAAAAAACTTAACTGCGTTTGCTCCAGCAGCTTTCCAAATCTCTTCAAAGCCGCATCTCTTGATTTTTGCTATTTCTTCTGCTACTTGCCTGATTGCAAGGGGAGTGTTTCTTTTCCCAAAACCAAACCAAGGAGAATCTGTTTCGAGCATTATTCTATCAAGAGGCATGTCTCTTGCAATCTTCTTCAAGTCTTTAGAGGTTGAGATGCTTGGTCCTATAGATATGCTATAACCATTGTCCAAAAGACGCTGAAGATGCTTTCTGTATGAGTATAAATGCATCATTACTTTAATGCCAGCAGCATTTTCTTCCAGAATATTCAGTGTGTCTTCTATTGCGTCTCTGCAATGGATAACTAAAGGCAATTCTAGTTTTTTAGCCAATCCTATAAACCTCTTGAATAAATCCTGCTGTTTTATTCTTAACCCAGAATCCTTAACCCAGTAATAATCCAATCCGACTTCGCCAATCGCAACAATATCTTCTTTATATGATTCTACAAGCGTGACTGCCCTGTCGATTTTTTCAGGAGTTGCTTTTTTGATATAAATTGGATGCACACCCATTGAGAGAAAAACAAAATCTCTGTATTTTTGGTGCATTTCCAAGCCAAGTTCGTAATCCTTCCTTGTGAGAAGATGAGCACAAGAACTTATCATTGCCTTTAACTCTTTCGCGCATTGTTCTATAACATGTTCTCTGTCTTTATTGTAATCCTTCTGCTCTAAATGGCAATGAACATCTATCATTTTATGCAATTTGAAATCAGATTATTATTTAAAGATTTCTGAAAATTAACATGGAATATATCGTAAATTCATAAAGGATATATATTAGTTATGCTTATATTCCGGATGGGAGAAAAACAATTTCTAAATCTGGCAGAAAATAAACAGCTTATTGGCGCTATCCAGAGAAAAGAGCAAAAGTTGGGCGATGTCCTTACTAAAGAAGAAATTGAATACAATCTGAAAAGGATATGCAAACTTGTTCTTGCTGCTGTAAAAAGTATAGAAATAAAGAAAGGGCACGACCCTTACAAACACGGTCTTGATTTAATTAAAAAAGCGAGAGAAATAGCAAAGAAACTGAACTGCCCAACAGACAAAATTGAGCTTATAGGTTGTGCTGCTTATCTCCATGATATCGGAAAAAGCATGATTGACAGGGGCCTTGTCAACAAGCCCTCGCAGCTTACTTTCTCAGAATATAGGGAAATACAGAAGCATACTGTGATTGGGCAGAAGATACTAAAGCCTTTTGTCTATCTCGGCACATTGGTGAGGCATCATCATGAAAGAGTAGATGGAAGAGGCTATCCTGACGGGCTGAAAGGCAATAAGATTCCTCTCGGCTCCAGAATAATCTCCCTGTTGGATGTTTATAACGCAATCACGCATTCAAGAGCATATTCTCCTTCCCGCCCGAAAGAGTTTGCAATAAACGAAATCAAGAGATGTGCTGGCTTGCCATTTGACATAGCGTATCTTAAAACATTCAGAAGGGTTTACCTTTATGAGCTTTCAAGAAATTTGACACAAGAGGGCTATAAGAACAAAATTCTAGATATTTTGTGCAAGAAATGGGAATTTGACTTTAAAAGAGAAAACAGGAAAAGCATAAAGGAGATTGAGGAAGATTATCTGCATACAAGGTTGAGGCAGGAGAGACAATTTGACAGGAAGGTTGCCAGAGTGTTTTTGAGATTGCTAAGATAGGACACGCAAACCGAGAGATAACTTCAATATAGCACATAATCCAGGCACTTTATTGTGTCTTCTTGCATTGCCTTTATTTTGATGCGGTTTTTTCATTCCAGGCACAGCTTTCAGGCATATATAAAACCCCTGTCTTTTTCCCACTGTTCAGTGGGAAAGGCAGAAAACTTGAGGTTTGAGGGAAAATAAGCGAAACCTTTATAAATGCGGTTTTTTTCGCAATATCTGAAGATTTTTGTTCAATTTTTTGTATTTATTCAGGAGTATTCAAAAATGCATGCCCTCCAGCCCAAACACATCAGACTAAAAGAAAAAGAGGCAGAGGACATATTAAAAAGCTTCAATATTTCTAGACAGCAGCTGCCAAAAATAAAGATTAATGATGCAGCCCTGCCCAAGGAATTTCAGGTTGGTGATATAATAAAAATTGAAAGGCAGTCTGGCAAGGAAAGAAAGGAGTATTACCGGGTTGTTGTTGAATAAAAACTTTTAGAAACCGCGAAAATCAAGCAAGGCTTACCGAGGTGAGAATCACGGGATTTTCGGGGCCCCAAAATCCTGCTGGATTTTGCGGAAGTTTTATCACAAAAATAAAAATTTTTGGGACATAGGAAATCAGAAGATTTCCTCTGTCAAAAAAACTGAATATGGCAAAAACAGAAGACAAGCAGGATACTGAAGCTTTCAGCAATTTTTCTTCTTCTGATTCCAGCCAGAATTATCCCAAAGACAGGGAACATCTGCTTGTAAAAAAATATCTCTCACAACACAGCCTTGTTGAATCCAATATAATATCATTCAACAATTTTATTGAGGTAAGGATGCAGGAGATTGTAAATGAGGTTAATGCAGCCCTGCCCCAGGAGGACATAGAGATAAGGCTTGGAAAAATAAGATTAAAGGAGCCATGCATAACAGAAGCTGATGGCTCTGTAAGAAGAATACTGCCGACAGAAGCCAGATTAAGGAGCCTGACTTATTCTGCCCCTATCACTGTCGAGCTGAACATCAAGCAGGGCAACCAAAATGAGCAGCAGGAGGTAGATATAGGCAGGATTCCAGTTGTTGTAAAAAGCAACTACTGCAATCTTTCAATTAACAGCCATAAAGAAGGCAGAAAACAGCCAGAAGAAAGTGAAACTTACAATGACCCCTTGGATACTGGCGGCTATTTCATAATCAACGGAAATGAAAGAGTGATGGTAATGATTGAAGACTTGGCCCCTAACCAGTTCTTTATTGAAAAGTCAGCAGCAGCGAAGATTATGCTGAGGATTTTCTCGCAGAGGGGCGCATACAGAATTCCAATCCAGATAGACGAAGGCAATGACGGAGTAATCAATGTTTCATTCTCCAGATTCAGGAATATCCCCATCGTCATAATGCTGAAGGCATTGGGCATGCTTAAAGATTCTGATATCGCAAAATATATCGGCAAGGAGTCTGATTCTTTGATTGTCAACCTTTACGAATTCCCAAACATCCAAAATGCCCAGGATGCGATGATGTTCATTGCAGAAAAAACAGCAATGCAGGGAACAAAGAAAGAGGTGTTTGACAGGATAAAGGACAGGATAGACCAGTACTTCCTGCCTCATGCAGGCACCAAGCAAGAAAACAGGAAAGACAAGGCAATAACCCTATGCAAGCTTGTAAGGCAGTTTTTGAATGCAAAGGAAAGCCCACATGTTGTGACAGACAAGGACCATTATGCAAACAAGCGTGTCAGATTAAGCGGAGACTTGCTCGCTGATTTATTCAGGGTTAACTTGTCTGCCTTGGTGAGGGACATCCAGCATAATCTGCAGAGAACAGCAAGAAGGAAGAAAATTTACTCAATAAAAACACTTGCCAAATCAACACTTTTTTCCCATAGAGTTGAATCCGCAATTGCAACAGGCAGATGGATTGGCGAAAGAACCGGAGTAACGCAAAACATGGATAAAACAAACTATCTTGCGATACTCTCGCAATTGCAAAGAGTTTCAAGCCTGCTGCCTGGCGAGCAAGAAAACTTTCTAGCAAGGACTTTGCACCCAACTCATTACGGAAGATTCTGCCCTGTTGAGACACCAGAAGGGACTGAAATCGGGCTGCGCAAGAATCTTGCATTGCTCGCAAGGATAAGCACTGCCATCAAAATTGATGAAAAGGAATTATTCAAGTTCATGGAAAGCAACGGCTTGCAGAATTATGAAAAAGAGCTGCAGGGAGAAAATGTGTTTGACGTTTTCTACAACGGCCAGTTCATCGGTTTTGTGCTTGAGGCAGAGAAATTTATTTCTGCCATAAGAGAGACAAGAAGGCAGGGAAAACTGCCTGTTGAATTAAGCGTGCGTTTGGATAATTCAAATTCGCTTGTTGTAATCTCAACTGAAACAGGCAGGGTTCTAAGGCCATTGATTATTGTCAAGAATGGCATAAGCATGCTGGCAGAAGAACATCTGGAAATGCTGAAAAACAACACGCTTTCGTGGAATGACTTGTTAAATCAGGGGGTTATAGAGTATCTTGATGCATCTGAAGAGGAAAATTCCTTGGTGGCTTTGGATGATTCAAGCATAACTCCTGAACACACTCATCTTGAAGTGGATGAAATTGATTTGCTTGGCCTTGTAACAAGCCTTGTGCCATATGGAAATTACAATCAGGCATCAAGGCTTAACAGGGGGGGCAAAACACAAAAACAGGCTCTTGGATTATATTCTGCAAATTTTTTATGCAGAGTTGATACCGATGTAAGCTTGCTGCACTATCCGCAAAAACCGATTGTCAGAAGCTTTGTTTATGATACCCTTAACATTTATCCTGCTGGGCAAAATGTCGTTGTTGCTATATTGACATATGAGGGCTATAATATAGAAGATGCAATTGTGATAAACAAGGGTTCAATTGAAAGGGGATTGGGAAGAAGCACGTATTTCAGGCCTTACAAAACCACTGAAATGCATTTCACAGGGGGGTTATCAGACGCAATTTGTGTTCCTAGCAAGGACACAAGCGGCTACAGGACAGAAGCGAGCTACAGATTTCTGGAGGATGACGGCATCGCCTATCCAGAAGCAGAAATGCAGGAGAATGATGTTGTAATAGGCAAAACCTCCCCGCCTAAATTTTTAAGTGAAGCCGGAGAAATCGCAATAAAGGCAAGGAAAGAAAGCTCGATGGCTATAAGGCAGGAAGAGCGAGGAACAATTGACGCTGTTTTTGTAACTGCTGACCCTGAAGGCAATAGAATAGTGCAGGCAAGGACAAGAGATGAAAAGATACCTGAATTAGGGGACAAGTTCGCCACTGCGCATGGGCAGAAGGGGGTTATAGGGGCAATAGTCCCAGAAGAGGATATGCCTTTTACTTCAAGAGGCATGAGGCCGGATGTAATTTTCAACCCTCACGGTGTGCCTAGCAGAATGACTGTTGGATACTTGCTCGAAATGTTGGCAGGCAAGGTTGGCTCATTAACCGGCAAGAGTATTGATGGCACAATGTTCTCAGGCACAAGCATAACTGAGCTTGAAAAAGAGTTGCAGGACTCTGGATTTAGGTATGACGGAAAAGAAACCCTGTTCAATGGCATAACAGGGGAGATGTACAACGTAAAAATTTATATGGGGGATATGTACTACCTCAAGCTTAAATATATGGTTTCAAACAAGATGCATGCAAGGGCACTTGGAAAAGTTACCTTGCTGACAAGACAGCCAATAGAGGGCAGAAGCAAAGGGGGGGCATTAAGATTAGGTGAAATGGAGCAGCAGGCATTAGTTGCACATGGAGCATCCCTTCTTTTAAAAGAGAGGTATGATTCAGACAAGGTTACTGTCCATGTTTGCACAAAATGCGGGGTTATGGCAATCAAGGACAACATACACAGCAAGATTTACTGTCCTCTATGCCAAACATCCCCTGTAGAGCCAGTGCAAATTTCATATGCCTTCAAGCTTCTTGTTGATGAGCTTATCTCTCTGCATATCCTGCCGAGATTTGAACTGAAAAACAAATATGAGTGAGAAAAAAATTGAGAATGGAACAATATACACAAGCAAAATTATTTGAAAGAAGGCAGGAAGATTTAGATGCTGCAATAAAAGGAAACATCCTTGCTATGATTGATTACACTTCAGCAAAGAAATTATCAGATAATTCATTTGAAATTAACAATTCAATTTCCATGTAAAAAATGTCAGAGATAATAAGAAAACAGATTAAGAGCATAAGCTTCGGCTTGCTTAGCCCGGAGGAGATAAAGAAAATCGGAGTTGCAAAAATTGTGACTCCTGAGCTTTATGACATGGATGGCTATCCTGTAGATGGGGGCTTGATGGATTTGAAGCTCGGAGCAATCGACCCTGGCGTGAGATGCAGAACTTGCGGCGGCAGGCTAAAAGAATGCCTCGGGCACTTTGGCTATATAGAGATGGCTAGGCCTATCATACACATAAAATACGTAAGCATAATTGAAAGGGTTTTGAGAAGCACATGCCAGACCTGCAATAAAATTCTGCTCTCACAAAGAGATATTGAAAAATATTCTGCTGCAATGAGAATTAAAAAGTCAAAAGATGCAAAAAAATGCCCCTACTGCAATGCCATGCAGGAAAAAGTAAAGCTTGAGAAGCCAACATCTTTCCTAGTAGGAAAAAAAAGAATATTCCCTACAGAAGTAAGGGCAAGACTTACAAAAGTTAACGAGGAAGATTTAAAATTGTTAGGCATCAATCCAAGAACAGCCAAGCCAGAATGGGCTGTTTTAACCTTGCTGTTAGTGCCTCCTGTAACATCAAGGCCATCAATAACATTGGAAAACGGAGAGAGAAGCGAAGATGACCTCACACACAAGCTGAGTGATATTGTAAGAGCCAACCAAAGATTGTGGGAAAACCTGAATGCGGGGGCTCCTGAAGTCATAATTGAGGATTTATGGGACTTGCTGCAGTATCACGCAACAACATTCTTTGATAATTCTGTTCCGCAGATACCTCCTGCGAGACACAGAAGCGGGCAGCCATTAAAGACAATAAGCGAAAGGATAAAAGGAAAGCAAGGCAGAATCAGGCATAACCTCGCAGGCAAGAGAGTTAATTTCTCTTCTAGAAGCGTTATTTCTCCAGACCCTTTTATCCAACTGAATGAAGTTGGCGTGCCACTGCAGATTGCAAAAATCCTAACTGTTAACGAGACTGTTAATTCTTCTAACATTGACTTCCTGAAAAAATTTATACTCTCCAAAGATTATCCTGCTGCAAATTATATTGTAAGGCCTGATGGAAAGAGAAAAAGAATAACTCCAGATTTGCAGGAAGACTTGGCTGATGAGATTGCTATTGGTTATACAGTCGAGAGGCAATTGAGAGACGGGGATATACTGCTTTTTAACAGGCATCCCTCCCTGCATAAAATGAGCTTGATGGCTCATTTTGCAAAGATACTCCCTGGAAGAACTTTCCGGCTGCACCCTGCTGTGACCTTCCCCTACAACGCTGATTTTGACGGTGATGAAATGAATATTCACTCGCCACAAACAGAAGAGGCTAGGACAGAAGCAAAAGTTCTGCTTGAGGTAAACCAACAATTAATATCCCCAAAAAACAACACTAATGTGCTCGGCTGCATTGCAGATGCAATAACCGGCAATTACTTGCTCACTGACAGAAAATTTGGGAGAGAGGAGGCATGCCAACTATTAATGGAAGCCGGAGCAGATATCAATGAAATAAAACATATAAATGAGGGAAAGGATATTTTCTCTTCTTTATTGCCAAAAATCGATTTTGCAATAAAGACAAAGGCATGTTTTGGGCAGGACTGCAAGTATTATGACTTGAAGGCCTCTGAAGAAAACTGTTACAGAAACTGCAAGAAAGAGAATTGCCCCTATAATGCCTATTTAAAGATTGAAAATGGGAGGTTTATTTCAGGAGTTATAGATAACCACGCTTTTGGTGTCGAGGACAGCATCTTGCTTAAAATACTGGATATCAAAGTTGGAAGAAATGAAACAATAAATGTGCTGAGGAAAATTTTCAGCTTGGGCAGTTTATATCTATCAAGAAAAGGATTTACAATCTCGCTTGAAGACATAAAAGTGCCTAATATTGTAAAAGAGATAACCAAGAACACAATAAATGAAGCTGAACGGAAAGTTAAGGGGATTATAGATTCTTACTTTAGCAACACCCTTGAGCCAGTGCCTGGCAAGACACTTGAAGAAACAAGAGAGATTAAAATATTGCAGGTTCTGAATGAAGTAAGAAGCAAAGTAGGCACTGTTGTAAAAAGGGAAATACCAAAAACAAATCCCGTGAATATTATGATTCTATCTGGTGCTGGGGGGAACGTTGTGTATATCACCCAGATGGCTTGTTCTGTTGGGCAGCAGGCATTATGGGGTAAAAGAATAAACTTAGGCTACAGTAACAGAACACTATCATTTTTCAAGAATAATGATTTGTCCCCAATAGCTCGCGGCTTTATTTATTCCTCATTTTTAGATGGATTAAAACCTTACGAGTTCTTCTTCGGAGCGATGACTGGCAGAGACTCCCTTATGGATACTGCATTAAGGACTCCCCGTTCTGGTTATCTATACAGAAGATTGGCAAATGCATTGCAGGATTTAAAAATAGAATATGACCTTACTGTAAGAGACGCTTCTGGCAATATAATCCAGTTTGAATATGGAGATGATGGGAATGACACAAGCAGGTTACATCTGCCTGATAAGAAGATTGCCCCTGCAGAGGCAATAGGCATAATAACAGCGCAATCTTTCGGGGAGCCATCAACACAGATGACATTGAATGTTTTCCACTTTGCAGGCATTTCTGAAATGCAGGTAACATTGGGCCTGCCCCGCTTAATTGAAATCTTTGATGCAAGAAAAAAACCTTCAACTCCTGCAATGGAAATCTACCTTGATTCAGAATCAAACAACGAGGAATCTGCAAGGGTTATTGCTGAGAAAATAAAAGAAATTTCAGTTAAAGATATCGCTGAATCATTAACAGTAAATTTCACAGGCAAGAAGATTGAGATATCTCTTGATAAGAAAGCGATAAAACAGGCGCATTCTTCAGCAGAAACTATTGTCAAAAGATTAAGTGAAAATGATTTAAAAGCAAAACTTGAAAATGGCAGCATAGTAGTAAAGGCAGAGAAACTGGACTTCAAGGATCTTTACAAATTAAAGGAAAAGATGAAGAACATAGCCGTTTCGGGAATTGAAGGAATCAAACAAGTTCTGCCTGTTAAAAGGGAAGAGGGTTATGTCATCCTTACTGCAGGCTCGAACTTAAAAGAGATTCTAAATTTCAAGGGCGTAAATGCAAACAAGACAACAACAAACGATATTTTTGAGACTGCAGAAGTCCTGGGAATAGAGGCGGCAAAGCAGGCAATAATAAATGAAACTTTAAAGGTTATAGAATTCCAGGGATTGAACATAGATGAGAGGCATGTCCGGCTTGTTGCTGATGCCATGACTTCATCTGGAGAGATAAAAGGCACAACAAGGATTGGCATAATCAACCAAAAATCCTCCATACTCGCAAGAGCCTCGTTTGAAACCCCTATAAAGCATTTTGTTAATGCAACTTTAAAAAACCAGAAAGACGAGCTAGCAAGTGTCATAGAAAATGTAATCTTGAATCAGCCTGTTCCTGTAGGCACTGGCCTGCCTGGCCTGTTGGTTAAGATAACCGGCAAGTTAAGCAAGGACAGCAAGGGAACTGAAAAAGAATAGGGCAAAAATGGTTAAAACACTGGAGATGCAGTTTATACAGTATATGAATTTTTTTGAGAGGGTGATTGGCTTAAGAACAAAACACTGTTTCCGTTTCAATGATATTATATTCTTCGTTGTGAATCCAGGTTTAGTTGCAAGAGCCATTGGAAAAGGTGCAGAAAATCTGAGGAAGTTGTCATCAATTTTAAGGAGGAAGGTAAGGATTATCGCCGCCCCATCTTCTGTACAGGATGCAGAAATTTTTATTTCACGCCTTGTCTATCCAATTCCTATCAGAAGTTTTAGCATAGAAGGTGAAGAGGGATGTATCATAGCGCCTAGACAGTCTAAGGCAATGATTATCGGCAGAAATAAGGCAAGGCTTAACGAGCTTGAAGGCATACTGAAAGAATATTTTGGCATTAAGAAACTGAAAGTTATCTAAATTCTATGTATTTTCCTGAAATTTTGAATGCAAAGTAATTATTTTAACTATTTTTTTCATTCTTTATGGTATTTTCTTTGATTTATCCCCAGAAAAATCAAGATGATTTTTATTTCTCGTCGGAAAATGGGGGGGGGCGAACAGAAAAATTTATAAATGTGTCTTTCTGTTAGAAATAAGGAAAACAGCACAATTTTCCAGAAATTTTGGAAAGGAGAAATATTTATAAACTTGCTGTAACTGTAGAATTAATACTCTAAAGAGGTTTAGAATTTAAAAATGCCAGCAAAAAAGCAGGATGTTGCCAGGACCACGATACTTGTTTTGCTTGTACTGACAATTTTGCTTTCTGTCATAAGCACATGGTATGTTTTGGATATGATAACTTCTGTCAAGCAGGAGTATGAAGCAATGCCTTCTGCAGGTTATGCCAAAATTAGCGTGGGGGTAACTGGGCCTGGAGCAGAATCAAAACCTACTATAAATCCTTTAACTGGAAAGGCGATAGTAAATATAGGAGTCATAAAGTCATAGGCAATGACAAGTTTAGTTTATTAAGAGATAAACTTTTGCTGAAAAGATTAAAATAGCAAGCAAGAGGAAATCATAATAAATATTAAATTTAGGTAAAAATTGAAAGGAGGTTAAAAAATGACTGAGATTTCAAATAGAACACTTGCAGCATTGCTTGTAGTGGCTATAGTAATCTCAATTGGCGGAGCAATCCTGACAGTAACGCAGGTTACAAATCTTGTCAATATAATTCCTGCATTAAGCGGGATAACTGGGCTTGGCTCAACGGGAAGGGTAAATGTTTCTGTTTTAAGTCTCGCGCAGTTTACTGTCGCACAGCCGAATGCAGTTGATTTCGGGGTTGGTTATGTTGTGGCTCAGAATTTTGCTGTATTGAACAGCAGCAATTCCACACCAGCAGCATGGACAGTGTCAGGCACAACGTGGGCTGCAAAGGATTTATCATTAGAAAACACAGGCTCGGTATATCTTAATATAAGTGTTGAGTCAGGCTCAACTGCTGCAACAATGATTGGCGGCGGTGCAGGAGCTATACCAGACCCCGCAATTAAGTTTGCGCCTTACAACAATGAATCAGGCTCATGTGCTTCCGCAGGGGGTTCAATCGCTGCACTTACATCATTTGCCGCAGCATCAACAAAGTACAAAGTCTGCGAGAATTTTTCATATCAGGCAAGTGAAAATTCACTGAATGTAACCATTGAATTGCTTATACCTGGAGATGTAGCTACAGGAAACAAGACAGCACAATTGACATTCACAGCAGTGCAGAGCCCAGGTGCAGTTTAAATTTTATTTTTTATTTTTTTGTTATAATTTTAGAATCTTTAGTTGAGCAGAGTTTTTTGTAATTATTATTTCTTAATATGATTTGATATAAATAACTATAAAAACCAAAAAAGGTATGATACTGCTGTAGATATCATGAACCAGCACAGAACCGAAAACTATTTATTTACATCTTATTGGGGGTATTAAGGATAAGAGAGGCTGAAAAAATGAAAGATAAATCTATTTTAATATTAATTCTTGTTATGTCCCTGATTATCTTCTCTCAAGAGGCTTATGCAGTCGGTTTGGGCAGTTACAGTGGTGAGCTCAATACCCAATTGGATTTCATTCAGGGCTTGAAAAAAACATTTTCATATATCATGGTGTCCAGCGCACAGACAGTTATGGATTATGAGGTGATAGTTGAAGGGGCATTTCCAGAGTATTTCACTCTCAGCAACAACTTGATAAAAAATGTCTGGCCAGGACAGACAAAGAGCTTTAGTGCAACTTTACAATTCCCAGAACAAAAACCTTCTGCAGGTTTACATGAAACACGGATATGTGTGGCAGAAGCATCATCTGGAGGGGGCAGCATCAGTGTAAGAGCAAAGGTGTGCTCTATTATTGGTGTTAGGGTTCTTTATTCAGAAAAATATCTTAAGATAGAAAGTTTTGATGTGCCAAATATAGATGTTGGAGACACCCTAAATTTAAAGATTTCTGTGAAAAGCTGGACTGAAGCGAGCATAAATAATGTCAGGGCAGTAATTGACATTTTTGGGCCTAGCGAAAAGGGATTCAGCAAGAAAATCACTACAGTTCAGACTGAAGAAAAGCCATTAGCTTCTAATGAGGCTCTAACCTTGTCTGCAAGCCTCGACACCAGAAATTTTGAATCTGGCGAGTACAATGCAGTCGCAACAGTATATTATGATAGCAAAGATGCAAACATGTCATCGAAATTCAAAATAGGCATTCTTGCTGTGAAAGTTGTCAATTATACCAAAGAATTTACGAGAAATAAGGTAAATAGGTTCAACATTGATGTTGAAAGCAGATGGAACAGCCTGATTGAAAATGTTTACGCCGATGTTAGAATAGAGAACGAAACATTAAGAACACCTTCGATAACTCTGCAACCTTGGGAAATTTCAGCACTCTCAACATACTGGGAGACAACAGACAAAAAAGCACAGTACTATGATGGGAAACTAATTTTGTATTTCGCAGGGAACAGCACAGAGCAGGATATAAGAGTTAAGATGCTTGTTGACCCAGAAGAGATAAAGAGGCTTATGGTTTACGTTTCTATAACAACAGGGATAGTTATCCTGATAGCGATAATAGTAATGCTATCACTCAGAAAACCTAAAGGCAATAAATATGAAAAAACTAAAAAGAAGTAAGAAATATACCAGAGGAAAAATAATTGCATTATTTATTCTTGCAATATTATTTTCAATTATTGTAACTGAGATTGTATATCTTCTATACAAGATAGATTATGTTAAAGTGCTCTATGCAAAACTCGAGGTAGGCGACAGAATTGGCATTGCTCTTGGAGAGGAAAAACAGGGGATTATTAATTTCGGCAGGATTTTTTCAGGAAGTGGAGCCAAAAGATTTTTGACAATGGAAAATCAGGGCAAAAAGGATTTGTTTGCACAAATCATTGTGATAGGAAACATAAAAAGATTTCTAAATCATGAAAACAATTTTCTTCTTGGAGTAAATGAAACCAAAAAACTGACATTTGAGGTATTTGTTCCAGAGAATGTAAAAAAAGGCGAATTTAACGGCAGGATATTCATAATATTCAAGAAAACCTGATATTGTTTCATGATAACCAACTTTAACACTTTTCATAAACAGGATTCTCACAAGAAAATATTTAAATCTCTGTGGACAAGAGATAGGAGTATATCGAGGAGATTGATAGAGCACAAAAAAGATGGAATTTAACAATAATAAAATCGCCCTGATTATCTTGATATTCATAGTTCTTTCTGTAATGGGCCACCTCTTTTTCTGGCTAAAAGTTACTGGGAACATAACGATAGGCAGAGCAGCTTCTGCTCGCGTTAGCATTTGCATTGACAGGCCTCCAACCTTGGAGTCAATTCAGAATCAGAGTGCAACAGCAGGGCAGAATTTTACATATCAGGTAAATGCAACTGATTCAGGCACCCCTATTTATTATTATAACATAACCCCAAGCAGTCTTGCGAGTTTCTCAATGAACCATTTAACTGGCTTGATTAACTTTACATTGACTGATGCCGAGGAAGGAGACCATACAATCAAAATTTGGGTGACCCATGATGTATGCGGCAACAACTCAAATGTTTCTGCTGCCTTCACACTTTCAGTTCTCGCAGCAAATAACATTCCATACTGGACAAATTACACCAGGAATTTTAATCTTACCGAAGATGCGCTTTTCACAGCCAACTTAAGCACATTTGTTGTTGAGCCTGACAATGGAACATTTAACATGACACATAATTCTACTTCGCAAATCTTTCCTTCCTTCAATATGACTTTGGGAGGACTAATTAACTTTACTGCAAATGATTCAGATGTTGGTTTGCATAAAATGAACATAACTGTTACTGATGTAAGAGACGGCAAGAATTCAAGTATTTTTAATTTTACTGTTTCTAATGTGAATGATGCACCCTTGCTGCAGGCAATTCCAGACTTGCAGACATGCGAGGATGCAGAATTTAATTACACTGCAAATGCAAGTGATGGTGACTTGCTTGTTCCAGCTGCATATAGGAACGAGGTTCTGCACTATTATGACAATACAACCATTTTTGTGATAAATGAAAATACTGGCTTGATATTTTTCACTCCTAATTATCTGCAAGTTGGCGCATCAAAGATAAGAATCTATGTCTCTGATGAAGAGGCAACAGACTTCAAGGATTTTTCGCTTAACATCATCAAGATAAATGACGCGCCAGTGCTGCAGTACATAGGGGCTCAAACAGTGTACATAAACAGCAGTTTCAACTACACAGCATCTGCAAGTGATGAAGAGGATGGCAATACGCCAGGCACGCTCAGATTTAATTCAACTTTCACAAGCGGCACGAAATTCTTTGACATAAATGAGACAACAGGCAATATAAACTTCACTGCAAATGCGTCAATAAACGGCACTTATACTGTGAGGATATGTGTGGCTGATAACGGCTTAAGCAGCCCTCCAGCAAATATTTCATTCTGCAACGAAACTGCCTTCGCAAAGAATGACTGCGAGAATGTTCAGTTCACTGTAACAATGGTGAATAGCCCGCCAAATATAACCTCTTATTCCCCCGTCAACACAACACAGGAGATATATGAAGAAGACAGCATAACTTTCCTGGTAACAGCTGACGACCCCGAGGGCACAACGCCTTCAATTTCTTGGCATAAAAACAGCACACAGGTGATTGTTAATTCCACATATACCTTCGCTCCTTCCCGCGGGGATTCAGGAAAGTATAACATCACCGCATATGCATCAGATGGATTGTTGAACGATAGCGTCAATTGGAATGTTACTGTGCTTCAAGCGGCAACTTTGCCAACAGCTGGCGGAGGGGGGGGCGGCGGAGGAGGAGGTGGCGGCTGTTCTGAGATGTGGGTGTGCTCTGACTGGAGCATATGCCAGAATATATCTAATGAAGAGTCAAGAAACATACTCGGAACTCTATATAATGTGATAATGTCAAATTGCTCCCAAAAAGGGATTCCTGAAGGGAACTGCGGTTTTTGGATACGTTCATGCTATGACAAAAGCAAATGCAGTTCAGCAGCAAAAAAGCCGTCAGAAATAACTGCTTGCGCATTCTCGCAGACGCCAGACTGTTATGATGGCATGTTAAACTGCCATAATGGTTTATGCGAGGTGCTGCCTGACTGCGGCGGGCCATGCAAGCCCTGCCAGACATGTTCAGATAAAATATGGAACCAAGGGGAAGAAGCAGTTGACTGCGGCGGGCCATGCCCTCAATGCCCCCTGGAGTATCCTAGGCCACCAAGATGTGGAGACGAGAAATGTGAGACCCCTGAAATATTCTCCTGCAGAAGGGACTGCGGTTTTTTTCAGTTTACATGGATTATAACAATAATTCTGGGGATTATAGTGACAGCAATCGTAAGGAAAGAGTTCATTGCTGTTAAATCCAAAGAAAAAGAAAAAGAGTCAAGAAGCAGGAGGGCTTACTTGAATAATCTTCTTGCAAGAACGCAGAAGGCAATAGCTGAAAAGGACATAACATTGGCAAGGCACTACTACAACCAGACTAAAAACATGTATAATTCATTGCCGCCAAAAGATAAAAAGGGATACTACAACAGGATAGTTAAACTCTTTTCAGATATAGGAAGATTAAAGTAGGGCCTCATAGTTCCCAGCCAATAGTAATATAGCAAAATTTATATACTAAAGTTTATACTTAATTAGTATATTACCAATAGGTAAGAATTAGAAAGGGGTATAATGGGAAAAACTAGGATTTTAGGGTATCTTTGCGAGAGATGCAATCATGCATGGCTGCCGCGACAGAATTTTGAGAATGAGCCGAAAGTATGCCCAAAATGCAAGTCTCCCTACTGGGACAGGCCGAGGAAGAACCATAATAACAACAAAAAAATAGCTAAGAAAAAATGAAAATACAGCGTTACATCACGAAATTATTCAGGGAAAGAATGGCTTCATATGCTATTTTATCACTTGCTCTTTTGCTGTTTATCTCATTGTTTCTCATTTCAAACCTGACAGTCTCTGCAAATACTTCGGTGAACTCCTCTCTTGCCAATCTGACAATATGGGATGAAACTGACTCAACAGCACAATACACCTTTCCTATATGCGCTGAAACTTATGCAGGAATGGGGTATCAATGCCCAAACAAGCAATTTGCCGCGTATAATATCTATTTCTACGCGAACTTCACAAACAAGAGTTCAGGGGCTGCGATTGCCTCTGGAAATTGCACAATCCGCTTTGATGAAAACAGAACAGGCGTGTACACAGCTTGGAAGGATATGAGCTATTCCGGCTCTACAGGGCAGTATCAGTATAATAGAAGTTTTAATTATAGGGGGGATATAACATTTGAAGTAAACTGCACAGACACGACATACAGCATAGTAAATGCATCAGAAACAGCAGCAATAAGCAATACTGCTCCATCAATCTTCCCGAAAGATGCAGGCAGCAAACTGCCAGTGCAAAGCATAACAGAGGATACAATTTTCTATTATAATTTCAGCGCTAACTGCAGCGATGACGATTTTAATGACATTGCAAGCCTTGTTTATAATTATGTGGCTGCCAACACAACACTAACAAATTTCAGCTTCAATACAGCAACTGGAAATTTGACAGTGAACATATCAACAAACAATGATGTTGGTGATGGCGTTGACAAAATACTTTTTACATGCAGCGACAGCATTGCCCCCCAGGACAATGCAGAGATGAACTTCACGATTACAGCAGTGAATGACGCACCAGTATTCCTGAACCTCAACAGCACAATGAATGCAACTGAAAATGTTGAATTTAATTTCACTCTTCAGGCAAGGGATGAGGAGAATAATACACCATTCAGTTTTAATGCAACTTTTGTGAACTGCACTACTGCAAACTGGAGCAGCAGGAATTCAACAGGATGCAATCTTTTCAATCTGACAGGCTGGCGGAATAATACAGCAATAACAATAAATTTCACCCCGACAAATAACGATGTCGGAAATTACACCATAGAGTTCAATGTTAGTGATGCAGCGTCTCCAAATGCCTCAAGAATCCAGACAGTCATTTTTACAGTCATAAACAGCAATGATATCCCTGTAATCACATCAGTCTGCGGCAATCTGCGGAATACAACAGAAGACAGTAATTTTGGGTGCTGGATTACTGCAAATGACACTGATGAAGATTATAACCTTACATTCTCAACAAATCTGACATGGTTCACATTCAACAATTCATTGGCAAGATTTACCTCTAACATAAGCGGCAACTCAACAGCAGGAATAAACTTCACTGCAAATGACTCTGCTGTTGGTGTGTGGTATATCAACCTAACTGTAAATGATACATCTGGCGGAATGAACTCTACAGTAATAAACTTCAATGTTTCAAATGTCAATGACTCTGTTGCTCTTGCTAGTATAAACAGCAGCTTTGAATCCTACATGCAGGCGCAGTTCTATCTTGAGGTTAATGCAAGTGATGATGACTTAAGGATTCCAGCACAGGGAAAGGGCTGCAGTCAGGGCTGTTACAATGAAAGCTTAAGTTTTGAAAGAAACATAACAGGGCTGTCTGGAGGGGGAAACAATCCTGGAACAAACATGACCTTATTCAGAATAATAAGGAATGCAACTGCAGGCAACACAACCTCTGCGTATATAAGATTCACGCCAGCTTCAGGTGATGCAGGGAATTATACCATCAACATAACAGTCAGGGATGCAAATAATTTCTCTGTTCATTCAAGACTATTCAATTTAAGCGTCTATAACAACTCTGCGCCATTCTGGGTGAATCTTACACAAACAACATTTGATATCAACGAAGGAACAGGCGCTTCTTTTGCCCTTAACCTTAGCAATAATGCAAGCGATGCTGAACAAGATACTATAACCTTTTCTGACAACACTGCCTTGTTTGCGATAAGCGCGTTGGGTTATATACCAATGAATGATGCAACGATAAATGATTCAAATGTGGGGGGTTATTCTGTCACAATAACACTTACAGATGGAAGAGGCGCAACAAATTCAAGCCAAAACCTCACTTTTACAATCAAGAACGTGAATGAAACGCCTGTTCTTTACACCATCAGCAGCCAAACTCCTCCTGAAGATTCTGCTTTTTCCCTGACTATGACCGCAAATGACGAAGATTTAAGCATAAACGCCTCGGCAGCTGACTTCTATTCTGAAAATCTTGCGTGGAGTGTAAATTCAACAACCTCTTGGTTTAATAGGGCAAATGCGACAATAAAGCTGAACTTCACAAGAGTTGACAACCGAACAGCCACAATCTCCTTCACACCCAACAAGACAGACGTTGGAGTTCATACCCTTAACATAACAGTAAATGATTCAACAGGAGAGATGGACTCGCAAGAGTTTACACTTACAGTCTCAGGTGTAAACCATGCACCTTTGTTTGATTATACTGGCTCTCCAATGAATGCTACTCTCAACTCCTCTAACAATTTTTCCTGTATAGAATGTGTTAATATAAATGTTTCAGATGTTGAGGATGGCAACGATTCCATGGCAAACTCGAATTTTACATTTGTCTCGAATGAAACGTGGTTTAAGGTAAGCAATGCAAGCGGAAAGGTTAACTTTACAGTAAATCAGACTTATGTCAAGGCAAATGGATGGTGGATAAACATAACTGTTTATGACACAGGCATAAACGGTTCAGGCAACTTGACTAACTCAACGCTTTTCAGGCTTGTGGTTTATGAATATGAGGTTCCTCCAACACTTGAAAGGATTACCCCAGACTTTAATGTGAATACTGCAGAAAACTCAAGCAAGCTTTTTCAAATAAGAGCAACAGATGAGAATGCAAACGCCCCTAACAGTGATACACTAAATATAACATGGAAGATTGATGGTGTTGAGAATATCTCAACCAGAGCCACGGTGTCCAATGACAGCACCAACTCCTATACTTACGCTGTAAACTTCACAGATGAAACAACTAATACTTCTGCACGCAACATTTCAGCATGGGTTTATGATTCGCAGAATAACTTGACAATAATCTCCTGGAATGTTTCAGTGAACCATACAAACGCACCGCCCCAATTCACAGGCACTATCAGCAATATAACCATAAGCGGCACAAGTTCTGTGACTGTAACTTGCGATTTAAGCAGCGCTTCAGGCATGTGTGTTTATAGCAGCACAGAAGTAGCAGCAGGCGGCTACTTCTCGGATATAGACCATAGTGATGCGAGATATAACCATTCAATAAATCTTTCTTCTGGCATAATGAACAGCGATTGCATCACAGCAAAAAACAGCTCAACTATGACTGTAACTTTGAACAGCGCAACATTAGCAGCAACTTTTTACACAACTTCAACAATTGCCGAATGTTTCAACATAACTGCAACAGACTTCCAAAATGCAAGTTACAATGCAACATCAAACAAATTTATTGTGAATCTGACTGTCAATTCCCCAACAACAACGCCCGTGCCAACGACTGGCGGAGGGGGGGGCGGCGGAAGCACAAGAAAAACACCCATAGCCCTGAAAATAATTATGCCAGAGCCGATGACTATGTACACCAAAGACAGGTTAATAGTCCCAATTTCTGTGCTCAATAATGGCTCCATAGACTTGTATGACATTTCACTTTCAATAGCAACCCTGCCGCCGGGACTTGTTGTATTATTGAGCAAGACGCATTTTGACAAGCTTACAACAAAACAAAAAGAGAATATAGAGATGACAGTTATCACAAACGCAAATGCAACAGGCACGTATGAGATAATACTCGCTGGAACATCAAAATCTCCGATTTATACAGATTCTGCCAGCTTCTTCTTAAATCTTGTAGATATTGGCTGGAAGGAGAAGATAAAGGCCCAGGAAAAAGTAATATTTCTCCAGGAGCTGCTGCTTGGCAATCCAGAATGCCTGGAACTTCAGGAGGTGCTGAACCAGGCAAAGAAAGAATTTGAAAATAACAATTATAAAAAATCGCTTGAACTTTCTGAAACTGCAATACAGGCATGCAAGTATGCAGTTGCGTCAAAAGGCAAAACAGTTGAGATAAAAAATAAATCAAAATTACAGGATCTTGTTTTGCCTGCCTTGGCTGGATTATTTGTTTTTCTCATTTTATATTTAATCTATCACTATGCACAAAGGAGGATGCTGAAAAGGGGTAAATAAAAACTTTTATAAATAAAAACTTTCTCTTAGCAGAGGAAAGCAGAGCTTCTCTACAGAGAAAATCAGGCAAGGCTCACTTCGGTGAGGAAAACACGAATTTTCCATGCCCAAAAAAAGCACGGCTTTTCGCGGAAAGATAAATTGAAAAAGAGGATGTTTGGAAAAAGTCTTATAGAAAAGATAAATCAAAATTAAAAAATGGCTGAAAATCTTAAGGCAAAGATAAAATATTGCTCTGAAATTCTTAACAAAATAAAGAAAGAGACTGGAAAGGCGGTTACTGGGCAGGAGAGAATTATAGAAGGGCTTCTGAGAGCCCTGCTGGCTGACGGGCATGTTCTTGTTGAGGGAGTTCCAGGCATAGCCAAAACACTTTTAATCAGAACCTTAGGCATGGTTACTGGGTGTGAATTCAAGAGAATTCAATTTACTGTTGATTTGCTGCCTACAGATATTTTAGGCATTACAACATACACCCGAGAGCAGGGATTTACTATAATCAAGGGGCCGATATTCGCAAATTATATACTTGGTGATGAAATAAACAGAAGCCCTCCAAAAACACAGTCTGCCCTGCTTGAGGCAATGCAGGAAAAGCAGGTTACAATCGGCAAGGAAACATTTCCTTTGCCACCACCTTTTTTTGTAATGGCAACGCAAAATCCTATTGAAACTGCTGGTGTTTACACCTTGCCTGAGGCGCAGGTTGACAGATTTATTTTTAAGCTGCTGATGGGCTATCCTACAATACAAGACGAAGAGAGGATAATCAGGAATAACATGACTCTAAAAAATTTTGAGGAATTTGGATTAAAAGCCAGGACAAACCAGAAAGAGATTATTGAAATGCAAAAAATCACAAAGAAGATTTTCATCAGCAAGGCAGTTGAACAATATATAGTTAGGATTGTCAACATGACAAGGAACCCCAAGGGAATAAATCTCGGAAAATACATAGAGTGGGGCGGCTCTCCAAGAGCATCAATAGGGCTGTTTATAGCAGCAAAGGCAGAGGCATTGTTGCGGGGAAGCACATTTGTCGTTCCTCAGCATGTCAAGCTTGTTGCCCCAGATGTATTAAGACACAGGATTCTGCTTAGTTATGAAGGGCAGGCAGAGAACATAAAAACAGATGATATAATAAATGAGATTCTTTCAAAAGTGCCTGTTCCTTAATTACCTCGGGAAATTTTTAAAAGAGTTCCACAAGAAAAATGAAAAGGTATCTTAATGTTAATATCCCCCAAGCAATAAGGCAGTTTGAGATAGCAATAAAGAAAACCGTGGTTACAAGGATAATCGGGCAATATAAGAGCATATTTCGGGGCAGGGGGCTTGAATTTGACAGATATGTCCCTTATAACCCATCTGATGATGCAGTCAGAATTGACTGGAAGGCATCTGCAAGGGCAAACGAGCTGCTTATGAAGGAATATGTTGAAGAGCGGGACTTGCAGATTTTTTTTCTGATAGATGTGAGCAACAGCATGGTTTTTGGCTCCACTCCAAAACTGAAAAACGAATATACCTTAGAGATTTCCGCTGCACTTGCAAATTTCATGTTAAAAGAAGGCGACAGAGTCGGATTTGCATTATTCAATGAAAGAGTCATCAAGGAGAAAATGCCTGTAGCAGGCACAAGGCAGCTCCATTTTCTTGTAAAGACATTGCTTGACCCTGATATTTACGGGGGCAATTTTGATTTGGATAATGCACTGAAGTCCCTGACAGGGCGCCTTTCCGGGTCAATAGCCCTGCTTATAATATTCTCAGATTTTATAGGTTCAAGAAATTGGGCAAGAAGCCTGAAAATCTTAAGCCAAAAATTTGAGATTATTGGGGTAATGGTTTCAGACCCCCGCGACAGGAATATGCCCCAATTATCACAGCAGATAGTTTTGGAAGACCCCTATTCAGGCAAAACCCTTCTTGTTGACCCTTCATTAGTCAAGGAAGCATATGAGAAATATGCCCGGGCGCAACAGCAGCAGATTAAGGAGATATTCATGCAGGCAAAAGCTGATTTTGTTATGATACCCACAGAAAAATCGTTTGTAGGCCCTCTTGTAGACTTTTTTAAGCAAAGAGTGAGGAAAAGATGGAGGTAAGCAGCTAAATGGAGATAATATTTAGGAATGCTTTTTATCTGTGGTTCTTACTGGCAATAATCCTCCTTATAGCACTGCACTTCACAACCCTCAAATATATTAAAAGAAGAGCATTAAAATTTGCAAATTTTGAGGCAATTGAAAGAGTTACTGGCTCGGAGATATTCTCTAAAAATGTTTTGTTGCTTTATATAAGGCTCCTTATTGTAATCTGTGTTATTCTTGCCGCTGCAGGCACAACAGTATGGTATACCGGCAAGTCAAGCAACGTGGATTATGTGCTTGCAATAGATGCTTCAAGCAGCATGCTGGCGCAGGATATCATGCCAAACAGGCTTGAGACTGCAAAAGATTCTGCTATTGCTTTTGTTGATTCCTTGAAGGCAAGGACTGAAATTGCTGTTGTCTCTTTTTCCGGTTCGTCATTTGTAGAGCAAGAACTAACATCTGATTTGTTAAACGTAAAAAATGCAATAAGGGGCATAGAAGTCAAATATGTTGGCGGCACAGACATACTCGATGCTGTTGTAACATCAGTTAGTGTCTTATTCAAGGGCAAAAATCTTAAGGCGGTGATATTGCTGACAGATGGGCAGATTAATGTCGGCACAATAGATGAAATAATAGATTATGCCAGAAAAAATGCGGTTACAATCCACACAATAGGGCTTGGGACCGTCTCTGGCGGGAAAATGCAGATAGGGGATATTGGATTCTCCTCAGAACTTGATGAGGACGCCTTGAAATCAATTGCCTATAATACTGGGGGGGGATATAACCAGGCAAAAAACAAAGACGAACTGTTAAAGGCGTATAAAGAAATAACAAGCACAACAAATGTGAAACTCTCTTTTAATGCATCTGCAACCCTGCTGTTTATAGCACTATTTTTATTGCTTATTGAATGGTTCTTAATCAATACAAGATACAGGACCTTGCCTTAATAAATACTCAATAAAAAATAAATTTAAACCTCAAAAAATTTTTTCAGCCGATATATCCCTTTCTTAATCTCTCCAGTTTCTGCAGTATTTCTTTCTCCTCTCGCGCAATATGCATGAATTTCTTGTCTTTTGCCTTGTGCGGCATATGCATTGCTGTTTTGATTTCCTTTTCATGTTTGGCTTTCATCTCAGCTTCTGGCTGTTTGGCCTTATGCACGGCTGGTGCATGCTCGCTTGACTTGTGGATAATCTGCCTTGCAACATGGTTCTCAGCTTGAGGGGATGGCGTAACATATTTTATCTCCCGGATAGTTGTCTTTTCTTCAGGTTTTTCCACAGGTTGTCGGAGAATATTCTGTTCAATTACCCTCTCCGTAATGCTCTTTATTCTCTCCTGGGCCTCTTTCTCAATCTTTTCAAGTTTTTTCAGCTCCTCTGTTTTGATTGCCCTCTCCTTTCTAATCTCGCTTTCTAAATGCCTAACATGAACTTTTGCATGAGGCTTAAGTTCAGGCAATTTAAATCTCTCTACTGCTTTCTCTTTCGCAATAACTCCCTGCGCCTGTTTCTGCAGTTCTTCGAGTTTCTTTGTGAAATATTCCAGCTGTTTCTTGCTTTTTTTGCTATAGAATGAAGAAAAGAGCATCTTGTTTACTTGCTGGTAGAAACCTGTCAGTTTATCATAAATCTCTCTTCTGTCTCTTGCCGGCAGTTTGTAGTAAGACGAAAGAATCCGATGATAGATATTCTTGGCTATTTCCATGTCTTTCTTCAGGGCTTCTTCCTCCTGCTCCATCAGTTCAAGCAGGTGTTTTTTCTTGCCCTTTTCTGTTTCAATTTGGGATATTTTGCTGAAAAACCCACTCCTACCCTTTACAATTGCCTTGCTTATCTTGAGTTCAGCCTCTTCTTTCCTAAACTGTTCTTTTTTTACAAGCTGCTCAATTCTTCCAGCTAAAGCCTCTAATTCCTGCTTTGTTATTCTTTTCCCGCTATATTTCATCTCAGAAATCTCTTTAGAGATATCAATAAGCTCCTTTCTTTTATTCCTCTTCCTCAACTCCTGTTCAAGCTCATCATAGGTAAACTCATAATGCAAATCAAGCATCTCCCTGAAGAAATTCCTTGTTATAGTGGATAGGGCATTAAATGCCTGCTCAACCTGCATTTCATGCAGCCCCTTCCTGAACTTTTTTAATTCTCCTAAATAAACATTCTCCTGTTTTTTCTCCCTTTTTGCCTTCCCAAAAAAAGAAAAACCCCTGCCAGCGCCAACAGCACTGATTTTCTTTCTTGCGATATTTATAAACAGCGCAATCAAAATTATGGAGCATACTACAATAGAAATTATGGGAATTAATATTATCGAAGGATACCTATAACCGCCGATAGAAATTTCTCCTGCATAAACAAGCCTGCTTGCGTGGATAAACAGGATTGATAAGAAAAGCAAAATAGTCCAGCGCTTCTTTGTTCCCCCCATAATTATACTACTAAGGGGCAGTATAAAAAGTTTTTGAATTAAAAAACTTTTAGGTTCACCGTATACTTCAATATCACCAAATTAATATGCGAAAGGTTAAAAAATAGAAAATCTATAAATTATATATGGGTAAAGAGGGAAGGTTTTTGATTCTTTTGTGCATTATTATAATTGTCTCTGCATTGGGGATAGCAACGGCTGAAGAGGACAGGCTTACAATAAAATTTCACTCTATAGAGGGCGGAAAGAACGTCTCTATTGACCTGGCAAAATATCTTCCAAAAGCAGATATATACCACCATAGCAAAACGGAAAATGTTACAATCTCAATTAAGAATAGCATTGCCACAATAACCCCAAAAATCGGCTGGCTGGGGGATGAGATTATAACCTTTTTCGCGAATAAATCTCTTGCAGAAGAGATAGAAAAGAAAGAAAAACCGGACATCACAAACATAGAGCCAATTATTGAGATGAGTTTTCCTGCAATGAAAACTTTTGTTGTTTCTCCTGGGCAGATAGAATTTGGAATTGTTGCTTTTGACCCGGATAATGATGCTGTTAATGTACAATGGCTTGTAAACGGAAATATTGAGAAGGAAGAAGGGGCAAAGGGGAGCATAATAAGCCATTTTACTTATAACCAAACATCCCTGCAGAAAAGGGGGGGGATTTTAAAGAGCCAGCAGTTTAAAGAAGATGTAACAAGATACATAGTCAATGCCATTGTAAACGACTCAAGAAATTCAAAAACCATTGAGTGGCGTTTCAACGTCATAAACTCAAGCTGTGTTGATAAATGGCAGTGCAGCAATTGGTCTGGATGTGTATACGGAAAGCATTACAGGGAATGCAAAAAAATTAATGTGCAGTGTGAATATAACACTTATATGCCCCCAACAGAATGGCTGGATCCAGTATGCATGCAAAAAAATATTAAATGCGAGCCAAATTGGACATGCTCTGACTGGCAAGTCTGCAAACTAAGTTATGATATCAAGATTATAACTGCCGGCAAGATAACTGATGCTGTAAAACCAAGGCAAGAGAGGCTGTGCTATGACATGTCCTATTGCGTGGGGAATGTGGGTGTTGAATCCCGCACCTGTAATGAAACCATACCGATAAAGACAAATAGGGTAGAATGGTGCAATGGCAAGTACATAGAAATTTTTAATGCTGATACTGGGCAGTTCGTAAGCAGAATAAGGGAGCTTACTTCTGGGGAAGAGCCAAGCATGGATATTGAGTTGACCTTGAAAGAGCTAAGCAGGCAAGATTACTGCTGGTATTGCTATGATGGCAAAGAGGATTATGATGAGATTGCAGTAGATTGCGGTGGCAGCTGCGCGGAATGCGTGGAAATCTCTGCATCGCCTACTATTTTTGATTTTGCAACACTAGCATCATTCATAATCGCGGATGCCCTGCTTATATTTTACATTATAATGCTAGTAAGAAAGAGATAAAAATTCTAAAATTCATGCAGTTTTTTCTGGGATTTGCCGGTTAAATCTCCCTTAGTTATGCCAAAAACCTCAAAGATATTTTCAACTGCAGGCACAATCTGATGCTCAATATAATAAGTAATATCATATCTGCCTTGTTCATCTGGAAGCTTTGCCTTTTCCCTGACAAGCTGTTTTTTTCCTTTCCCGTTGCCTTCAGCAATGTAATATTCAATCAGCATGCCTGTATCAACAGGCATTCCTAATGCAATCATTTTTTTTGCTATTGTGACATGGGGGCCTTCTGCAACATATTCTGCGATCTCTTTTTTCAGCTGCGTTTTTATAACCAGCTTCTCCTTTTCAATTTCCCTCTTCTTAAGTTTTTTTATGACATCCTGAACAAATTTCAAACTTGAAGTTGCATTTCCCTCTTTCAGTATCCTGGAAAGAATCTCATTTTGAACTTCCCTTGCCAAATTGCACCAGTCCCTTCTTACAGTTTCAAAACCTCTGACTTTTAACTGATTTTTCTCATTTAGCAGTGCATATTTCTTCTTTGCCCCGAACTCGCCTGTTCTTTTCGTCACCCAAATGCCTCTTTTGTAGAACTCTTCAAGCTCTAGTTCCATTATTCCGGGCAAGCCAGAGTTGAGTTTTTCCAGAAGATTAAGCACTTCTTGCTTGCTTTTATCCTGCAGCAAAAATGCAATGCCGTCTGTGTCAGCATATACTACCTTGCATCCAAAGCTATTTATTTTGTCAATGACTCCTTTCAGAAATTTTCTTGCCAACGCGGCAGTTGCAGCAGCAGCATCAATGCAATAATATCTGGCTCCAAAAAAGCCCTGATAACCATAAGCGGCATTCGCAAGCAGCTTGTATGCATTGCTTCTTGCAAAATTCATGGCATCTGGATTTTTCTTGTATTCCTGCTTGTATTTCTTTCTCTTATTGATTATATCATTAAGCATTAGGGAGAAAAAACCTGGATTTTTCGTGAAATAAGCCTTATGTTCTTCCAGTTCCACCTCAAGTGCCTCTTTCTCCTTCTTCTCCAACTGTGTTGATTTTGACAAGTTATGAGTAGCTATTATACTCGCATACATGCTAGTGAAATCAAACATTGCTAGATTCTCATAAAGCGCAGGAACCGGCTGAAAAACAAATGCCCCTTCATATTTCTTTCTCATTCTTCTCTCTTCAATTTCATCATGCAGGGGCCTTTTTTCAGCAATCTCATTGAATTTATGAAGATTATGCAGGAGGTAATTCTCAACAAGCTGGGACATCCTGTCTCTGGTTATCTCGAACAATGGCTCTTGAATTATCCTGCTGAATGCAGCCATGTCCTGCCATGCCTTCCCAGCAAGTTTATAGGTTAATACTGCATCCTGAAGGTTATACTCAAAATACTGCTTCCAGCCAGAATGAGTTATATGGGCAGAATGCTTGTGTTCAAAGTCTTTTTTGCCTTCACCAAGCAATTCCAAAGCAACTTCATTCAATCCAAGAGTTTCAGACTGAAGATACTGGGAGTAGGCAGTTTCAATAAACCTGAACAGGTCTATATGCACTATGCCTGCGAGCCTTGAGCTTGTTATCCTGCCTCTTGCAAATACCGGCTGGGAGCCATCAAGAGAGATATCCATCTTTATCTTGTGTTTTTCTGCTCTTGCCCTCAGATAGGGCATGTCAAATCCATCTGAAAAATAGCCAACAAGCGCGTCTGGTTTTTCTTTTTTTATATAGCTACAAAATTTCTCAATCATGTCTGCCTCATCCTTGCAGAATTCAACATAACCCTCTGCTGGAAATTTCTTCCATGTCAAAACCTTCTTCAAATTTTCTGAAACGGCAGAAATCATGAGTATGCTGCCCTTGCCTATCTCCAAGCTGTCTGTCTCTATATCAAAAGCCATAATTTTTGGCAGGAAATTATCTTCGCTTGTTGCTGAAATATTTTCTGCTTTGATGGCAATATCCACATCAAGAATATTAAACATGCCCCCAAAATCCTTTTCACCCAGCAGTTCGCCGGAAACAGAGTGCCATTGCAGCGGCAAAACCTTTTTTTCAATTATGTATCTTGTGATAAAAGAGACGTCTGTCTCTCTCCTAATTTTAACCTCTTCAAAATCCTTGGCTCTTTCTGAAATAACCTGCATATCCTTATGATTGCTCACTGTAACTTTCAATGCCTTGACAGGCTTTCCAAGGAAATTTTTTTCATGAAACTCAACATTCTTGACATAAACTTTTCTTCCTGCAAACTCAGATTTTATGCCCTTAACTTTTTCCATCACTATTTCAATATCCTTTTTGCCAAGATTTTCTTTTAGAATAAGCCAGAAATAGGCATTATAAGCATCAATAGCGCATACCCTCTTGCCATCTGCGGTCCTGCCCCATACTCTCACAAAAGTTTCATTGTTAAAGTCAAAGTAGTCGTAATCAAGAGGGATAAACTTGAGTTCCATAACCATGCCATGCATCAATTCTTTTAAAATTTATCCTCTCCGCAATCCAATAGAAAGGTTTAAATAGTGTTGTTACTATAAGTTAGTAACAAATAAGGAGATAAAAGATGAAGACACTTAAATCATTTTTGCTTGGAACATTTGTAGTGGCACCTATAGTGGTTGGCAGCACTTTTTTATTTTTGAATGCTGTCAGGAGCGATTATATGTTCCCAAAAGACAGGAAACAGCAGGAAATAGTGAGAAATCCTGCAGGAACTATTGAATACAGCGTTGAAAAAGGAGACGGTATAGACAGAATTTTAAGGAAATATAGCAATATTCCAAGTTCTGTTGACCCAAGAGATGTGAGAGAGTATACTCTTGAAACAAACGGTAAGAAAACTTCTGACTTGGCTATTGGTGAGACAATAAAGTTGCCTGTTTATAAAAACAAATAGAGGGGGGACAAAATGATGAAAATGCCAAAAAACAAGTTTTATGCAATACTCCTAAATGAAACTATTTACAAGCCCTGTTTCAATCCGGACTTTATCACCCAGACAAACCAGTATAATGTCGGAAAAAAGAGAGAGTTAATCTCACTTTTTTATGATAAATTAAGGGTTTCAAGCATAGAATATGGGAAAAAATTTGAGTTGGTTTCACAATGCCCTGACAGGGTTATACACCATGTTTTTGGAAGGCTTTACAATAATGCTCTGAAAGCAAAGGAAAAAGGGCTTGTTGCAAAGCTTAAATCCCCATTAGAGCTTCATCTTGGGGCATTGGACGGCGGTCCTTGCAGATAAACACTAAATTTTTATATTCCCTTTTCTATCTAGGTTTATGGGCTTGCAGATATCTGAAATAGTGCCAAGGCAGGAAATTCAACTGCATGACTTGCAAGGAAAGATTCTTGCAGTAGATGCCTTTAACACAATTTACCAGTTTATTTCTACGATAAGGCAGCCTGATGGAACGCCTTTGATGGATTCTAAAAAAAGGATAACTTCTCACTTATCAGGACTATTTTACAGGAACATAAACCTGTTAACACGGGGCATCAAGCTTGTTTATGTTTTTGATGGAAAAGCCCCAGCACTTAAAGGAGTTACGCATGAGGCAAGAAATGCACTCAAGGAAGAGGCAAAAAGAAAGTATGAAGAGGCAAAAAGGGCTGAGGATATTGAAGGAATGGCGAGATATGCAAGGCAAACTACCTATTTAACAGAGGATATTCTTATAGAATCAAAAGAGTTGCTCAAAGCCCTGGGAATTCCTGTTGTGCAGGCTCCTTCTGAAGGAGAGGCGCAGGCAGCTTATATGTGCAGGACAAATGAGCAGATATATGCTGCTGCCTCGCAGGACTATGATGCACTGCTTTTTGGTTCTCCTAGATTAATCCAGAATCTAACATTAGCAAGAAAGAGAAGATTGGCGAGCGGGATATTTGTGCCTATACAGACAGAGATGATAGAACTGCAGCAAGTGCTTAACACTCTGCAATTAGACCACGAGCAGCTTATTTCACTGGGCATACTTGTCGGAACAGATTACAACCCGGGGGGGATAAGGGGGATAGGCCCAAAAAAGGCATTGTTGGTTGTGAGGCAATACAAGCAACCTGCATTGATATTCAGGCATATAGAACAGCAATTGCAGCAACAGAATCTTAGAATGGAATTTAACTGGCAGGAAATATTCTCGCTATTCAAGAATCCAGAAGTAAGCAATAATTACGGGATTAAATTTACAAAGCCGGAAACAACAGGGCTTACAAAGATTTTATGCAAGGAGCATGATTTTTCTGAAGAAAGAGTTCAGTCTGCATTGGACAGGCTTGAAAAATTACAGGAAGAGGCAAAGCAGTCTGACTTGAAGAAATGGTTCTAATAGGGATTCTATAAATTGATTTCCCTATACTTTTTGTTTTGGTGTTTTTAGTGAGTAGGCAATAACCAATACTCCCAGCACTATTAAAATTGTTTGATAAACAGTGCTGCCTGGCTGCCCGATAAAAGCAACTTTTTCTGCTATCTGCTCAAATCTGCCAAGCAGGGGCAGAAGCCCCATAAATAAAACTGCCAACCCAATCAAAAAATCAATTAGTTTCATTTACCTGCCTCCTTCAGCTCTGCTTGCTGATTTACTCCAGCTGTATCCTATGAGCCCTATCCCTATTAATCCAAATATCCAGCGGAATGGCCCTATAGAGTCTATAAAGCTTACAATCCCATAAGGCAGCATCGTGCTGATGGAACTTTTAACTGTGCCCCATAATGCCACCAAGATAAACAAAACTCCAAAGAACATGGCTGGACCAATCTTCATTGCCCTGAAGAAAGTGAGTAAAACCAGCGCAATTGTCAAAATGAGAGCCCAGAACATTATAGGCCTTTCCAAAAACATCCATTGCCTCTGGATGCCTGCTGTAACAAGGAAGGCAAGCGCTAATGAGATAACTGCAGGAACTGCCTTATTCTCCTTAAACACCTTCCCTAATGATGCGAAGATTGTTGCATAAAATATCGCAAAAAGCATAGTGAAAATAACCCACTCATTCTCAAGCAAATCAGCAGGCCTAAACCAGCCATAACCCCAACTGCTATAACCTCCCCAGTATGCGCTCACGAGGGGCAATGCAAATAACAGCAGGCAGGAACCAAGAATAAAAACACTCTTTAATTTCATAACCATTAAAGATTTTTAAAGTTTAAAAATCTTCTGCTGATATGCACAAGCAAGCAGGGCACATGCCATTTGAGGTGATAGGCAGTATTGCAATACTGCAATTGCCTGATGAGAGGAAAAAAGAGGCGAAGAAACTTGCAGAAAAAATTCTCGCTTCAAACAGGCACATAAGAACTGTTCTTCTTAAGACAGGCAGGGTAAAGGGCAGGCTGAGAAAAAGGAAGTTGATGATAGTCCTTGGGGATAAAACAAAAGAGGCAATCCATAAAGAGAATAATTGCCTTATGAATCTGGATGTGGAAACCTGCTATTTTTCCCCTAGATTAAGCAATGAAAGGCATGAAATTGCGAATGAGATAGCGAAACAAAAAGGCAGAAAAAGAGTTTTGGTCATGTTTGCAGGGATAGCACCCTATGCCATTGTGGCAGCAAAACAGAATCCCAAGGCAGAGGTTACAGCAGTTGAGCTTAATAGGGAGGCGTGCAGATATGCAGATGAAAATGTGAAACTGAACAAGCTGAACAATCTAAAAATCATCCAGGGTGATGTTAAGAAAGTTGTGCAGAAATTAAAATTAAAAGATAAATTTGACTTTATTGTCATGCCAAGGCCCCAGTTAAAGGACACATTTCTGAAAGAGGCATTTGCAGTTTCAAAGAAAGGCACAAAAATCTTTTATTATGATTTTGCAAAGCAGCAGGACATTGAAGGAAAAATCAAGGCAATAGGAATTGCGGCAAAAAAATGCAGGAAGAAAATTAAAATTATCAGAGTCAAAAAAGCTGGGGAGATTGCGCCTTACAAGTTCAGGATTCGGGTTGATTTCAAGGTGACTTGATATGGCTAAACCTATTATTATTGGCTTGAATGTTGGTGCAATGGGAACTTCTCCAACAGGCAGGGGTTTTTTTAATTCAAAAGATAGGACTTTTTGTTATATTCCTATTGAAGAAACCGAAGACCAAAGAATAAAATTTACATTTAAGGATTTAAATAACACATGTATAAATGAATCTTTAGATTATCCTTGCCACTATGACCCAGAATTTAAGACTTGTACCTATGGGCACATTAGAAGAGGATTTGGAGATAGTATATTATACAAAACTAATGTAAAAAATAATAGGGTTTACATTTTATTTTACTCAACCCTAGATATTGATAATAAAAAAGAAGATTGGGATGTTTTTGCTATTGGTTATTTTGAAGTAGATAAAATAGTTGATGCAAGAAAACTAACAGATGAGCAAATATTTTCTTTAAAGGACTTCCAAAATAATGCACATCTTAGAAGAAAAAATCCGATTGTAGAACTTTTAATAAAAGGCACAGAAAAGTCAAGACTCTTCAAAGAAGCAATACCTTTCTTAGAGTTTCAGCATTTGATTACAACTACTACTAATAAAGAAATATCAAGAGTAGGTCCATGGTATAGATGGGTTTATTATTCAGAAAACCAGAAACTTTTGGAGTTGTTAAGAAATAATCCTTGAAGAATTAAATCTTCAAACTCATAATCCTACTATTCTACTAATCCTATCTCTTGCTTACCTTTTGTAAACTTTATCGTGATGGTCAAAATCATCAAAGTTTATTGTCTTTGTTTTCTTATCAAACTGGAAAACAAGAACAAAATGCCCTATATGAACGCTCTTTGAATCCTTCATATTATATCTCAAATTCTTATAATGCCCCACATCATAGCAGTTTATAATTTCATCAATTTTCTTTAAAATCTGTTTATGCAGATTTTTGTCTTTTTTAGAGAGCTTTTTTAGTATATCGTGAAAGTGTTCACTTACAATAAAGTTGTACATGTTGCCTCTTTTAACTTGTTGCTTTTCTTAATTCATCAACAGAATTAAACTTGATATATCTGCCTTTTCTTATCTTTTCCAGTTTTTGGAGGTATCCAGGTCTTAATTCAGGCTCAAGAAAGCTTTCTTCATATACTTTTGCGATTAAGGCGACTGCTTCACTTTTGTTTTTCAAGCCAAACTTAGCTTTGACTATATTCAATACTCTGTCTTCTTTTTCTTCTATATTTATTATATTCTGCACCATTTTAATTTTTGTTATGATTTATTATAAATCATTATAATCTATAATATTTAAACCTTTCGCTTCTCTTTTTTCTCTTAAAAATTACACCTTCAAGCTCACAATCTTGCTCACCCCATCCTGCATGCTCACCCCATATAGGGTTGCTGAATTGGAGATTATGGAATCATTATGCGTGACAATGATGCATTGTGATTTTTTCGTGTAGGCAGTAAGCAAGCCAGCCAGTCTCTCGGAATTCCTCTTGTCAAGCGCGGCATCAATCTCGTCAAAGATATAGAAGCAGTATGGCTTATATTCCTGTATTGCAAATATAAGCGACAAAGCCACCAGCACTTGCTCGCCTCCTGACAAACTGCTTATATCCATATATTTGCCCTTTGCAATCCTGACAATTATGTCCAAGCCACCTGAAAAAGCATCCTCTGTATTCTCAAGCTCAAGCCACGCCTGCCCCTTTGTGCTCAGCCTGGAAAAATTATCAGAAAACAACTGGTTAATAGCATTCAAAGTTTTCATGAAGCTGTTTTTCTTTTTCTTGTCAATCTCTTCAATTATCCTGAGAATCTCCTGCTTTTCCTTTTCAAGCTGCTCAACTTTTAATGCAATTGAATCATAATCCCTTTTGATGTTATCATAAATCTCCAGAGCTTTGAGGTTAACGCTGCCAATAACATCAAGCAGCTTTTGTGAATTTTCCAGCCTATTTTGCAGTTCTTCAACTGAAGCCTTGATTACCTCAAGAGTTCCAAATTCCTTGTATTCCATCTCCAATGATTCTATCTGAGCGTTTATTTCTGCCTTTTTAATCTTGAAATTATTAAGCTGCCCTTCAAGAATTCTGGCATCATTCTGTTTTTTCAGCATGTCAGATTCAAAAAGCCTGATTTTGTCCTGCAGATTGCCTTTCTCTTCAAACAGTTTTTTGTATCTTGCTTGTATCTCCAGTTCCTGCTTTTCCTTTTCCCGGGCTTCCTTCTGCTTTCCACTAAGCTCCTTGCCTATCTCCTGTATCTCATTTTCTAATTCGCTTCCCTGCATAGAAATCTGCCTTATGATAATCTTCACCTTTTCCAACTCGCGAAGCTTGTATGTTATTTCTGTGCCAACGTCAATCTCTTCATGCCTTTTAAGCTCATCCACTTCCAGCTTTAACAGTTCATATTTCTGCTCTATATCCTCAAACTCTGAAATGGATTTTTGAGCCTGATTCTTCCTGTTTTCTAAGTCATCTATTTCATCTGAAATTTTCTTTTTGCCTTCATCAAGCTTTTTGAGCTGCTGTTTCTTTTCTTCTATTCTCTCCAGCCTCACTATATCCTTCTCCCTTTCATTAATCTCCTCCCCTTTTTCTTTGAGGATTATAATAGAATCCTCCTTTGAGTCCCATGCCCTGCCTTTCTGCCTTGACATGTTCTCAATTATCTCTTTGATTATGGCAATTTTATCATCTGCCTCTTTTTCAATATCATGTATGTGCTCTGATGTTATTTTTGTCTTGCATAGAGGGCAAATATCCAGTTCAGAAACCTGTTTCTTGATTTTTTCAATTTCAAAAATCTGCCTTGAGCAAGCTGCCGTTTCTTTTTCAGCCTCGATAATTTCTTTTTCAGCTTCCTGCTGTTTTTCCCTGTTTTGTTTAACTTCCTTTTTCAAAACAGCAAGCAAATCCTTATTTTTTTCCAGGCTGTCCTTAAATTTTAATAAAGATTCAGTTTCCTCAATTCTCTTGAATGTAAATTCATATTCCTGTTCAATTTTCTGCAGTTCATTCTTCTTGTCATTAAAGCGTTCATTCAGCACGCTTAATGCGGATTTCAAGGAGTAAAATTTAGCTTTCCTTTCGTTAAAATCCTCGAGTGTTTTTTTCTTGTTTTCCACTTCTTGCTTTACGGATTTGCCCTTGCTTTTTCTCATCTCTTCTATTTCATTCTGCAAGCGGGAGATATTCTTTTCAAGCTCGTCTTTTCTTCTTGCTATGGACTCAACCTGGTTCTGGTAGTTCTCCTTTTTCACGCTTAATCCGGCAATCTCTGCCTTCAGTTCGGTTATGCTGGCTGTTAAGGAGGTTTGCTCGATTCCTGCAGATTTCTGCACCCTGCTGTTTATATCCTCAATCCTGATTTTTATTTTTTTAATCTCCTCTTCAACCTTGATGATATTGCTTTCAATTTTATCTGCACCCCCTGTTTCTTTTGCTATATCATCTTCAACCCTATCCTTTTCCCTTGCCTTCTCGTCAATTTTCTTTTTGATGATTGACGCCTTGCATCTAGCCACTGTTTCCTCCAGTTTCTTGAATTTTAGCGCCTGCTGCCTTTCTTCTTCCAAATTCCTTAAATAAGCAGTTCTTTCTCTTAATACAGTGTTAACCTCTTTCAACCTATCGTCTGTTCTTTCCAGTTCATGCAAGGATTTTTCTTTTCTTGCCTCGTATATACCTATTCCAGCTATATCCTCCACTATCCCCCTTCTTTCATCATTTCTCATCTCGACAAACCTTGAAATCTCCCCCTGCAGGATAATGTTAAAGCCATAAGGGTCTATGCCCGCCTGAGCAAGCAAGTCCAGAACTTCCTGTCTTGTTTTTGTCTTGCTGTCTATTTTATAAATGCTCTGCCCGTCTCTTCTGACAATTCTTGTTATTTTTACCTCTTCATTCCCAGGAAAAATCTTGTCAGAATTGTCAAATATCATGTCTACTTTTGCCTCTTCTGCAGGCCGGTTTTCCTTGCCTCCATTATATATTAGATTGGCTGCCTTTTCTGCGCGGATAGATTTTATGCTTAATCTGCCCAAGACAAAACAGATAGCATCAGAAACATTGCTCTTGCCAGAGCCATTGGGGCCAACAATAGTGTTCATAGTCTTGTCAAACATGATTTCTGTCGGCTTGGCAAATGACTTAAAGCCATGAATCACCAGCTTTTTTATGGATGGCATGTTAACCTTTGACAATAGACATTTTTAAATTTTCCGTCGGAATTTTGTATGCATAAGAATATTTAGCTGTTGCCATTATCATTAAACTTGCCCTGTTTATTTTTATACCTCCGGAGTAGTCGGAAAACTATAAATAGGGGCACCCCCTTAGAAAGTAAAGCCGATAGGACATTTTGGTTGTCCTGAAAAGGATGCGTCCATAACAGCCTCTGCTGGGTGTTCAGCTATTAATGTGATGGTCGGACTATAACTCATTGCACGAAACTTGCACCTATTAAGCTTCTTTATGGCACGGTAGAGATCACCTTTAAACCAAACCGATAGGTTAAGATTGATTCGGTAATAATTGGTTGAGGCACTCTATCACCGAGTCCGTTTATCGGCTTTTTATTTTTAAAATGGCGCTGAAAACAGGGAAAGTGAAAAAGAAGCCTTATTCTAAAAAAAGCGTGAAAAGAGTCTGCAAAAAACAATGCAGGAAGCCAAGCAACAAAGGTAAGGAAGCAAAAGTAAGGAAATTGTTGAAATTAGCCAAATCAGGTAAAAGAAAGAAATAAGATTAAAAATCTTTTAAGTTCTTCTGCTCTTTTTTGCCTTTAAAATTCTGCCATGTTTGCCATGTCTCTCTGATAATGCCCTCTTTTTTATATTTCTTGCCATGTTTTTGCAAAAAGCTTATTGTTACAGGGTCAGAAGGATAGCCAGAACCAAAATCAACACCAATCCGCTTTTTTATTTCCTCAATTTCAGAGTCCCTTGTAACCTTTGCGATGATTGATGCTGCAGAACATGCAATATGATTAACATCTGCCTTATGCTCAACCTTAAAAATGAGGTTATCCGGCTCATGGATATGCTTTAGTATATATTCACGCCATTTTGGGATATTGGGGGAAGGGCAGTCAATAACAACTTCAATTCTTTCCTGGCTCTTGTTCAGTTTGTTTATTATCTCCGCAGATTTAATTGCCTCGATATTATTCAAGTTCAATCCATTCAAAGCCCTGCTGTCAATTTCTAGGGGGAGGGTGATAGAAGCATGATAATCCTTTGCAATTTTTTTTATTTCAACAGCAAGAATTTCCCTTCTCTTTGGGGTTACTTTCTTGGAATCCTTGACCCCAATCTTTCTTAAATGGGCCTCATCCTTTTTTTCAATTAAAACCCCTGCCAGAACCATCGGGCCTATGATAGGGCCTCTGCCTGCATCGTCAATTCCAAGAATTAACATTTTAGTTAAAGAAAAAACAAATTTTTAAACATTTAGTTTAAATCAAGATTTCAAACTACTACAAGAACCATTCTGTAGGCAGGATTATTGATAAGTCTGTTCTTTTTTTATACAAAAATTTAGGGATATAATCCTCTCTTTCTATATACAGCTTTCCATGCATCGTGTCATCTATCTCAGCAAATAATCTTATTTCACAAGCAGGCAATACATCTCCTTTTTTCAATTTAATAGGCCCGTCTATTCTTAGCCTTACTGTCTCGTATGCTCCGCCGTAAGCTGCGCTGTCCTCAACTATATCTCCTTCATAAGAAATGCTCCCAATGTTGATTTCAGACCATGAACTAGCTAGGGCGTCAAGAAGAGTGCCTCCAAAACCATTCTGAATCAGATTATACCTTCCTTTTCTAAGTGTTTGTTTGGCGTCTCTTGGGATAAGTAAGTCCTTTGTCTCTGATTCTATAACTTCATCATGGTCCGCCAACGAAGAATTCAATTTTTTAATCAACCCTTCAAGATTAATCAATTCCAAATCTAACTCTCCCATAGGAATTAAAACCATTTGTTATTTAAAAGCTTTTTTATTGTTACCTTTATAGAATGATGAAGAGTAGCGCGGGCAGGATTTGAACCATGCGACCTCGAGGTATCCGAAATCAAGATTTCTTATAAATTAAGGAAACCTTAATTTTATGGGCCTCGCGAGCTAACCAGGCTGCTCCACCGCGCTATGAATTCTCCAAGATTATAGGGATTTTTAAATCTAACCTAAAATGGGGCTGCTGCGATTCGAACGCAGGTCATCGCCTCCCGAAGGCGATATGCTACCAGGCTATACCACAGCCCCCCGCACATTAAATTATAAATTGTGAAATTTTAAATACCTTTTCTGCCTCTAATCTTTATGTCAGGTCCAGGTGAAGGCAAAAAGCTGTTAGGCAAGGCAAAGGTGTATCTGCATGAAAAAGGCAAGAGTAATGCAAGAATTACTCATATTGATATAGAATTAGAGGAGCTAAATGAGATAATAAAACCAGGGGAATCAAGCTATGTTCAAGGCAAAGAAGGTGGAGTGTTTATTGGTTTAAAGAGAGAGATGATTAAACTGGCAGAGAAATTACTGAGTCCAAAATAAAACTTGCCTTTTATCTTTTGAAAATTCCAAGCAATCTCTTAAAGAAGCCCTTCTTTTCTTCAACAGGCTCTTCTACAAACTCAATCTTTTCTTCCTTGACTGGCGGCAACTTAGGAGCCATTGCAGCAAGCTGCTTGTTGGCAAGTTCAACTGCATTTTCAACTGCGGTTCTTGAATGCCCTTGGCTTATAAGAGCCCATTTCAAGGATTCAACAGTGTAACCCTTTCCCCTGCTCAGATTCTTCTTTATATAATCGGCCAGTTTCTGTGTCTGATCCTCTTTTCTGTATACCATAGACTTATTGGATAATCCCCATTTAAAAAGATTTCTAAAATCTGGATTTGAAACGCCCGGAGCAGGAATCGAACCTGCATATCCTTGCGGAAACAAGGTGTTTGTAGTTTCTTTCCCAAGGCTTTCTTGTTAAGAAAGGCTTTTAGCAACCTTGCGCATTGCCATTGTGCCATCCGGGCACAGATCTCTTAATGGATTTTAATTTTTAAATCTTGTTTTCCTTGCTTTTTTACTGAACAGAGAAATCAACCTTTATCAGCTTACTTTGCGCATCCTGCCCTGCATTCTCAACTGTCAATGAGTAAGGTGTTTTTGCCGGCTGCAATGTTCTTGAAGTTTGCGTAGAATCTATAAGCAAATCATTTTTGTTTTTATAATCCAGAATCAAAGTGATATCATACTTGTCGGCAATCTTATCTGTTAAGACCTTGATATTATTAACCGATGCTGTAAAGCCGGGCTCAGAATACATATAGCTGCTTCCTGGAAGTTTCCACTCTATCCTGTCGTCAGACGCAAGTATTGTTAGTTCACCTTTGGAAAGCTGAAATTCTATTATGCGCCTGTTGCCTGTTGCCTGTTTTATTTCCAGAATTTTATTGTCTATCTCGTTTAATGCGCGGATAGTTTGCTGTATTATAAATTGGTCCTGTGTCTGTGCTATTTTCGGCCTCATCACAGCCAGAAGCAAGCCAATTATCGCCAGACCAATAAGTGTGTAAAGGACAGACTCAATCCAGACTTGTGCATTTTTTTGCATTTTCAATCAAGCAAAAATAAAAGATATCTAAAATAAAAAAATAAACAAAATTTCCTAAACGCAAGTTGTCAATGGCACTTTTGAGGAGATATCACAAGTCCTCTCTGTGTTGCCGACTTTCGCAAGCGGAGCAACTTTGACTTCTTCTACGCTGCTCAAATTAGTCCCGATGAACAAGATGTATGTTCTTTCTTCATTTGGCTTTGGTATATCCATTGTTGTTTTGCCGTCAACCATTTTTACCCCTATATTTATGCCATCAGCCTGAACAGCTGTTCCGTTCTTAATCAGGAATGTTTTGGATTGCCCGCCGCCGCTTACCATTATGTTCATCCCAGCCAAATCAAATTCCTCTGCCCCTCTGCCAACCATAATCATTGCTTCTGTTGTTGTTGATTTATAACATGTATAGCCAGAAGTTGTGTCAATTGTCAGCCTTGCGTTCAAACATGCCTGCCCCATTTCCATAGCTCTGTTGAGCATGGGCATGATTGCGCCCCAAATTATCCCAACTGCTGCAACAGTTATAAGGATAAGCAGCACTGTAGCGACTAATGCAGAAACTGCCTTTCTATTATTCAAGCGCATCTTTATTCTTACCTCCTTTTTGCACTCTTATTTATATTACTATAATAAGGTCTTGTAATTTAACCTTAAAAACTTTCCTATAAGGGCAGTTCAATCTGCTTGCTGTATTGTTGGGGGCAGGCATAGGCTTTTTTATTTGCTGTTCCCCGCGCATTTCCAAGGATTACTGGCATAATCATTATAGTATCATAACTTGCCCTCTCTAAAGTCAGGGTTTCTTTCAATGACTGGCCCTCTGCTATGGTTATTGTTCTCCTGTCTACCTGTGATTTGCCAGGGCCTATCTGTTTTATGTCAATGGCATAGATGGGGATATTGCCCCTGTTGGTTATGTAAAAATCATAAAGATTAGCGCCTGCTGGCACAACATCAGCATCATAACTCAACTCTTCGCAAACCTGTTCTGCAGATTTCCCAAATTTCTCTATTTGCTCTGCAATAAATCCCCTCGCCCACGCAAAGATTATTATTGCCAATGTAATTGTTATGCCTATCAGCAATACTGTTGCTACAATCGGAGTAACCCCTTTTTTGTGTTGCATTTGCTTAAGGAATCATGTCACTTATAATTTTAAATCTTGCTATGAACAATCAACTGAACGCACTATCTGCCTGGCTGCTGATTTGTCACAATAAACAATTTTATTTTCCTGCTTCCTGAATGGCTCTATTTCTATCTCCACTACCCTTCCGTAAAGGTCCTTATAGGGATAATCGCCAGAATGCATCTCACTTGGGTTCAAGGGACTAGGTAAAGAAACAGATGCAAGCAAATACACGGGCAAGCCCTCTGGCTTGCCTGCGTGGTCCACTTTGTTGTTTATTTTTATGAGATAGCCGTCAATCTTGAAAAGCCCTTTATTCCTCACAGTTATATTTATGTTTCCAGAGACGCAGGAGTATTCCTGAATTATCAAGCTAACGCCATCAGGGCATGCTTTGGGTTCATGGGGCAATACATAAAATCTAAGCCAATTATAAACAAGGATGCTTAAAGCTATCGCTAGGCTTATAAGCAGGACATATGCAATCAGCTCAGTTACCCCTTTTTTTGTGTTTTTCATATGCGCTGTTTTTTATTCGTCCCTATTCAATCAGGCTATAATAAGTTTCCCCTTCACTCTCACTTTTTACTATGGCAAAAAAGTACTGCTGGCCTTTTAAATCAAAATCATAAATCTTGTTTGAAATGTTCACCCTTACAAGCTTGCTTGGCCCAAGCACTGTTTTTATGTTGCCGAAAATGCCTTTTTCCTCTATAATCTTCTTGCCAACCTGCTGCCCTGCAATATCCATCCTTATCTGGCTTATTGACTCTGCCTCAGAGCCATACAGCACTGTCTTGTTTAATTCTGTAACCACGCCTGCATCATCTTTGCCATAATTTGCAACAATAAGCGAAGTGGCATTTCCATAAATATATATCAAGCCGATCTCAGGATCTTTTTCATGCGCATATTTCAGGAAATTCGTGATAAAATCCTCTATATGCGCGGGGATATCCCCCCCAGTATAAACGCCATAATCTATCACTTTTGTTGCTTCCCTCTCAAGCTGTTTGGACAAATCATAGAACTGTATCGGCTCTGGCCTTACAACAACATAATTTAGTATTGTTATTAAGCCAGTGACAACCATGATTATTATTGCACTTACAATAATATAAAATTGTGCATTTTTCTTCATGTTGCCTCTTTTTTCCTCTCCAACATAGACAATAAGAAAAAGAACTATTTAAAATTTATCTTGCTGAGTTTTAAAGTGCAGACTCGGGGAGCAGCTTGATATTTCTCAAGCAGTTTAACCCTGCTATCTTCTCAGCTTTGTTGGCTGCAAGCATCTTAACCATAGCTTAAGTCTGCTTTCTTCCGAACCTCAACTATTCGTTACGGCCAGATCGAGCAGGACAAGGCGTCGCAGTTGACAGCAAGACTGCACGAAAAGCATCTCACATCTCCCTTTACAGCCTGTTTAAAGCCCGCGGACAAACAGCACAGGGCTAGCGTGCCGGCCTAGTCTGCATATAGAATAGGATTTTTCAATTTAAAAGGTTTTCCTAATTTTATCAGGGATATATATTTAAAAATATTTTATTCCTGAGATAGCTATGATAATCCTTGGGGTAGAATCTACAGCGCACACCTTTGGCATAGGGATAGCCAAAAAGGAAAATGGGAAAATAGAGATAATTGCAAACTGCAAAGATTCCTACACAACAGAGAAGGGGGGCATAGTTCCTGTTGAGGCAGCAAAACATCATGCTGCTGTGAAGGGAAAAGTCTTGCAAGATGCGCTTGACAAGTCTGGCATTAGGCTTGGAGAAATAGATGCAATTGCATTTTCACATGGGCCAGGGCTTGCTCCCTGCCTGCTTGAAGGGCTGAAATTCACAAAAGAACTTGCATTAAAATTAAGCAGAAAGATTGTGCCTGTGAACCACTGTATTGCCCATTTGGAGATTGGAAAGCTGACAGGATGCAAAAATCCTGTTTTGCTGTACGCATCGGGAGCCAATACACAGATTATATCTTATGCTGGCGGGAAGTACAGGATTTTTGGAGAAACTCTTGACATAGGGATAGGGAATTTTATTGACTCTTTTGCAAGACATTGCGGCATAGGTTTCCCAGGAGGCCCTAAAATCTCAGAACTTGCCAAACATGGAAAGTATGTTGAGTTGCCATACTCAATAAAAGGAATGGATGTTGCTTTCTCAGGCTTGCTTACAAATTTAGAGCAGAAATATGACAGGGGCATAAAAATTGAAGATTTGGCTTTTTCACTGCAGGAAACAGCGTTTGCAATGGTTATAGAAGCTGCAGAAAGGGCATTGGCGCATTTGAACAAGGATGAGCTTTTGCTTGGAGGGGGTGTTGCATGCAATTCAAGACTGCAGGAAATGGCAAGAATTATGTGCAATGAGAGGAATGCAGAATTTTTCTGCCCGCCAAATGAATTTCTTGTAGACAATGCCGGCATGATTGCCTATCTCGGCTTGAAGATGTTTGAGGCAAAATGCAGCATAGAGCCGGAAAAAGCAAACATTAATCCAGCAGAAAGAACAGACGATGTAGCTGTTAAATGGGGATGAATCCTCGGTTTATCTTTATACGGGGATTAACCGCAGAAAAAGGTTTAAATAATTCCTTTGCATTCAGAATTAAGCAAAAAAGAGGGAAAAATAAATGAGAAAAGCGGTTAAAATATTTAATTTTCTGTTTGTTGGGCTATTTATTGTGTTACTAATTATCCTCTCTTCATTGCTAGTTAAAGCAGATAGCAGTGTAGCATATTGGACAAGGGCATATTGCATGTATAATGCTGGTTCTGGAGGCTATGCATGCGATTCAGGGCAAGTGTCAAGCAGCAACACTGCAAGCTGCAATGCTGCGAATGGCGTGCAATGCGGGCAGGAAGGGGATGTGTATTGTTATGCCCAGTCAAATTGTGAAGCTGGCGGGGTAACAAATCAAGGCCCTACAAATGCCTATAATGTAAATTGGGATTCTGATTCTGCTGACTGCCAATGCAAGGTTGGAACTGGAAGATGGGCAATCCCATTTGAGCCTGGCTTGCAGGGACAGTGCTGCGGCGATGATACAAATGAGTTTTATGCAGGAACAGGCAATGGAAGAAGCTGTGACGGCACCCAGGCATGCTGCAATTCTGCAAGTGATTATGTTCTCAATAGCAACTGTGTTGCTTCATGCCCTTCTGTTACAGCAGTGTATTGGACCGATTTGGCAGGCGTCAAGATTAACCAGACACAGGTCAATGATTATATAATGCTTGTGGCAGAAACAACTAATGCTGAAGGCATGCTTGTTAATTTTACTTTATGGGAAGAAGGATTGGTAAAATGTTACGAAGATTATTACAGCAGCTATTCCCAAAGTGGCAAGGCATCTCTATTATGGAAAGTAAAGTTATGCCAGGATGGAGCAAGTGACGGCAACAAGTTTAAATCATTTATGAGCATAACACCCTCTGTATATTTGGAATCAGAACTGTTAAGTGTCAGCCTCACAGAAGATGACACGCCACCTGTTGCAGCAATCTCGCAGCCGCCTGAAGGAAGCATTTTCAATCTTGGCGAGGTAATAAATTTTGTTTCTGGCAGTTATGATGCTGATGATTTAATAACAAGCACAAGATGGGATTTTGGCGATGGCTATACAAGCAATTTTGCAAACACAACACATGCCTTTTCTTCAGGCGGACCGAAATTTGTAACGCTGACTGTTCAAAATTCAAGAGGCAAAACAGCTGAAACAAAAATAGGCATCATGATAAATTCTTCCGCAGATGATCCTCCTCTCGCGATAATATCCCAGCCTGCATATTCCCAGAAATTTTCTGGCATGCTCGTCACATTCAATGCAACTTTAAGCATTGATGATATCACGCCATTTAACCAGTTGATATTCAAATGGGAATTTGATGATGGCAGTTATCCTTATTCTGCAAAAGGGATTGAAGGAGCCTATTTCACAAAGCTCTTCTCAACATCTGGAGAGCACCTTGTAAAATTAACTGTTGACGATTCTGAGCCGACTTCATCAGTTGAAACTACCTTCTATATAAGCGGCTGCCAGGTTCCGCTTGATGGCACTTTTGAATTTGTGCCGTTAGATAGCTGTTCTGTAGTAAGCAAGCACTATTTCTGCGCTAATGAAACAACATATTATGACACCATGATAAAAAATTGCGAAGGCCCAGATAAGCAGGCATTGACTGCAGATGACTGCTGCCCAAGGGGCTTTTATTGCCCAGCTGTAGGAGCAGCATGCACAGAGAGGCCCAGCGATTGCGGAAGTTATAATTCTTCTGTTGAATGCGAGCAATATGGGTGTGCATGGCTTAATGGCTCATGTGTGGATCCTGCTGGGATGTCTTCATGTTCTGATTATAAAGGCGAAAGTGCATGCAACGCAGATTCGCTCGGTTTAGGCAAACCAATTGGGAAAGGGCTTGGCACAGATATCTGCGGCAGGACTTTTGGAAATTACTTAATTAATTCTTCAAGCTGTAAATGCCTATGGGGGCCGGCTGGGAATCCTTCCGGGGACTGCAGGTTTAATTATGAAGTATTAAAAATCATCCCGGGGAATGTTCCTTTCATAACCTGCATGAAATCCTTTTCATTAAGTGGCTGTATCGCAGGTGTACAAAACATGAATTGGACTGCTGCAATCCTGCCAATAGAAATGCAAACAAATGAAACAGCCCAGCAGCAATGCAGCTCTGGCTATAAAGAAATAAGATGCGGTACAGCAATCTCAAGGTTGCCTTTCTTCAGTATTGCAAACCTAATTTCTGCTGCAACAATAATCATAATATATTATATGTTCACAATATCCAAGAAAAAATTATAGAATGGAAGTTTTGTTTTCTGGAAAAAGTTTATAAATTATTGTATACTTGTTAAACCAAAGAGGAAAAATGAACAAGTTAGGTTTGGGTATTTTTTTGATTTTTGTCTTTAATTTAATGATTTTCTCAGCTGCCAAAGCAGAGGTGTTAGACAGCAGCATGGCATTAACCAGGACAATTTACGGTATTGGCGGTGCTATTGAAGGCTTGGTCAATCTGAGCCTGTCCAATGAGCCCGCGGACAATATCGCCGCAGCACTTGGGAAAAATATCACCTTAATGGAATTTTTGGAGAAAAATGGCTTGCAGGCAGAGAAAGATTTCTATTGCAATCCAGTGGATTGCAAAGAGTATTATGAAACTTCTGGCAGCAGCATGAAGCAGAAGATTCTCGGCTCTGGAGACACTATCCTCGGAGGAATGATAATAGGCAAGCAGATTGAAATCAAATCAGATGCCGTAGAATTCAGCATGCAAGGAAGCGGGGGGGCTGTATCGTGCGGCTCAAGCCCTTTACAAATTGACCTGCTTTCAGATGGCATCATCGACTGGATGCATACAGGAGCAGGAGAACTTTGCGGAAGCTTGAAGCCCAGCAGCTGCTATGATAACACTGCGGCAAGTCTTGATTTGGACATAACAACTTCCCCCTATTGCCAAAAGATTTTCCTTCCTGCCTCCTCAAGATTTAAACTTTCAGCGCTGGTCAGGAAGAATAAGGGAGGGGGGGATTTAGCTGCTTTTATTTATGACAATAAAAATGGCAATCAGGCAGAATGCGACATGCCTGAGCCAAATACAACCTCCTATATTGAGGAAAGCTGCCTGGTTGATTTTAATGTTTTCAGCGGCACGCAGGAATATTATGCATGCATCAGGGATGATTTTTTGGATGGTGCATATACAATAAAGGCTGAGGATTCCGCACCAGCGTGTGGCTACAGTGGCTTGCCTAGCGCAACAAAAAACGCAAGCGCAGATTTTTCCCTGCTAGTCCAAGGAACTGGAATCGCCCCTGTAAACGAAACAATAAAATTCAATGAGCAGGAATTTTCTAGATTAGGGGCCGCAAGCGCAAGCGAATTGATAAAAAAATACATAGAAAAAAGATATGCAAACGATTGCGTTGGCGGATGCATAGTCCCCATTAAAATAATCTCTTCAAATGGGATTGCCTTTAAAGATTTCAAGCTAAGCTATTGCGCCCAGGGGTTATGCACAACAGAGCAGAATATCTTTGGGCTGGCAAGAAAGCCTGCTATGGTGGATATGAATCTGACAAAACTTGATTTAAGCGCTGCGAATTTCTCTGCAGATGAGTACGGCGAACAGCTTTTTGGGCTCTTTATAGGTAGCAAGAAAATAGGTGAAGAGAAGGTTTCAATCGAGAGGGTTCCTGCCATCAAGAACCTGATTGCATTAAATACAGGTGCTGGAACAACTGTTAATTTCTTTGTTGAAGCGTATTCCCCAAAAAATAATTCCCTTGTGGGTTACGAATGGATTTTTGGAGATGGTGCCAGTGAAACAAGCACTGCAGGTTCTATTAACCATACGTATAAAAAAATAGGCAATTTTAAGGTGATTGTAAAAGTAACTGATTCTCAGGGCCTAAAAGGAAGCAAAAGTTCTGAAATAATGGTTGGTTCACCCAAGGAGATTTTGAATACAACGCTAAAAGAAAAAAGAATATTGCTGGAAGCGTTGAAAGGAGAAGTTATGGGGGCCGGCTGGTACAGGCTGTTACTTGAAAAACAATTAGGCATTTCTGAGAATGACGCCTTGCTGACTGGCTATGAAAACCAGTTCAAATTTGCAGCAGCGGATACAGAGTATATTGACTTAATTTCAAAAGTGCAGGGTTTCATACTGGCAAAATCAGTGTATGATTCAGAATTTGCAGCAGAAATGCCTGTTGCTGTGGATATAAACTCCATAAAGCCGGAATTGATTGAAAGCTTGAATGGCGGCGTGTATGATGTTAATTTTGCAGAGGAGACAAGAAACGCTATATGGTCCTGGCAATACAAGAATATCGCAATGACAGCAACCTCCAGAATTGTGAGTGCCAGTGATGAAAATGACAAGGAAAAGGACATAGCCACACTAATCACCCTTAGAATCAAACCACTTGCCTCTTTAAATGAGTATTACGTTATTATTCTTGCCCCTTACGAAACTGCTGTATTTGCATCTGAATATGGGCAGAGAGATGCCGCAGGCAGCATTGGCTTTGTCTTCAATAGTATAGGGGCAGACCAAGTAGTTTCTTTTGCCTTGGCTGGCAGAGTTGACTTAAGCAATCTTGTTGTGTTTGCATCCCCCTACTTATCAGACCTTGAAATCAAAGAGGAGGTTGTATGCAACAGCAACAGAATCTGCGAAAAAAAGCTGGGAGAAAACTGGAGAGATTGCAGGGTAGACTGCAAGCCGGTTGGAATTGCTGTATTCCTTCTTGTTATTGTGATAGCCCTAATGATTGCAATTTACTCACTGCTGCAAAAATGGTACAAAACAAGGTATGAGAAGTATCTGTTCAAGAACCAACAAGACCTGCACAACCTGATTTCTTTTTTTGGCAATGCTCTAAGAAAAGGCGGGGCTGAAAAAGATGCAAAGGGCAGGCTGAAACAGGCAGGATGGAGCATTGAACAAATAGATTATGTTTTCAAGAAGATAAAAGGCGGCAAAACTGGAATGCCTGAGGTAAAATTAAAATCAAGATTATTTAAGTTTCCAATATTGTTCAAACACCGAAAGGTTTAATAAACAGCCGCCCCACAAATTAAAATAAAAAATTGGTGAATGTCAAAAAGGATTTATAGAAAATGCCTATAATAGTTATCCCGGATTTTTTCAAGAGGATATTTCTAAATTTGTTTAAGAAGAAGAGACATATAAAGCTTGGCTTGTACGGCCCGCCAAATGGCGGCAAGACAACTTTAGCCAATAAGATATGCAAGGACTGGACAGGTGAGGAACTGGGAAGTGTTTCAAAAATCCCCCATGAGACAAGAGAAGTCCAGATTAAGGAAAAAGTTGACTTAAAATTCAAAGGCAGGGAACTGACATTCAAACTCATTGACACACCGGGCATAGCCACCAAGATAGACTATGAAGATTTCTTGAAATTCGGAATGAAAAAGAATGACGCAAAAAAGAGGGCAAAAGAGGCGACACAAGGCGTTATAGAAGCGATAAGATGGCTTGATGACATGGACTGCGTCGTTATCGTGCTTGACGCAACAATAAATCCATACTCTCAGGTGAATATAACTATAATAGGCAATCTTGCAGCCCGGAAGATTCCTGTGCTGATAGTCGCGAACAAGATTGACTTGCATAAGGCAGATATCAAGAGGATAGAGGCTGCCTTCCCGCAATATGAGGTTGTTGGAATATCCGCCAAGTTTGGCAAGAACATAGAAGAATTTTATGAAAGCCTGTTTAGGCTTGCGAAAAAGAAGAAGGGTTGAAATGGCAAGATTAGAAAAAAGCAAAAATGGTGTATCGGCATTAGTTGCCACGGTCTTGCTTATATTGATAACTGTAGCTGCTGTTGGCGTGATATGGGGGATGTTGATGCCAATGCTGCAGGAAAAGATAACTGAAGCAAGCCAATCCTGTATAAATGCAAAGATAAGGATAGACACTGAGAGGGGTTATACTTGTTATGATTCTGTAAACAAAACATTAAGCGTGATGGTCTCAAGAGGCGCCGATGAGATGGATTTGGCTGGCTTGCAGATTATTGTCTTTGCTGCAGGCTCTTCATATAAATTTGAGATTATTGATAATCTGCCTGGCACAAATGAGGACCAAGTTTATTCAGTAAACCTGGTTGCAACTCCCGCATATGCAACAGTCGCGCCCATTATGCAGATTGGGAAGAGCAAAAAGATTTGCAGCATCACATCAAGAGCAGATATAAACCCATGCAATATTTAATATGGCAAAAACATTTTCATCACTGACACTGCAATTTGTCCCGTATAGCGAAGTTGAAAGGCTAGACACAGTAGGAAGAATAAAGAAACTTTTGAAGATAGTGCTGCAGAACAAGATTGTCATCCTGCAGGGCAAACTCAAAGTGGAGGAAGAGGCAAGGCTTATTGAGGACACTATGGCCCTTGTTGGCAGCATAAAGGGCTTCAAGGGCATAGAACTGGCTGTTCTCTCTCCAAAACTTGAAGATATGCCCATTGTTATGAGGATGAGAAGGCAGTTTGCAAGGGCATTGATAGGCGAGCAGGATGCTATAACTATAATCGGGCCGGCATCTATAATAAGGGAAATCAAGAAAGACCCAAGCAGGATACAGGTGTTATTGAAAGGTAAATAAAATTCCTGAATGGAAAACTTATTCTTTTTTTAGCAAGATTTATTAATCATTCTTTCTCTTTAATAACTTAGAATGATTCTGAAAATTTGTGAATATTGTGGTAATAAATTCGATGCAAAAACGAGAGCTAAAAGATTTTGTAATGATATATGTCAAAGGAAACATTATTACGGGAGGTCTGAAATAAATAAAAGAATAAGAGAATATACTAAATCATATCAGCAAGGAGCAGAATTTAAAGAACGGAATAGAAGACGTGTTAAATTATATAGACAGAGACTAGAGGTAAGGGAAAGAAATAGGATCTTGGCAGTAACAAAATATAGAGAAGACAGAAGAAAATTTTGGGAAGAATATGGAAGAAGGCCAGAGGTAAGAGCGAGAATAAGAGAAAAAGAAAGACTAAGGCTACAAACAGACAAAGAGTATGCAATTGCTGATAGGCTTAGACGTTCATTAAATCATGCAATGACTAAATATTCAGAAACTGGAAAAATAATGAGCTCGAAAAGATATGGAATTAATTGGGGAGAGATAATAGAACATTTGAAACCTTTTCCTGAAAATCTTAAAGATTTCGAGATAGACCATATAATTCCTTTGTGTTTTTTTAATCTAACAGATCCCCAACAAGTTAAAAAAGCATTTAGTCCAGAAAACCTTCAATGGTTGACAATAAGTGAAAATAGAAGAAAAAGTGGAAGGATTTTGCCTGAAAATAAAAAAGAACAAACTAACCTTCTGAGCTAAAATTTATAAGCTTTGATTTTCTATTTATTTCATCAAGGAGGCTAAAATCGCTCATCAGTGTGTCCATTGCGGAAAGATTTATCCTACTGCATCCAAGGAACTGCTGCAGGGCTGCCCGTGCGGGAGCCATTTTTTCTTCTTTGTGAAAGACACTGATTTGAACATGCTTAAAGAGGAAACTGCTGCACTGACAACAGAGGACAAGCATGAAATCGAACAGGATGTTCGCGAGATTCTTGGCATTGATGAGTCTGAGTTAAAGCCGATTATCCTTGATTTTGAGTCAATAAGGATAAGCAAGCCCGGCAAGTTTGAGATTGACCTTGTAAACTTGTTCAGGAAAAATCCGCTTGTTTTCAAAATTGAAGAGGGCAAGTATATCATAGATTTGGCTTCAACATTTCTCTCTGGACTGAAAAAGAAGGGAGTTGAAAGGGCAAAAACACAGGCTTTAGATGAAGAGGGAAAGAATTAAATATCTCCCTAAATTTTTCTATGCATGAAAAAAGAGATTTTTTATTCTGTGCTTGAAAAAATAAAGCCGTCTGAACAAGAATTGAAGAATATAAAAGAGCTGACTGCCGGATTGAATAAGAAAATTGAAGCCGGATTAAAAAAAGCTCATTGCAGGGCAGATGTGTTTCTAGGCGGCAGCTTGGCTAAAAACACACTGATAAAAAAGGAAAGATATGATATAGATATCTTTGTGAGGTTCCAATATAAAGAGTATGCTGAGAGAGACAGCCAGTTAAGCGATATGCTGGAAAAAGCGCTTAAATTGCAGAAAATAAAATACAAGAAGATTCATGGCTCAAGGGATTATTTCCATTTTTCTGCAGGGGGAAAGAAACCTGTTCTTTTTGAAATTGTGCCTGTGCTTGCCATTAAAAAACCTCAGGAGGCAAGAAATGTTACGGATTTGTCCTTTTTTCATGTGAATTATGCTTCAAAACATATAAACGACAAAATCGCCGATGAGATCCGCCTGGCAAAGGCATTCTGCTATGCGCAGAATTGTTATGGGGCAGAATCACACATTCAGGGTTTTTCTGGATATGCCCTTGAACTGCTTGTCCTGCATTTTGGAAGTTTAATGAACCTCGCCAAGAATGCTGTAAAATGGAAGGTAATGCTAAAAAACAGAAAAAAGATTGTCATTGATCCGGCAAGGCATTATAAAAATGCTGATGATGTCCTGCTGCAAATTAACGAGGCAAAGCTAGTTTCACCAATTATCCTTGTTGACCCTACTTATGCAATAAGAAATGCAACTGCCTCTATTTCTGCAGAAACTCTCCTGAAGTTTATTGATGCATGCAAAGAATTTATTGCGAAGCCTGGAAAAAAATCATTTGAGCAGAAAGATATAGGAGAGGAAATTATTAAGAATGCCAGGAGAAGAAAAGCATTGCTTGCAGTTATTTCTGCAAAAGCAGAAAAGTCAAAAGAGGAAGTTGCTCCGGCAAAACTGAGAAGGTTCTTTGATTTTATTGCTTTCCTGATGCGGAAAAATAGCTTTGATGTCCTGGAAAAAGAGATTGAGTTTAAGAGGAAGGAGGCAAAACTGTATGCTGTTTACAGGAAACCTTCTTCTGGGATGATTGTTGCAGGCCCGCCAATAAACAGAATTGTAAACCTGCTGAAATTTAAGAAAAAATACAAAAAAGTTTTTGTCAAGGATGGCAAGGCGTTTGCAAAAACAAAGAGGAGAATTAGGGATATTAACGGGCTTCTTAATTTTGTGAGGAATGGAGAAGAAATAAAAGATATGGATGTTACAAAATTAAGGGTTATAAAATGAGTGCAAGAAAGCCGACAGTTGCAGGAAGTTTTTATCCTGCGAATAAAAAGGGATTGCAAACTCAGATTGGGGATTATCTTGGGAAAGCAGCATACACCAAAAGCAAGAATGTTTATGGTGTTGTTGCGCCGCATGCCGGCTATGCTTATTCTGGCATGTGCGCTGCCCATTCTTACAAGGCGATTACAGAATCTGCAAAGGCGGACACATTTGTAATTCTTGGAACAAACCATACTGGCTATGCAGAGTCAAATTTTGCCTTGAGTTCTGAAGATTTTGAAACTCCTCTTGGCGTTGTTAAGAATGATAGGGAATTTTATGATGCACTTATTTTAGAAAGAAAAGGGAAAAGATTTTCAGTTGGTAATACCCTCGGAGATAAACTTGCTCATCAGCAAGAACACAGTATTGAGGTGCAGTTGCCTTTTCTGCAGTTTATTTTGCATGGTAAGTTTGAAATTGTTCCGATAATTTGCCAGCAGCAGGATTATAAAAATTATGCTGAATTTGCAAAGCTGATTGTTCAAACAGCAGAAAAACTGAAAAGAAAAATCTGCATTATTGCTTCAGGGGATATGACACACTATGGCTCTGCGTATGGTTTTCTGCCCTTTTCAGGCAATGCAAAGGAAAATCTTTACAAGATGGATGGCAAGGCAATAGAACTAATTGCCAAATTCAAAACAAAAGAATTTCTTGAATACTGTTCTGGCAAGACTATATGCGGGGCTGCCTGCATTTCTGCGGCAATTGAAATTTGCAGATTGCTTGGAAGCAGGAATGCAAGATTGCTAAAATATTACACCTCTGCTGACTTGACAGGAGATTATGGCAATGCTGTGGGGTATGCTTCTATTGTGTTTAAGTAAGCTTATCATTATTTCTGAATACATAAATCTTTTTAAAGTGTTGAAACTCTAAAGTTACGATAAAATCTAGGGTGGGAAATGGATTATATTGAGCATCTTTACAACTTGAGAAAGAACGTTGTCAAAAAAGGGAATGAATTGCAAATCTTGCTTGCCAATTTTTCCGGCACAGAGCAGCAAAAAGATATAGAGGCGAGAACACCTCTAATAAATGATTTTTTCAGGGTTAAGATAAATATAAAGGCATTTGATGACAAAGAGAGGGCAAAAAAGAATCTTGAGCCTTTGGATTTCCATAATAACGAGGCTGTTTTTGGTGCAATGCGGGATGAATTTGATATGCCTTACTGGGCTTTTTCCAAGCTGAAAAATGTTCCCTTGAAAGAGTTAAAGAATACATTTATTTACCAGCTTAAGGCATGCAATCTATACTGCCCATGGTGCTATGTTGATGACACAAATAAGAATGGAAAAGATGGAAATAACTCGCGATTCTTTTCTATCACTGAAATAATTGATTTTTTTGAGGAGGAAAGAAAAAAGCAGAAGATATATAATTTCAGGCCTTCTGGCGGGGAGCCAACTATTGCAATTGAGCAGTGGCTAAATGTTTTACAAGAATTGGAAAAGAGAAAGTTGAATAGGGAAGTATATGTACAAGGCGATACAAACCTGTCAACAGGACATTTCATTGATTTTTTAGAACAGAAAGGAGAATTAGAAAATAATCTTCTTGAACAGATTGCATCCTATAATAACTTTGGCGTGCTTTGCTCGTTCAAGGGCAATAGCACGGTAAGTTTCTGGGAAGCTACAGGAGCCAACCCAGAACTTCATCAGGAGCAGTTTTATTCCCTGAAAAAGCTTGTAAAAGCGGGAATTGACTGTTATCCCTTTGTTTATTCCCCTGAACCTTCTTCATTAGAAAGATTCATGGAAAAAGGGGCCAGAATTTTTGGGGAGGGATTTTACCTCAAAACATGGATTCTGCCTCTTAAGCTGTATGGTCCTGAAAAAGCAAGATTTGAGGCAAAAGGCACAAATCCAGAACTTTACCAGCAGAGACTTGACAAAAATTTCAGAGAAAGTGAGGAGATTATGCAGGATTTGATATGGAAAAAGTACGGCATGAATTACAAGGCAAACCCGAGAACTGGAATTAAACTGGAAGTTAAGGAACAAGCCGGAAAAAATGGTGGATAGAAAAGAATATTTCTTGAAGAAAATTTATCCTGAGCATCTAGCAGACATGCGGGCAATAGGGAGAAGGATTATTGACCCAAGAGTACCTGATCCTGCTGACGGGGAAAAAAACTATGCTGAATTCAAGGAAAATGACTGGCTGCATTTTGAGGATATAAATCACGAGGTATTAAAAGCCGCTGTCAGGTATTGCAGGCATTACGACAACATAGAGAAACTGCTTATAAATGAGGGTGTCCAGAATGTCTGGCCTGATGCCAAAACTTTGAAGGAGGCCATTGACAAGTCACTGCAGTTTCCAGGCTATGCTGAAAACATTAAACAGGAGGGGGTCTATGCCCTTTGCGTGAAGAAACTTGCAGTTTATGTTGCTGGCCCATATTCTGGAACAAAAGAGGAAAAGCAGGAGAATATCAAAAAGGCGGATAACACAGCAATGGAAATAGCAAAACTTGGCTATATCCCCCTTGTTCCTCATAACTTGTTTGCCTTTTGGGAGGAAAGGGGGTTTGGGGAGCGGGAATGCATTGCATTGGAAAAGGACTTGCTGAGAGACAAAAGTGATATATTTTATTTCATGAACCCTTCCAACGGCACAAATAATGAGGTTGAGCAGGCAAAATCAATAATGCCTGTATTTATTTCTCTGGATGATTTAAGGTTCTGGAAGCCTGTGAATTTTGAATTGTAAAAAATGCTCCCGACGGACCTGAGGAGATTTTTGATTATAAAAGGAATTTAATCAATACCCAAACTTTCTCTCATATTCCTTATGATCCATCCACTCTAGAAGTATTGACAGAACATAAATTTCACCATGTTCTATTGAGTATAAAAGGCGCCATGCATTTGGCAAGTTATACTTCCAAAGGTCCTTGATTTTATACTTTTTAAGATAGCTTTTTGGGATAAGCCTTTTTGGTATCTGTATTCCACAAAATGCATTCTTTTCAATATCGGCGAATGCCCTCTCGAGATATCGATATAAGCTCTTTTCCTGCGAACTTGAATTGGCGAGCTCTTCAAATGCTTTCTTTAAATTCGCATCAACAAACTGCAATTTTGATGGAAGCCTCATTTTTCCCAAAACAAATTTTTATGTTTTATTCTATTTTGAACTGATTCTGGGTAAAATATCCACCCAAGTTTTCCCTCTGAATCAATTGAAATCTTTCCAGAGTATAAAAGATAGTCCAAAATAAGCAGAAATGTCTGGTACATTACTTTCTTGGGCAGTTTTACCCATAACTGCTTTTTGATATATTCACCATCATATTTCCTTATCATTTTCTCTACCATCAAAACGGTATCAAGTCGGGGGTAGTGCAAGATATTTTTTACTACCTGTACTTCTTCCATCTCATCCATATCATTTCCTATCTTTCCAATTATATATACTTATATAACTCCTATTTTTAAACCTTTCGCTATAATCTATAAAGATTACCAAAATTCTGCTCGAGGCTCTGTGGGATTCTCTTGTTTTCTGGATTTGTTGATCTTGGTCCGCATACTGGTGATAGAATGGGGAAAGCAGGAGATCACAGGGAGGAAAGCACAACTAATATTATTTTGGTAAATACTTTATTATACTATGATTTTATACTATTTTCATAATTCACGAATAAAAAAATGATGATATTTTCATAATTCATTGATTGATATTACCATATCGGCAGTAATCTTATGATCATCCTCTTAATCTTCTATTGATATTACCCTAAGCCAATAGGTATTAAGGTTTTTTTACTATGAATATCGAATATGATTGTAAGATAGGTGAGAGATAAAAATGATAGAATGGGGAAAGCAGGAGATCACAGGGAGGAAAGCACAACTAATATTATTTTGGCAGGGTTCATGCTAGTTTATGAATAGAACCAAAAGATTTAAAAAGCTCTTTTCCCTCCTTCTGGACATAATTGACAGGGGAGGAAACAAAATGACAGAAGAAAAGCTGGATAAGGCAATTGACCTTCTAGAAAACATAAGCAAGAGATTAGACGAACAGGAAAAAAGGCTCAGTAATCTTGAAAATAAAAGTCCTGAAAATGAGCCAAAGCCGACGCTAATAAAAGAGTCTTCAAGAGAGTTCTTTTTGAGATATGCTCCTCAAAAAGACACTGACAAGACTCTTGTTGTTATACATTTCCTTGAGCTTAAAGGTGTAAGGGAGATTACAACAAAGGAAATTGCTGCTACATTGTCTGAGATGAGAGAGGTTGTTCCAAAAAATATAGCAGATAAAATACAACTTTTAGATAAGAGGGGGTTTTTGATTCGGGCTGAACAAAAGAAGGAAGGACTCAATTGTTGGAATGTAAGCCAGTCTGGCAAGAATCATTTGGAGGATTTAAAGAATGGCAGGAATAAATAAGAACATGCTAAAAGAGTTTGCATCAGAGGGATTTTTTGACCAGCCTAGAAAGATTGAAGAAGTTGTAGCTAAAATAGACAATAGAGGTTATACACTAAAAGGTAAGCAAGTGAGCCTTTTATCTCAATTGTTAACATTCCTGTGTAGAGAAGGCATTTTAGAAAGAGAAAAAAATGAGCAAGGAGAGTGGAGGTATAAAAAGAGGCAAAAATGAGTGATAAAAAAAGTATTGCTGAAAGAATATTGGATTTGGGTGATTTTCTTAAGACTCCTAAGCTAGCAGAGGAAATAAAGAAAGAGATTAAGGACAGAACAGGCCATAATTTTAATTTGCAGGATATAAGAGTAAATCTACTTTATCTTTTGAGAAGAGAAAGATTAAAGAGAAAAAAGGAAGGGGTATTTTATAGATATTATATATGAATAGGAGATCGAGGAAAGAATGAAATTTGAAGAATTGTTTAAGGAATTAGAAAAAGTAGTAGAGATAACCAGCGATAATAAAATAGCAGTTCTGATATCCAAGCAAATGATCTGATATTTTTAACATTAACTACAGCACTTATTGGTTTTAAATGTAAGATACTTCCTAAAGATACATTATCTAGAGAGGACATATCTATGGCAAAGGGATTATTATCTAAAATTACTCATAAAAGTATCTTAAATAGGGTAAGTGAACTTGTAAAGGAGAAAGTAATCGAAGAAAAAGAAAGACAACTCAAAATTTCTGAAGTAGCGGCTATACAATTCATTAAAGCAATGCTCCCAAAACTATTAAAAAATGAAAAAGCCTCTTGAAGCAATCAAGCAATTATGGACAGATGGTTTCTTTGAAAATATAAGAACTAAGAAAAAAATAGAGCAACAGATATGGGATAAATGGAAAATAAGCTCGAGTAATATTTCTATGACTTTAAGATTGCCGTCTGTTAAAAAATTCTTAAGAAAAGAGGGGAAAGGATTTAGACAAAGATTTCCAGCAAGAAAAGAAGAAGAAATACAAGTGTATTACTTTGAACCAGAAAGACCTAGAACTTCTCGTAAGAATTTTATTTCTATACTTAATAACATTAGAGGAGATGTAAGGATATGTGATCCCTATTTAACTAACGATACTCTAGAAGCATTAGAGAAAATAAAAAAAGCAAAGGTTAGGTTTTTAACATTCAATAACAAGAATAACATAAAAGTTTCACAAAAAGATTTACAAGATTTCAAAAAGGAGAATTCTAATATTGATATCAAGGGATTTAGTTTTAATCATTTACATGATAGATATATTCTTACGGTAGATGTCTTATACATTCTAGGTCATGGATTTTCTGTTAGGAATAAAGAAAGTTTTATTATTGAATTACCGATAAAATTAGTGAAGGATTTAATACAATCTTTATCCGCTACTTTTGATATGAGATGGAAAAATCAAAAGAATATAACACTTTGTTGACTTTTTATACTTCCAGAAAATTCTATTTGTCTATTACTCTTGTAGGTTGGTTTCAAGAATTTTAAAAATAAAATGATAATAATTTCTATAGCTCCCGCTAAAATCCCCTCATGCTCCCGACGGGACTCGAACCCGTGTCTCAGGCGTTCTCTCTACTTTTTGAATTGTAGTTTCTCTACCTACCTATAGCTTCTCTCCGCGAAAAGCAGGCAATCCTCGCCGAAGCGAGCATCACGGGCTTTTCGGGGCGTAGGAAATCAGCAGATTTCCTCTGTTTCTAAAGAGAAACTGTAGACGAGAGGCCCGAATACTTGACCGCTATACTACGGGAGCATATAGCCCTGCTCGGATTCGAACCGAGGTCAACTGGGCCAGAGCCAATTATCCTGGACCACTAGACTACAGGGCTATGTTCTTGGGTAGGTTTGACAAATTTAAAAATCTATCTCATTAAGGACTGAAAAATTTTATATACCCTTTAGTATTATAATTTTCATGAGAAAGGAAGTGAGAAAGATAATCGCCTTCTTCATGATGTTTATCCTGCTCTCTAATGTTGTCGCCGCGCAACCTGTTTCTTTTTACTCCATTACAGGCAGGATTGTTGATGATTTGAGAATATTTTTTGCAACTGGCGAGAAAAAGGCTGAAGTGGCATTAGAAGCAAGAGAAAAGGACATTAATGCGGCAATTGAAAATATTAAAGCTGGAAATGTAGGGGAAGCAATTAAGGATTTGGAGAGAGCAAAAGAGAAATTGAAGATTATTCAAGAAGAGTCTTCTCCAGATATGTCCTCCAATATAAATGTTAGTGTTCAAGAAGTAATTGACAAGATTATGGAAAGCAAGGAAATTAACCCTGAATTTTCAGCTTATTTAGAAAAGCATCTTAGCGAGGAGCAAAAAACACAGTTTGCAGTAGAACTCTCTGACAAGGTTCTTGAATTATGCAAGGAATTGGCAATTCAGGATTACGATTTGATGTTAAAAGAGCCTAAATGCAACCAAGAAAATGCTCTCCCATGGTTAAGGGATAAGATTGACAAAGAAGTAAAGAAGAAGCAGGAAGAAGCTGGCCAAAAAATGGTTGAGCAAATGACAATATGCATCAATGACCCAAGAGAATGTGACTGCTCTGATATTCCTATATTGGATGTAAGGGCAAACTGCGAAAAAAGCAAGGCATTGGCAATAAGATGCGAATTCCAAAAGGATGATTCTGCCTGCAAAGAGTTAAGGGATATAAAGCCAGAACTTCCAAGCAACATACCTGCTTTTCTCAAGCCGTTCTTTCAAAAAACAATGGATGATTTAATTAATAAAAAGGAAAAGGAGATGTTTGAAAAAATTGCCCCTCCAGAATGTGTAGAGGCAAATGCGCAGACAAGGGAGGAATGCGAGAAGATTATGATGGAGAAGCATGCCCCCAGCGAATGCATAGAGGCAGGAGCAACGACAAAGGAGGAATGTGAGAAGATTATGATTGGAAAATATGGGCCGCCACCAACAGAATGCATGGAAAATGGTGAGTTCATTGGTCCTGAGAGATGCGAAGAGAAGATGATGAGAAGCGGCAAGATACCGCAAGAATGCATAAGAGACGGCAAGCCAATCCCAAGAGAGGAATGCGAAAGAATAATGGTGGAAAGGGGTAGAGGGGGAATGGAGAACATTCCGCAGGAATGCATCAAAGATGGAAAACCAGTCACACCTGATGAATGCATGGAAATAATGAATGAATTGGGGATTATGCCTCAAAGAGGAATGCCCGGGCAGGCAGTTGGTAATATACCCCGGGAATGTATAAGAGACGGGCAACCAGTTTCCCAAGAAGAATGCAATAAAATTATGAGAGAAAGAGGAATGCCTCAGCCACAACAGGGAGAGCAAGGGGGATACGCAAGAGGAACAAGAGGTGGATGGAGTGGAGAGATGAGAATTCCTCAAGAGTGCGTTGGCTTGACATTTGATGAATGCGAGAGTTTTATAATGGAGAAATATCTTCCTCAAGATTGCCAGGATGCAAATGCATTAACACCTGAAGCATGCAAAAGGGTTCTTCTGCCAGGAGACTGCAAAGACGCTGGCATATTCAGCAGAGAGGAATGTGATGCCTGGAAAATAAAGAAAAACATGCCAGAAGAATGCCAAGAAGAGGGAATATCAGAGCCAGAAGAATGTGCAAGGGTAATGGCAAAGAATATGGTTAGATTATCTCCTGAACTCGAGAGATTGGGAATTGATTTTGAAAGCCTTCCTGATGTATGCAAGAGGGGAGTAAATTTTGTAAGAGGAATGGAGTGTGATAAGGCTCTGGCGGATATGGGAATTACTCTTCCTGCTCCTAGTGATATTTCGAACATCCCAAGAGAATGTGTTGTAAATGGACAAGCTGTTTCACCACAAGAATGCCAGCATATTCTAGAAAGCAAACTTGTGAATGAGAATATTCCAGGCCCTTGTCGTGAAGCCAATATCTTGAACCCAGACGATTGCGGCAGATTTATGGAGAAACAAAGAAGAGAGGAAGGAATAGGAATTAACATGCCTCCTGAATGTGCGGGAAAAGAGCCTGAAGAATGCAGGAAGATTATGGAAGAAAAAGGCATTATAATTCCACAAACTGAAAGACTTGAGCAAACAGAGAGATTGGAAAGACTTGAGCAGGTTGAAAGGGCATGCAAGGAAGGGGAGGAAGAGTGTTTGAGAAGAATAAAAACTCTTGAGGAAAGAGGTGAAGTAAGACTGCCAAGAGAATGCATTGATATGGGGGTTATGGATGAGTCTGCCTGTGATATACTCATGTCCAAGATAAATGAAGAGAGGATGAAAAACGGTGACAGGATGATAGTAGACAAAGAGGGAAACCAAGCATACATAACAAATGAACAAATAAACAAGATTGCAGAAAGGGCTGAAAGGAATGCAGAGGAAATAAAACCAGATACAGAGAGGGCGGAGGAGATTAAAGAGGAAATCAGAGATATAGAAGATAATATTCAAGAAATAGAAGAGAAAGCTGAAAGGATTGAATTACACGAGCCTATTTTAGCACCTGAAGAAAGGCCTGAGACTGTTCCTGAACCTAATACAGAACCAATGGCTGAAACTCAACAACCTGAAGCGCCTCCTGCACCAGAACCAGCACCAATAACTGGGGAGAGTATCAAGGCTTTGTATCAAATCCTATTTCCGAAAAGAATATAAACAAAAATTTCTTTTTCTATGCATGAGGCTGGGGGTCATTATTATGATTGTGCTGATTCTTGGAGCATTGTTTATAGCAAACAAGCAGCAGACAGATTTTAAAAGCATTAACAGCAGCATGGTTTTTGTAAAGATTTATGGCAAGTGGGTTTGGCAGGTTGCCGGAAATATAAGAGATTTGGCTGTTGTTGCGTACAATATGAGATGGCTGCCGCAGATGGAAAATGTTCCAAGCTCTTTTGGGGTAACTGTTCTTAATACAAGCTTGAACATAAGCATTTGAATAGATTTTTAAATTCCTGATTTTTTCTTGCTCTATGCCCCGATGGCTCAGTTGGTAGAGCGTGTCCTTGGTAAAAGCTCTCTTCTTTTCAAAAGAAGGGACTTTGGAGAGAAAACAAAAAGGACAAGGTCCCGAGTTCAATCCTCGGTCGGGGCTTTTTTGTATTTTTTCTTATTTTCTGCTTTTTCTCTCAGATTTCAATCTTCTTGGAGCATCTTCTCCAAGTTTTCTTACTTCGACATTGGTAAGGAACCCGTAAGGCGAGATTTCTTGTGTGTGCACAAATCCTGAATCAGAGCCGCAGAAACCATAGCCCCTGCTGTATTCTCCGCCAACCATCTCCAGCTGATTAAGCATCATATAAGGATTGCCTAGGATATATGCACTCGAAATCGGCACAATTTTTCTATTTGTGTAAATTCTGTAAATAAAGTCCGGACTTATCCTGAATTCGCCTGTGCCTGTAAAAACTTCCCCGCCACCGCCTTCAATAAGCAATCCATAGTCAAGCCCTTTTTCCTTGCAGACAGCAATCATCCTTTTAACTAAATCCTCAAACCTGTGGTTTACAGATGACTTGACTTCCAGTATACTTATTCTTGGCTCTGTGAAATAATTATTTGAGTCAATATCATAATAATCCAGCCCCATCTCATTATTGCTTGCCCGAGAACAGCCATTTGATTTTATTCCTCTTCTGCCAGCAGTTGTCCTATCATATAGATAGCTTTTTAGGATTCCGTTTTCTATTATTGGGACGCACTGGCTTTTAACCCCCTCCTCGTCATATTTATAAGCCCCCCATTCACCCTCTTTTGTGGAATTATTATATAAAGAGATAAAAGAAGGTATAATTTTCTCCCCTATCTTGCCTTCAAATGTTGTTGCATAATCCTCATCAATGCATTTTGCAGATAATAAATGTGCAACTGCGCCTTCATGGAATAAAACACCAAGAGCCCTGCCATCCATTATTACCGGATAAACCCCTGAAGGCTGAACCTCGCAGTCAATTCTTTCCCTTATTTTATGCTCAAGAGTCTTTACCATTGCAAGAATCCTGCCCCTATCAAAAACCTCTTCTGCATTAAGACCAGCCAGGTTTTGGTAGTATTCAATCTCCTGCCCCTTCCTGTCTTCAATTGTAACTGAAACCCCAAAATATGCCCCTTTCTCGCATGTTGAAATAATCCTCTTTCTTATGCCATTTTCTGCTGTCCTTTCAAAACTGACAAAATCCCTTTTTGTCTTCTGTATAGATGCTTTAGCCCAGCAGTCTTCTACCCCGTTTATATTGCAGAAATTATTGGTTATCTCCTCAAGAAGTTTTCCCGCTTGTTCTTTATTAACCTCTACGTATTTCTCATCTTCATGGTAGTCAACAGGCTCTTCTGCTGAAAATTTTTTGAATTTGTCGTTCTTATATTCTGTGTACTGTGCATGATATTTCCAGTAATTCTGAAATGCAGTCTTCAATACATTCTCTGATACCTTATCCACTTTCCTTTCAATTGCAGGAAGATTATCTATGGGTGCATCTTCCCTATGACAGGCATAACCAACACCATTTCCTTCAGCATCAATCAAATCTCCAACTCTTGTTTCAACTCTCAATATATTATTTTTAATCAGGCATGCGTCTGTTGCTGTTGTCAAGCCCCCCTTATCTGCAACAAGTTCAGTTTCCTCCTCTTTTTTCAGGCAGTAGGCAACCTGCCTTGGATAAAAATCAATTTTATATGTGGAATTCTGTCCTGTCTTTGGAGTTCCAACAATTTTCTTTGCCTGGTTCACCTGCATCCATTTCTCTGCCTGAGAACATAATAGCTCGAGCAAACTGTCTTGTGGCATTTTTCTTTCTTTACTTTGCCCCCTTAACGAAAATCAAGAAGCCTAAATTTTTAAATAAACTACTCTTAAGGAAATATATCTTGTAGTCATACTAAAATGGTAATATATTTTGAAAAGCAGTCTTTATAAAATAAAACTTTTTTTATAATAATGTATTTAATAATCTTTTTTCTATATATTCAATGCAAAAAGAGAGTTTGAATGGAAAAAAGGACAGAAAAATAATTGATAAGTGGCTTTCTAACAGGCTTGAATTCACACGAAATCCTTATAAAAGACTGAAAAACAGCGAATCTTCCTTTGTTGCCATATCAAATCCTAAATTTGCTTCTGATTATTTCAACGAGGATGCGTGGCAGGATACTAAAAAGCTCGCAAAAGAGTTTAATCTACCTTTGATAATTGCGGGAGGAATTTTGCCACAATATTATGATTATTACTCAAAAACTCACTTCAAAAGAAGACCTAGAAAAAAGCTGGAGGATATGATTGAAACAACCAAAAATTTATTTGGTGATATGGAGCAAGACACCCACTATGTTCTCGGTCCAGAAGACCTTTCAAATATGGTTGAGATATACTCCTCTCTTTTTGATGTCTTCGTTAATGGTCTGGCAACAACAAGAAGAAATCTTAAGGATATAGTAAAGTATGTCAATAAAACAAGAGAACTGTCAGAAAAGGCTGAGACAAAAATAATAACAACTACAAAACATCTTGATAAAGAATATAATCATGCTTTAAAGAGCCAAAAAAAAGAGATTAAAGAGGAGGAGAATTATTATCTGATAAACCACAAGTTGAAGGTTCTGCGTAAAGAACTTGACAAGAAAAAGATTGCAGACAATAGAAGAGTTGAACTAAAAAAGAAACTGCGGAATTTAGATTCAGAAAAGAAATCTATTGAAGAGAGGATAAAAGAAGGGGAAGAAGAGACAAACAATGAATATGCGCAGAAAAAAACTGCCGCTGAGGAAAGATACTCCCAAAGATTCAGCAATTATCTATTTGACACTTCTGAAAAAATAGAAGAAAGGCTCAATGCAATTAAAAATCAAAGTGTTAAATCAAAAGAGGAGCTTGGTGAAGTAGAGCAGAGGATAAGCAAGTTTTTTCCATCGGAAGATATTAAAAAATTATCTGAGGATATCACCGACTGGGAATGGAAGGAGACAACACAGTTCATAGACAAGATAAGCCGCTATTCCAATAACATTGAAACCCTACTGCATGATATTGATGAAGAGTATATTGCGGTTAGCGGCAGAATTGTAAAGAGGAGAGTCCCAGAAGACTTAGTTAATGCCTTGCAGAAGTTAAGCGAGGAAAAGTATATTGGCTTGTTGAAACAAATTCATAAAAACTTAAAAATCCATCCTAACGGCGAAATCATAAATTTGAACAATAATGTAAATGTTCTTGTAAAAAACCCCTCAGGAAAAGGTGATGGCAATAAGGTTTTGGATAGAAAAAGGGAAAAATTTGTAGAAACTTATTCCAGGAGAAACTCTACAAACCTTGGAATAGATGAAATTAATGGCATTGATGTAATTCTTGTTGGGGACAATCACCTTTTCAATGCACAGCCATTCTCTGTAGGGGATTCTGCAAAACAGAAACACCTTGTTTTGCTCGGTCCTTTCTTTGATATAGATAAGGAAAGAAAAAACGGCAAGATAAGCGAGGACAGCAGCTTGGCAAATAAATGGGGGGCGACAAGCGGCGCAGCAATACTAGATTACCACTCTCATACGCCACGTTTTACATTCCCTAATCTGGAGGAAATAGGAAAAATTTCCAATATAGCAAAAGACGATGAATGTTTTGCTGTGAGCATAAAGCATGGTGACGAGCATATCGGGAAGGATGTTATGAGGAGGGAGGCGGCAATCTCATTTAACAGAATTGTAGAAGAATTGGCTGATTTTGGTTTAGTTGACCTAAGGGCTAAACTTGGTGATTTTATCCAATTTGGGAAGTACTATGGGGCAGCAAGAGAGGGTTATTTTATAAAGCCAAATATAGAGCGGCAATTGAACGTATATAGGTATCTTGGGGAAGACGCTGACAAGAAAATTGTAAAGAAAAGCAGGTTAAAAGAGAGTTTGATATGGCTGCAAGGCAATCACATCTCTGAAGAGGTAAGGCAAGCAATAACTGCTTATATAAGAGAATCAATCCCAGAGCAAAAGAACAGCAATGCGCTTGAAAAAATATTAGAAGATTTAAATTTCCATGCTGGGCTTGACTCAAAATTTGATGAGGGCTCAACAGGTGTCAGGCTTCTCGGTTATGAAAGCTATTACCAAAGCAATATGACATCAAAGGATGGAAAAGATTATGGAAAACTTCTGACTCTTCATAAAATAGGAACTGGCGGGCTGTACAAGACAGACCCTGTTATGAGGGCTACAAAGTATCTTTATGAAACCGGCTTGATAATGGAAGGTTTCAGGGAAGTTGATGCGGGACATGCGCATGTTCCCGCAGTTGGGAAGGCATTCCGCAATATGGAGTTGTGTTTTCCTTCTTCATTGGAACACCCAGACAGGAAGCTAAAACACAAGGAAGAAAGTTTTTCTCCTTTTGGAATAATGGTTGGATTCCCATATTATTTCCCCATAGCATTCATAAGGTCATTTGTTCCGCCAAAAGGAAAAGGCCCTGCAACCCATGAATTTATCACAGACAATCTTCTTGAAGATTATTACGAGAAGAGAATTGATAAGGATATAGACAAGATAAAAAATAACATGAACAATAAGCTCTTTCTAAAACTCGTCATGTAGATTGTTTGTTCCAAGCTGGATGGCTGGCAAAGATTTTTAAAGTTAACGGGGAATAGTTTAATATCTCTATAAAAATGCCAAAGCTAAGGATTGAATCTTCTCTTGAAAAGTTAAAGAAAGATTATGAAAAACTGCAGAAAAAATACAAACTGCCAAGCTTCCAGCAGCTTAACGAGGAATTTGAGATTGAGAGGATAGCAGAGCATGAGACCGACATTTTATTAAGGGAGATAAGAAAAGCGATAACAGAAAAGGCGGTTGCATTCCTGAGATTTTTGGAATTGATGATAAATCCTACTGCTGCGCCATTCTTCCTGCTTTCTGTGATAAAGCATCTTGGGGCTTCTGACAAGAAGATTGTTGAGGAGATTTACAGGAAAGTCTGCGAGTTTGAGATAAAAGCCATAGCCCTTGACATGAAATACAACGAGAAGGCAGAGGCAGAGTTCATCAGGGATTCTGCAAAGAAATGGCAGGCAATGCATCCTGATTTCCAGGAGATGAGCAGGGCAATAGACAGGGCGTGGAACGCATCTTTTGAGAAGAAGGAAAGAAGCTATTTCGGGTGATTATTTCTTTAACGGCAGGTATATTCTTGCATGATAGCCTCTTGGAACTTTCTTGAAATAAAGAATAAACTCCTTTTTGTTTTCTATGCAGTTTTTGGCATAGGATTTCATTTCCTTGGTTTCTTTCTTAACGCCAACAGTGGAATAAAGGCGCGAGATTAGTTCTTCTCTCTGTTTTTTTCCGTCAATTCCCAAATGCGAGAGCATACTGTCTATTGTCTTGAAAGTGCCTCCAGCTTGGTCAGACATGTTCTCTTTTCTTAGGAATTCGTCTAATCTGTCAATCCTTGTTTTTTTCATAATTCTGTAATTACAACAATCTTTAAAAGTATTTGGCTATTTTGGTATATATGAAAAGAAAGGTGATAAAGCCAAAAACGAGGTTTTCTGATTTGGTTGAATTCTACAAAGAGGTAAAGGCTATGGAAAATCTTGCTTTTGCAAGACTGATGGCAGGAATTTTTGATGAGGACAAGGCCCTCTTCTTCCTCAAGCAAAAAAAGAGGGAGATTGAGAATAAATATTCTAAAATGCTTTATGAAGAGGACAAATACATTTTTCCATCATTGGGAAAAATGCGGAAGTTCTTGGAAAAAAATGGCTTTGTTACAGGAAGGATAAATGAGTCTGTCAAGCATGAAAGTGCACATTACAGGGAGGCATTAAGCAATGGTTTCAATATAAGGGGTTTCTTGTGCTGGCTTGCAATAGACAATGGAAAGAAGGATTACATTTGCTCAACTCAAATTGCAGCATACAAAATGCCTGCCTATGATGCTTATAAAAAAGCTTCAAATGCTCCAAAAAATCTCTCGATTATAGATAGGATGGCGGTTTAAAATTAAAATCTGTTTTAGAAAAAGAGGAAAATGAAAATAGCATACGCAACTGACTTGCATGGGGGCAAAGGGCTTTATGAAAGGCTTTTTGAGGAAAAAGCTGATGCCGTTGTTATAGGGGGGGATATTCTGCCTAATTATGTGGTTGGGACAGAGGTTGGATTTGAAACAATCTCTAACAGTGAATATTTTTGGCTTATGGCAGGAAACCAACGGGTATTTCTAGAGAAATATCTTGTCCCAAGAATGGAGAGATTGAAAGGCAAAAAAGAGGTTTATATTATGATGGGAAATGATGACTTTTCATGCAATCTTGACATTCTGGAAGATGCTGAAAGAAGGGGGATTGTGAAACTGCTCTATGACAAGAAAAAAGAAAAACCGAAGATACACGAGATCTCCAAGGATGTTTTCATTGCTGGCTACTCTTATGTCCCTTTGACTCCTTTTGGGATAAAGGATTGGGAAAAATTTGACAGGGATGAAAAGCCACAAAGAGATTGCAGTTTTTTTGGCTATAAAAGTAGTAAGAATGATAAGGGCTGTATTATAAGCGGCGTTAATCTTGACACTCCTGCTTGCAGAAAAGATACTATTGCAAAAGATTTAGAAAATTTTGTTTCAGATGTTGGAACAGAAAGGATAGAAAAGATGATAGTGGTAATCCATTCGCCACCTTCAAATACAGTGCATGACAGGGCGGGATTTTATGAGGGCTGGAGGCATGTTGGCTCGATTGCAATTAGAGAATTCATTGAAAAATATCAGCCGCTTCTGACACTGCATGGGCATATCCATGAGTCATACAGCCTAACTGGGGAATACAAGCAAAATATCGGAAAAACAATATGTGTCAATCCTGGAACAGATAAGTATAATCTATATACTGTGATATTTGACCCTGACAATCTTTCTGACATGAAGATTGTAGTAAAGAAAGCAAAGGAAATAGAAGAAAAGCCAAGAGGCCCTTAACTAAAAATATCCAAATCTATCTCAAGCATCGCGACAGGCATCTCTATTCTGAATGCGTTTAGAACTTTTGGGCTTATTTCCCCCAAGATTCCTGAACTTTTGTTGTTTATCTTTATGCTTCCTGCCCTGCCATCTATGAATCTTGAATCTGTTATTTCATGAATATTGCATTCAAAGCTTAATGCCTTGGCTATATAATCAATAACTTGCTTGGCTTCTGTGAAGTTTGCGTCTTTATATGTTACTGCAATGCAAATCCTATTTTTTGTTTTCTGCTCTTTTATGTCGTAGCATTCTCCAACCTCAAAAACTCTTTGGGGAAATTCCTTTTTTGTGTTCTGGCTTAGGAAATCAAGAATGCTTGGGATAAGGGAATCTCTTATGCAGCTGTAAGTTGCAGAAACAGGATTGCCAACCTCTACAACTTCTATCTCCGGAAGATTCATTTTTTTAAGCAATGTCTCCTTGTTTGTTAATGTAAAGGTGGCTATTTCCTGCATGTTCAAGCCAAGCAGCAATTCTGTAAGTTTGTTTCTTGCTGCAATAAACTCGCTTGCCTTGCCTATTGTCGGTATCTTTGCCTCTTCTGGCTTAAGATTGCCATAGCCATAGGCAATCGCAACATCCTCTATTATGTCACGCTCATCCATTATGTCCTGCCTGTAAGGGAGATAAGAAACCTCTATTGAATTCCCAAGCAATTTTGTGCTGAATCTTGCCTTTTCAAGCAGTTTGCAAATCTCTTTTGCTGCAAGTCGTGTGCCAATAATCCTGTTGCAGTATTCAATGTTCAGTTTTGTTGCTTTTGGCATGAAATTTGGGGTGATGATTTTATTTTTGCCTGCAACCCTGACAGAGTAAATTTTGCCCTGCCTTTCTGCCAATGCAGATACCATTATGTTCAAAACAGGCAGGATAAATCTCCAGCTAAAACCTGTAACCTCAACAAAAACATTTTTTGTCTTTTCTGTAACCTTCCCCGTGTAATCTGAATTTATTATTGGGGGCATGCTCAAAACCTGTTTTGCAGAGTCAATAATAATCGGATATTCCCTTTCATCAGCAAGCAAATTGCTGTATTGCCTGCCTTTCTCATGCCTCTGGAGAATCTCTCTTGGTGTTAATGCCTCTTGCATGTCCAAAGGCACAAATTTTATTGCGTCTGGCTTTGCTTCTGTGTATGTTATGGGCCATTTAATCTTGTCAAAGTCATATATCCCCAGAGCCGCTTCTTTTCTCTTTAATCCAAAATTCTCGCATAATTTTTCCTGCAATTGTATAATCTGTTTTATTGCATTATAATCCAGCTTGAGATTTTTTACAACTGCGCACGCTATCAATGGTCTTGCTTTTACTCCTGCATTTTTTAATAAAAAGCCAGAGTTTTCTGCCCTGTACCTTGGCATGCCTGTTTCCTTTCCAATCTGCCCTTTCAATGTTCTTGCAATGCCCTCAACACTCCACAAGTCAGGCCTGTTTGCATCTCCTGCTTCTAATTTGAGGGTATCGGCATCAGCCGATTCAATTGTTGTTTTTGCGTAATGCAGCATCTCTGCAAGCTGCTCGCTGCTGAAATTTTTTCCTGTCAAGATGCACAAATCCTTTTTCGAAATTTCAATTGTTGGCATTTTTAGGCAAATGAAAGCTTGCAGCAGGCCTTCTCCCTTTCCTGCTGGTAATTTAGTTCTGCTAATCTCAATCCCAAGATATTCCTGACTATTTCCTTGATATTGCCGTTTTCATAGATTATTGTTGGCGGCAGTTTCTCTGCGTTACAGATTGTGGCATATGCTTTCTCTGGCAGATTGTCATCATGCCCGCCGAGCAAATAGCCCTTCTCAGTAACAATAAAACTGCCTGTGTATCCTGCAATTTTCTCCAGCTTTTTTTTATCTTCTTCTATGAAAATATTTGAGTGGCTTATCTCAAGGTTATAATCTTTTTTGCCCCAGATTATATATTCTATGCTGTCTAGAATTTTATTTATCATTTCACACCTCTCAGCCAGTCAATGTCTTGGCTGAACAGCTGCCTTATGTCATTTATGTTTAGGTTAAACATTGCAAGCCTGTCAATGCCCAAGCCCCATGCCAGAACAGTTATGTCTTTGCCAAGCAAGGGTTTAACAACTTCCCTTCTGAAAATGCCTGCACCGCCCAGCTCAATCCAGCCGAATTTTGGATGCTTGGCATGCAGTTCAACAGACGGCTCTGTAAAAGGGAAATAATGCGGGACAAATTTTATTTCCTTGGCATTTGCGATTTCCCCTGCAAACAGTTCAAGGATATAGAACAGGTTTCTCAGCGTTAAATTTTCCTGCACTATAATTCCTTCAGCCTGGTTGAATTCTGAAAGATGGCTTGCATCAACCACATCTGGCCTGTAGCATCTTGCTATTGCAAAATATTTGCCTGGAATCCTTGCTTTTGCAAGTTGTCTTGCTGAAAGCACAGTGCCCTGCGGCCTCAAGATATATTTTAGGGCATTTTCAATTTTCCATGAATACTGCCATGATGCCTCATGCTGCTGCTTAACTCTCGCAAGAATTTTCTTGTCTATCTGCTCTGGCTTAAGCTTGTTCTTTATATAGTAAGTGCTGCTCCATTCCCTTGCCGCATGAAACTGCGGCTGAAACAATGCATCATAATTCCAGAATTCATTTTCAATTATGCTTCCATTCATCTCTTCAAAGCCCATTGCAACCAATTTTTCCCTTACATTCTGCAAGAATTCGTAGCAAGGCTGCCTTCTCCCGCCATAAATCCTTGGAACCCTGCTGATTATGTCATATCTCCTGAATTTCTTGCCCTTCCATGTGCCCTTCTGAAGCATTTCAGGGGTCAATTGCTCAACAAATGTGCTGTTAAGCGGCTCTTTTGCTATGCTCTTGCCTAAGGCAGTCAGTTGAAAAGAAATTGCCTTTTGCTCTTCTATTCTGACGATATCTCTCCTGTTTTTCAGATGTTCATGGCAATATTTCTGTTCTGCTGTCAGGCTTTCAACTTCAATCGGCAGCTGTTCGAGAAAAACCTCTTCAGGCATTTTTCTTGAAACATTCTCTTTTGTGCCCTGCAATGCTATCCTGCCATTTTCCACATTAACTAACGCTTTTTTCTTTAATGCCCCTAAAGCTGCCTTGAATTCATTCTCGCTTAAGCTAGACTCTTTCCCTGCCTCTTCCAAACTAAATGAAGTTTCTTCTGAGAATATGTTAAGCAGTTTTCTCTCTGGCAGCCCGTCTTTTGTATAGAGAACGCCATTTGAGCCAAGAACAACATTTTTCTGCTTTTTGCAGCTTAATTCAACAATCTTCTTGTTGCTCAGGAATTCCAAAGCCCTTAGAACAGTAGTTTTGTCTGTTTTTGCCTTTTCTACTATCTCTTCCACATTTTTGCATTCAAGAAAAGGAAGTATTTTCCTTTCAATCGGGCTTAAGCTGCTTGCAATGCCCTCTTTATCATTCATTATGAGAGCAAGCAGAGCGATTTTAAAAACCTTTTTGTAATATTCTCTCTCCAAGGTCTTTTCTAAATAGAACCTGGTGAATTCCTTAGCCCCTCTCTAAAATATCCGACATCTTTGTGGGCTGAATCAGGAAAATATTTTGTCTTTATTTTTACCAACTCCCTTTGGAGTCCTGATGCTTTTCCCTGCGGGAAATATTCACGCCCAAGAAAAACATACAACCTGTTTATTACTCCTTCCTTGCGGATATACTCTGTCCCATCACTTACATCCTCAAATAACTCAAGAATTTTGTCCAGTTCTGCACCTCCAGTTTTTGAAGAAGAATCCCTTATCAGCACGAAACAGGATATTAAAGTCTTTCTCCAGTCCTGTAGTTTAATTTCTTTTCTGGCTTGGGATATTGTTTGATTAGAAATCTCATTCAAGTAGCTTCTGAGGGTTGGGGAATTCTCATCTTCTCTTATATTCTCTTGCTTTCTCATTTTATTTTTTCTCTTTAATTTTTGTGATATTCCTGTATTTGGACAAAAAAGGTATTCTCCATCCATACACTCCCAGATTGTAACTTTTTCCCCTCTCCAATTTTCCATATAAATCAGAAGAATTAAATTTCAGCTCTACCCATGAGTCTGTGTCCTCAAACACGCCTTTGTCTGTGAATATGAGATATTTGTCTTTATCCTTGTATCTCTTAACTTCCTTGTCTTTTACCGTGGCTGTGACTGTCTCCCTGCAAAGATGGGGCAGATTGAATGTTGCTACAGCAAGCGCTAACCCCCCTGCAATCGTCGCTCCAGCCAGAATATTTTTTAATTTGCTCATTTTACATAAACAGCAAGGTTATTTAGCAGATTGTGTGCATATTCAATATCCCCTTTTTGCGCTTTTTCTCGGGATGATTCAACCAATATCTCAAAGACAATGTGTGTTTCTTTTTGCATATTAACAATTGCCTCTTCTAGTTTCTTTGCCCTCGCTTCAAAAAATCTGTAATTTGTTTTGAATTGGTTCATTTTTTACCTGAATAAATATTAGCCAATGAATGGAGGCATATTATGTCAAAATTTTTTGTCATATCCGAATGGACAAAATTATAAATTCTTGCAAAAGAATCATGCTCATCCTTGCTTCCCTTTAAAACCTCTAAGATAGGAACTGGAACTTCCTTGATTATCTCGCCTGACTTGCTGTCTATCAGCCTTGCAAAATAAATCTCCTTATTGTAGCTTCCCCTGATTTCGCAATTGTTGTATATGCTCCTGTTGCAGAAGATTTCCTCTTTTTCTGCATCTTGGGTTTTTTCTAACAGATTTGGTCCTGCCATTTTCTCTCCATTACTTTAATTGTGCCTTTGCCCTGTCATACAGGTTTGCTGTGTATTCCATTGGTAATGAAAGGATTTTGCCAGGCAGTGATGCTGGGTATCTATCAAATCCAAATTCGCTGTCATTATACTTATCATCTCTTATGGAGCGCTCAAGCAGTGCATATGCAAAAGCACCAGCGGCAAGCCAGCCATTATGTGTGATTTTACTTGTAAGCAAAGGGTATAAAACTACATTTGAAACAGAGCTTACCATGCCAGAAATAACTGGATTATAGCAGTCCTCCCCCAATGTGTTCTCTATTCTATCTCTTAATTTTGTTGAGAGATTGCCGATTATTGGCGAAGCAGCCATAAGCCCTATTTTTATGGCATCCTTGCCGGCATTTTCAAGCATCAATTCCAATACTCCTTTTTTCTTATTGTGGTTCATTTTCTCCCCCTCACTTCTAGCTCTGCCATGCCATTTCAAACAACTGCTTTAATGCACTTGCGAAAAACTCAGAATTTATCCAGATGCCAAGCTCCTCTTCCTTCTCACTTGCCTTGTCAGTAAGCATGAACATTACAGATTTGCCGTCAATAACGCAAAATCTTGCGTTGAGATTCATGCACCTGATTTCTGTTCCAAGCTCCTTGCTCAACTGCTTTATTTTTTCCTCGCTTGTATTGGTTGCTATCTTGACTTTTATCCCATGCTTTTGCAGTTTTGCGCATATCGGCTTAAGCACTTTAAGTTCATCGTGCAATGCTATTTCTGTCGTGACAAGAATAATCTCCTTTTCAGCATTTTCAAGCATCTCTGCAAGCTGTGTATAGATATTGTTCCTGCCTTTCAAAGCCCCGGACAAGTCTGTAGATTTAACCGGCTCGATGCCCTGCTTATGCAATAATTCTAACTCATCATACTCTGCTGTTCCTCTCAAATTGGCAAGTGTCTCAGCTTTTTCCTCTGCTTCCTTTAATGTGTTATTCTTCAATTTTTCAAGAACTATGCTTGGCTTGACTGCAATGTATTTGACTGGCTTGCCTATCTTTTCTATGGCAAAGCCCTGTTTTTCCAAACTTTCAAGAACATCATAGGTTCTGCTTCTAGGAACTCCTGAAATTTCTGCGATTTCCCCTGCTGAACCGACACCTTTTGAAAGCAATGCCAGCCATACTTTGGCTTCATAGATGTTCAAGCCGAAGCTGTGCCTTATTTTCTTGAGCAATTCTGGTTTGATTATCATTTTACATGTAATCCGCGAATAACGCCCTCCCTTCCAGTGTTCTTGACATAACATCTGCCTTGTAAATTTCCTTCATAAATTCGGGGGTGTTTGATTTGTCTAGATAAGAAATCTGATCCATCATGTAATTATGGCTTACTTTTGCGCTTTCATCAAATAATTCCCCTATTCTCTGTTTATTGCAATACTTTGAAATCGCTGTTGAGATTTCCTTGATTTTTTGTAAGATTACCATTTTTATCTACCTATATCCTTATCGCATCCGGTATAACAGTAATGGATGCTGTTTATTTTATCATAGCCGACAAAATCAGCGGTAAGCATTTTAACATAACTCTTTTTTAATTCAAGTTGCTCCTGTTTTATTTTATCCCCTTTATTAGTATCCTGCTCTAAGATAAGTATGAGTGCATTATGCTTTTTCTTTAATTCAGCGCATTTATTGCATATTGTGTTTGTCATTTTTGTCCTTAATTTTGTTATTATTTAGCAGTAACAGTTATTTATAAAGCTTTCGGTATTGTAATTAGTTAGAAGTGGTAACTTAATTTTGTTTTTTAGAAATTTGTAAAGGTTTTAATCTTTCATCAGAAACTTGCCAAGCTGTTTTTTTGCAAGTTCCCGCTTTTTCTGGTGCTCTCTTAAAAATTTGTTGATTGTTTCAGCGAGTTTTACCTTGCACTCCCCGCAATATGTCTGCCCCATTCTGCATGCATGAAACTTTTCCTGCATTGCCTTGTCATCCGGCTCAAAGAAATACAGCAAGTAGTGGTAAATTGTGCATTTTTCAGGCATGCCTCCAAGCTGTTTTTGTTTTGCTATTGTTTCTCTTCCTCCTGTGAATGCGTTTCTAATCTTGAACTCAACATCCTTCTCTGAATCTGTCGTGAATATAGCTGTTTCTGGCTGCGAGGCAGACATCTTGCCAGACTCACCCAAACCAGGAGCGAATTTGCAGTGAAGCAACGCAGGTTTCATAAAGCCAAGTTTCGGCGCTATGTCCCTTGTAATTCTGAAATGCGGATCCTGGTCAATGCCCAAGGGAATCAGGCATGGCTTGTTTTCAATGAAGCAAGGAGCAGATTGAATTGAAGTGAAGAAATTCATGCCGACATTTGTCGCATTGTCAAATCCAAAAACCGCCTTGACTGTGGAGAATGTAAGCTTTTTTGCCACTTTTAGTGCAATGGGGTAAAGTTTCTTTATGTTTTCAGTGTCTATTATTATTTTAGTCAGCTCTGGCTTGAATCCAAGGGCAATGACATCCAATGCATTTTCATATGCATAGTTTCTTGTTTCTTCCAGGCTGAGTTTCTGGCTTACTAAAAATTTCTCGTCATCTGTCATCTGGAAGTAAAGTTTTGCCTTGAACTTGTCCTGAAGCCATTTTGTCAGAATCCATGGCAGCAGATGCCCAAGATGGACATTGCCTGAAGGCCCCCGCCCTGTGTAAAGAAAAAATTTGTTGCCCTTTTCATACTCGTCAAGCAGCCATTTCAAGTCACGATGAGAGAAGAAGATTTTTCTTCTTAACAGGTAATGAAGCTCTCCTGTATGCTTTTTTATCCTTTCAAGCAGTTCATTTGTTAATGGCTCTGTCCCAAATTCCTTGGTTAATTTTGCATAATCCTCTTCCTGTATATTGCCCTCAATCTTCCATGGCGTAACAGTAAACTTCCTGCTCTCTTTTTTCATTTTGCTGCAAGGCAGAATAAATTTATAAAGGTTTTTGTCTCCCTGCTAGGATAACCGTAAAAGAGATGATAAAAAATGAAGCATAATATCAGGATAACCTTGCTGCTGTTGGCAATGTTTCTCTTTGCGCAGCTGCTTGGTCTAGCGGTTATTCATGCCTATTCTCCCCAGCAAGAACAAGTGGTGAATGCCACAACCGGGGCAATCGAGGATGTTATAACAACCCCCCCGCTGCCCTATGGCATGCAGCCTCCTGAAATGCAGCCCAGAGACGCATTTACATCCATAATAATCAGCATAATTATCGCAACCCTGATACTCTTTTTCCTTATGAAAAAGAAAGCAAACCTTCTCCTAAGGATATGGTTATTTTCTGTGGTTACAATTTCGATGGCAATTGTTTTTAATGCCTTCCTCTCAAAATTGAGTTTCCTTTCAAATGTGCAGATGCTTGCCTTTGTTTTGGCTTTTCCGCTTGCCTTTTATAAAATTTTCCTGCCAAACAAAATAACCCATAATCTGACTGAGTTGCTTATTTATCCCGGCATTGCCGCTGTTTTTGTGCCTATTTTGAATATATGGGCCGCTGCTGGACTGCTTGTTGCCATTGCCTTGTATGATGTTTATGCTGTCTGGCACTCTGGCTTTATGCAGAAACTCGCAAATTTCCAGATGCAGCAGCTTAAAGTTTTCACTGGCTTTTTTGTGCCCTATGTTGCAAAAAAGGACAGGGCAAAAATAGCAAGAATTAAGGCATTGCCGCAGAAAGAAAGAGGGAGAATATTGAAAAGGCTGAAAATAAAGGTCAATCTTGCGATTTTAGGAGGGGGGGATGTTACTTTCCCTTTGATATTTGCAGGGGTTATTTTAAGGGCTTCAGGATGGATTCCTGCTTTATTAATCTCAGTTATTTCCACTGTTGCTCTATTTCTTTTGTTTGCTTTCGCAAAGAAAGGCAAGTTCTATCCCGCAATGCTGTTTTTAAGCCCGGCGTGCATCCTCGCGTGGCTTGTGGGGATGCTGTTTTAGCTAATATAAAATCCCTATCGTGATATATTTGATTTGCTCGAATCTTATTTTGCCGTCATTTTGCTCTGTGTTGTCGCCTTTTGTTGTGGCATACCATCCATTGCTGTCATATCCTGTTTCTATAACCCGATGGACAATTAGGATATTATCCTGCTCAAAAGTGATAATATCCCCGACATGAATTTGTTCAGGGCTGCTTGGAACGATTCTGATGCTGTTGGAATCCTCATCAATCAAGGGCATCATGCTGCTTGTGTTTGCAAATCTGCCCATGCTTGCATTATCTATTGTGATTATTATTCTGCTGTCTTGGATTTCAATCTGGCTTGCATTTATATAGTTTGAGGGCGAGGCTTTCTCCTGTGAAGAGCCAAAAGGCATTTCCTTGCTGTTTTTTACGACAAAGGGGTTTTTGAAGGGGACAAGAAAGAAGGCAGCGGCTGTTACTATGATAATCGCAAGGATAGACAAATAAACAAGACGCATTTTCCCCTTTTTAGGTTAATTTCAAAGTTACTACAACTTTAAAAATATTTATATAGTTAATTAGCCATGAATAAAAAGGAGTTACTATGACAGGCAGGAAAAAAATTGCGGTTTTTCTTGTATGCATTAACATTCTGCTAATTGGAGCCATGTTTTTTGCCCGCCCAATTGCAATAGGATACAGTGTCTACGGGCAGATGAAGCAGCTGAACCAATCCCTCGAAACATACACCAATAATCTCCATGAATTAAGGTCCAATCTGGCAGAATCAACCAGCAATCTGTCCTCCTGCTATGAATTCAGCCAGCAGCTGCTTTCAAATCTGCAGCAGAGCAACAACGATATGCTGGAATGCAAGGAAAAAACAGGCTTATTGCAGCAGGATAATAAGGAACTTGGGCAGACAATATCTGACAGGGATGCTGAACTCAGCAAGGTAAAAGATAATTTTGATGCGCTTGCGGCTAATATGGCAAACAATCTCTGCTGCAAGGCAAAGGTTGACAATCCTGACATAAAATATTACAGGATAGAAGGGAACAAAGTTATATGCCTGACTGAAGGAACTTTTAGAATAAGTTGCCCATCCTGATGCTTTGATTTGTTTCTGTGTAATAATAGAAAAATACAAGAAAGTTGATAATGAGCCTAAGTTCTTGGTTACCTCATGTTGACTGCTTTAAGAAATCTGGAGCCTTGATCTTTCTTCTTAACCTTATTTCTGCTAATAATACCTTATTTTAATACAAAGGTATTAAGTTTTTAAAGCTTGCTCTAATGGCTTCGTTAAGAGGGTGTTAAGAGCCTATTTTTGGCAAAATCAAGCCAGCAGCAAAAACCCCGTTGAGAAAATTCAAAAAAAGCAAGTTTTATTAAGAGCTTGTTAAGAGGGTTGTTAGAAATCTTGGAAGCATAGAAAAGATTAAATTATACAGAAAACCCTATAGCATATCCTTCCTTAAAAACCGCATTAATATAGATTGATGAAAAGTGTTTTAAATCGCCCTCTTATCATAGCACAAAGCTTAAAAACCCTCACCATAGCTTTTTAACTGCCTGCCCGCTTTCCTAAGCATCTCAGACTGTTTTTCTATGAATGTGCTGTATTCTATCACCTCTATTTCTCTTGAGCCGGTCTCTTTTATACAACCAAAAGATATTTAAACTGTGAGTTTATATGTATAAACTGTGAGTTGATATGGAAGACATAACAAACAATGAGATGCTTTTTGTCTTAAGCATCTTCAAAAGCCCTGAGATAGAATATAACGCAAATAGCATAGCGAAGCATATAGGAATCAGCTCAATGGGGGCTCTAAAAATAGCTAAAAGACTTGAAAAAGAGAACATAGTAATATCAAGAGAACTTGGAAAGGCTAAATTCTACAATCTGAACTTTAATAATGATTATGTAAGGCAATATATTAAATTTTTGCTGAAAAGGGAGTCTGAGCAAGCTCCTGCTTATATAAAAAGATGGGTTGCTGAACTTAAAAAGATTAAAAGTGCTGATTCTGCTGTTTTATTTGGCTCTATTCTAAAGAAGCGTGAAGAAGCTGAAGATATAGATGTTCTTTTGATTATAGATAATAAAGGATTTTCAAGGTTGAAAAAAGAGATAGAGAATATTAATCTTGTGAATATCAAAAAATTACATCCGCTATACCAAAGAGAAGAGGATTTAAAGAAAAATATTAAAAGGAATGATAAACCCTTACTTGACGCTATAAAGGGCATTGTTATTTTTGGTGAGGATAAAATTATAAGTTCGCTTGAAAAATGAGCCATGCAAAGAATAAGATTGATTGGTGCTTGAAAAAAGCTGAAAGAGAACTAAAGAAATCAGGAAAGCATAGGGGTCTTATCAAGACAAATCCAGAATTAGAGAAAGCAAGGGAATATATAAAGAAAGCAGAACATTATCTTATGGCAACTGATTATCTGAAAAAAGGAAATTTCTCTGATATAAGCGTAAGCACAGTTTTCTATTCAATGTATCACTGTCTGCTTGCAATTGCTGCGAAATTTGGTTATGAATCTGGAAATCAGGAATGCACATTCGCATTAATTCATAGTTTAATTGAAGACAGCAAGATAGATTTTGAAAAAGAATTATTAGACAGGATAGCGTCTTTAGATATTGAGAAAAGCAGGGAAAAAACAAGTGTTGAAATCAGGGAGCAATACCAGTACGGAACAAGCCTTTCCATTAAGGATAATCTTTACAAAGAGCTTTTTGAATTAGCAAAAGAAATCATCTCAAAAACAAAGACAATAATAGAAGAATAAGATGAAATGCCCAAAATGCAATGTTGAACTTATAAAAGGGGAATTACACAAAGAAAAAGACGGAACCGAATATTTTGAAATGGAATGTCCTAAATGTAAAGGAAGATTTATGGATTTAAAGATACCTTATTCTGCTTTTGAATAAGAAATATGTTTGTTAGGAACTTGAGTCATGACTTTTATATTTTCTGTGCCTTGCTTTCGACATTATCTCAATCTTATCGTCTCAAGATTTCTCGGCGCAGAGGTTTCAATCCTGTTAAGCTGATAAATTGTTGATGCCAAATCCAGGCATTTTGACTGCTCACCATGATTGACAATTATTCTTTTTGGTGTTGGCATGGAATTATTGACAAATGCCAGAAGCTGGTTCCTGCCAGAGTGCGCAGTCAAGCCATCTATTTTAATAACCTCAAGATTTACAGGAGTTACTTCTTCATTGCCATCAACCTGGAATCTCACTTCCTTTGCGCCGTCCTGCACCTGCCTTCCAAGGCTTCCAACACCCTGATAACAAACAAATACAATGCTGTTCTTCTTTGAATCTGCAAATTCTCTCAAGTATTCAACTGATGCTCCGCCAACTAACATTCCTGAAGTGGCTAAAACTATGCATGGGCCGCCTAAAACAACCTCCTGCCTTTCCTGCGCAGAGCCAATTCTCCTGAAAACTTCAGAAGCAAAGGGGTTCTTGTCCTGAAAAATCTGGGCTTTGACATTTGACGCCAAGAAGTTAGGGTATGCTGTATGGATTGCAGTTACATCCCAAATCATGCCATCTATGTATATAGGCACTTGCGGCAAGACACCTGACCTCATTGCCTGCTCTAAAATAAGCATTGTTTCCTGGCTTCTGCCTAACCCCAACTCTGGAATCAACACCTTGCCCTTTCTTTCTATTGTTCTTTTTATCACGTCGAGCAGGGCATTTTCCGCCTCTTCTCTCGGAGGCAGAACATCCTGCTTGCTTCCGTAAGTTGATTCAATAATCATTGTTTCTAATCTTGGAAACTGCGTTATCGCCGGCTCAAGCAGTCTTGTCCTTCCATACTTAAAATCAGCGCAGTATAAAAGATTGTGCAAGCCATTCCCTATGTTCAGATGAACCATTGCAGAGCCTAAAGCATGCCCTGCATTGTAAAGTGTTAATCTCACATCTGGAGTAATGTCAGAAACCTCATTATACTCCAAGCAGATTGAATGTTTCACCATGTCCTTGATGTCTGTTGAGCTGAATAATGGCTGCGTAGCTTTTTTGTATGCCACACCAATATAATCCAAAGCAAGCAATGCTGTTATGTCCCTCGTAGGCATTGTCATGTAACATGGCCCTTTATAGCCCATTTTGTAAAGCCATGGCACAAATCCGCTGTGATCAAGGTGGGCATGGCTTACTATAACTGCATCCAAATTCTTAATGTCAAATTCAGGCACATTAAGGATAGGAAATTTATCTGAATTGCTCTGGGCTGCAACATCTATGCCGCAATCAAACAAGATTTTCGATTCAGGCGTAGTTAATAGCAGGCAGCTTCTTCCAACCTGCCTTCCAGAGCCAAGAAATGTCAACCTAACCCATTCCTCTATCTTCTCAGGGTTCCAGTCCTTGTATATCCTGCTTCCAACATCATTCAGGAACTTTCTCCTATAATTGTTGTTTAAGTACAGGACTTCCCTTATGTTCTCTGTTATCTTGCTTTTTATGGCTGGGCTTCTCTGGATTTGAGGAAGCCAGAATATATTTTTTCTTATTGCATGAAGGGTTTCCCCGCCCTTGCCAATCGCAAGCCCGGGCTTCTTGACTTCAACTATCACAACACTTCTCTGCACATCAAAGATTATTTTTGTAATCTCTGCCTCTGCCGGAACTGTCTCGCGGATTAACTTCTCAGCCTTTTCCTTGTCAAGCAGGATTGATTCGTCTGCCCTCAGCTCTATTCTTTTCTTGATTTTGTCTACTATCGCCTTTATTTTCTGCTCTGAATCAAGGAAAAAATCCCTGTCTGTTGTGTAGAGAACTATGTTCGCACCTTCAAACTGGGCGTCTTTTATAACCTTGGCAGGCAATTCCTTAAGAATGCTGCCTATTATATCTGACATTTTTTAAAAGATTTTAAGTAAAAATATTCTTCAAATCAAAACATAAGTTTTGAGAACTTTTGATTATGAATCCGCTGTGATTTCTGGCAGCCTGATTTTCCTTCTGGAAAATTACTTTCTCTCCTCTGCCACATATCTCGGCTCTATCCTTTCCTCTACTTCCTGCCTTATTCCATCTTTGGTTATCACAAAAACATCAATTCCATGCCCGCTTCCTGTATCTCTCTGGGTAGAAGATTTTATGCATTCAATTGCAAGCTGGATTCCATCCTTGACGCTCATTTCTTTCTTGTATCCCCTTTCCAAGATTCCTAATATGTATGGCATGCCGCTACCGAAGTTTGCGTCGTAATCCTCCACTTTGTAGATTGCTCCGCCAAAATCAAGGGTATATAACTCAAAGGTGCCATCACTATTATATCCCCCAACAAGAGCCCCAACTACCCCCATAATTGGGGATAATTGCCTTATATTTCTGTATATAAGCATTGAAAACAATCCTGTAGCATCTTTTATGCTTGGCCTTGCCTTGCTTCTTAATTCCTTGAGCTTTAATTCTGCTGTGAGTACCTTAGTCAACATCTGGGAATCAGAAACCATGCCAGTTGCAGCAATAAGGGTATAATCATTTATTTGGGAAATTTTCCTCTCATTTTTTGCCATGACTATGTTGCCTGCTGTCACCTGCCTGTCTGCAGCCATTACTATGCCGTCCTTGCACACTATCCCAAGTATGCTTGTTCCGGTTTTCAGGATATTTTTCTTCAATTCATCGTCCATTTTTCAAAGAAGTGTAAACAAATTAAGAACCTCTGTTTTTTTAAGTTATGATTGATTTATAAAGGTTATGGTTCTGATTTTTCTTAGTAGCTTACTTATATACATTTTTTCTGTGCCCTGCTTCAATTACAAATATGATAAGCTTATCTTGCTTAATGTCTAAAATAATCCTATAATCGCAAACTCTTAACCTGTAATAAGGGCTCCCAACAACCCTTTTTACAAAATGAAAAGGCCTTATTCTTATCCTTTCTAGAACTGTGCCTATTCTATTTCTGATTTCTTGGGGGAGTTTGCTTAACTGCTCTTTTGCCTTATCAGAAACTATTATTTCATACATTGATTTTAAGGTCCTTTTTTATATCTTCCCATTTATGGACTTTCCCCTTTCTGATTTCCTTTTCTGACTGGGCGATATTTCTTTTTGTCTCTTCTGACAATTCCATGGAATCCTCCACTAAATCCCATATAAGTGACTCATAACTTTCATTATTGCTTATTTTCATTACTTTTAATCTTTCCAGCAATTCATTGCTTACCTGTATTGTTGTTCCCATTTTATATATTAATTATATAACTTACTATAGTTTATAAAGGTTGCGATTTGGGGTTCTATTACCTTAATTAATTTTTGCCCCTTATTTCTGCACGCTCGTTATTCCGTCATGCTTTCTGAACCTGATAATGTTCTCGACAAAGCTTTCTATCTTGAATTCATGGCTGACAAGAATGAGCTGTTTCACATTCAATTCAATCAGAACGTCCCTCATTTTGTCAAGCTGCTCTGATGAAAAGCCATCGGTTGGCTCATCAAGTATGAGTATCTCTCTTGTCCTTATCTTGCTTATAAATGAGTTTATAACCTGGTTCAATGCAAGCCTGTATGCCAAGGCAACTGCTGTCCTCTCTCCGCCTGACAGGAAAGAGTAATCCAGTTCATGCCCCCTTGACTCCATTATCGGGGTGAAGTTCTCGTCCAGCCTGACTGAAAGCTCTGATACAAGCATTGAAAACCATTTCTCGAAAAGCATTGAAAAATCAGCGTGCAGCTTTGCCATGACCGCCTGCTCTATTGCCGATAGAACAGCAGGGAATTTGTCCTGCAGCCACTTTCTTAGCTTGTTTAGGTTAGCAACATCCGCCTTGATTTTTTCTTTCTGCTCTATCTCCCCTTTCAAGTCCACAGCAGTTTGCTGCAGGTTTTCAATCTCCTTCTCTGTCCTGGCTTTGCTTATTGCAGCTTGTTTCTCCTGCTCCCTGGCTTTTTCCACTTCATGTTTTGATTTTGCGTATTCCTCTTCAAATTTCGCAGAATCCCTTGTCTTGTCCTCAAGTTTCTGCAGTTCTGCCTCTGAAATCTTGAGCTTATCTCTTGTTTTTTCCAGGGTATCCTGCAGCTTTTTCAGGTCATTCTCCTTTTCCTCTGTTCTGGAAATCTTGTTCTTCATTACTATCTGCTCTTTTTCTGCTGTCTGCAGCCCTGAAATCTGCTTTCTCTGCAGGGAGATGCTTTTGTCCAATGCCTCTTTTTGCAGGCTTTTATCCCTTATATTAGCTTCAAGCTTCCCTATCTCTGCATTTGACTTGCTGATTATGCCAAGCTTATGATTATGGGGCACATCCTGCCTGCATAGGGGGCAGACATCAACCTCGCTGATGCTTATCTTTACATTCTCGTTCTGCCTCTTTTCGTGGTTCAATGCAGATATCTCCTTTTCCAGGCTGAGTCTTTTTGTTTCAAGCCCTGAAATTAATTTTTCTTTTTCCAATCTTGGCTGTTCGATGTCCTGGAATCTGAAATTTTTTGTTTCTTCTCTCTGCTCTTTAACTTGCGTGTTCAGGATTTTTTCCTCTGTCAAGAAATGATGCAATTGCTCTTTTGCAGCATTTATCCCGGATTTTTTTGCAGCAATCTCTGTCTTTAATTCAGCAATCTCTGCTGCTTGTTTTTCAATTTTTTCCTGCTCTGCCTTTTTTTCTTTCAATGTTGACTGCAGGTTTTCCAGCTCTTTTTTTGCGGTTTCAAGCTCTGCCTTGAATTTTGATATTTCCTGCTGTTTTTTTTCAATTTCTTGTTTCTTGCTTTCCAAATCCATTATCATCCCTTCCTTGTTTCTTATGGACTCTCTCAATTTTGACGAGAAAATGCCGAGATTTTGGGCAACTGCCTTGTATTTGTCTATGCCAAAAATTCTTCTTAGGGTGTCTGTCCTAAGCTCTGATTTTTCAAGCAGGATTTCCCGCATTGATTCCTGCGGGGTGTAAATTGTGTACCTGTAAAGCAGATTTGTTTTTGTCAGGTAATCCGGGGGGTAATTAAGCAGCTCAAGCACTTTCTGCTTGAGCTGCGTTGGCGAGAGTTCATATTTTTCATTGTCTATTGAGATATAGCCGGCTTCCTGGGCAGCAGAGGTTTTGCCTTTTTTCAGCATCCTCTCAATTATAATATTTTTTCCTGCAATTTCCATCTCCAGCCTTACTGAGCCTGTTTTTTCCCCCATCCTCAGCAGGCTGTTTCCAGACAGGCTGCCCTTCTCCAGGCCAAACAGGGCAAATTCTATTGCCAATAAAACAGAAGTTTTTCCAGAGCCAATGTCTCCTGAAAGGAGAGTGCTGCCTTTTGGAAAATCTATCTCTCCATTTTTATAGGAACGGATATTTTCAAGATATATTTTTTTAATTATCATTTTTTGCTAACCATCCTAAACTAAATTTTGTTGGCTCTAAATTCTTATCATAAATTCTTCCACACTCTATACAATTATAATCTTCTAGTTTTTTCATTTCAACACCAATGTTCTCTCTAAATTCTTTTCTTAATTCATCATATTGTTCTTCTCCGTGTTGTTTGAAAAAGTCTTCAACTAACTTTAATTCTCCATTACAATAAATACATTTTTTCATTTTTGATTATCATTTGTACATCCTCTTTATAGATAGATTAAACATCTCAAGTTCTTTTTCTAAATTAATTGGCAATTTGGATATAATTTTATTCAAAATTGGTTTCATATATTTGTGGAGTTCTTTAGGGTTTTTCCATTTGCCTCTTAAATTATTATGAAGCAATTCATGTGCAAGAACAACTAAAAGATATTTTTCATTCTCTCTGTATTTGATTGTTAGGGGGTCGGAAAAACTGCTTTTTGCTTTAGCAACCAGATAAATTGGAATATAGTCTCTCTGCCATTTATTATTATGTTTCTCTATCAAACTTAATATCTTTCTGATATATTTTTTGTAAAGGGCTTCAAATTTTGAGAAATTTCTCTTCAATTTCAACATATCCTTTCTTCCAAATTCTGGATTTAAAATCTGATTATATACTCTGCTGTATCTTAATTCTGTTTTTGGTATCATTTTCCATCTCCTTGCTGGATGTAAACATCATAATATTTTTTCCAGCATGTTCCGCAAACCCCCCCGTTTTTGCAGATTTTGTCTGCCTTGTGCAGGTTGTAAACGTCTATATGTATAAGGCAGCCGCAGTCCTCGCAGTTTGCCAAATACAAGTCCTGCAAGCCCTTTTGGCTTTCTGCTTTTGATTCTGTATTGATTTTATGCTCGAGCTGGCTCACCTTACATTTTCTCCTTCAAGCCAAGTATCTTGACTGCTTCGTCATTAACCCTTGCCTCAAATGTCGCGACTGTCTCGCCTTCCTGTTTTTCCATGTCCAGGTGAAGCAGGGTGTTTATGAAGGGGATAAAGTCCCACTCCTTTTCGTCCTTGACATACCTGTTTATTATCTCATTCTCTATGTCATGTATGTTGTTGCTTTTTGTCTGAATCTCAATGTTTATATTAGAGCTTGTCAAGTCATTTGTGTTTCTCAGCATTGCATAGCATCCTGTGGTTTCTGCGTTTATTTTGTCAAAGTCCATATCAGAGGTTTTGCCCTCAATGCAGCCTGAAATTTTTAATGTTAAAATCTTGTCACTGATATCATGCTCCCTGATGCTTTTCAGTATCTCCTGTGTTGCCTGCTCTGGATTTTTGCCTGAAACATCAACGTGAACAGGAAGAACATCTTTCAGCCGGATATTCCTGCGCTCAATTTTTGTTCCTGAATTAGTAACATCCACAATGCAGAAGCTTCCCTGTTTTAATTCCTCTAACTCTTGGAAATTATTGGGGAATAAAGGCCCTGGATAGATAACCGGCTTGCCTTTATACTCTGACTCAAAAACAATATGCAGGTGCCCCGCTGCATAATAATCAAAACCAGCAGGCAGCTCTGTCGTGTCAACAGACTCAATAAAATAAAGCTCTTTTGGCTTTGCCTCTGTCAATGTAGTATGCATCATGAAAATCTTTATTTTATTCTCATATTCATGTAAGGGCTGCATCTGCAGATTTTTGAATGTCCTCGTTTCCAACCCCCCCTTTTTTCCAGGGATGCCTGCAAAAATGCAGTTGTTTTCCTCGCACACTTCAAGCATTGTCAATATGTCCCCATTGCCTAAATCCCTCTCTGAAAATTTGGAGATATTCCTGCACAAGCCGGCTTTTTCAATAACATCCAGAAAAGTTTTGCCTGAAATAGAAAAATCATGGCTTCCTGCAATAACATAGCAGTCTATACTGCTGTCTTTCAGCCGCTTAAGTTCAGACACAGCTTCCTTGAGGATTTCAACGCTTGGCATAGCCACATCAAACAAATCCCCTGCAATAATAACAAAACCTACCTTCTCATCTATGCATATGGCTATCGCTTTCCTGAATGTTTCCAAATTCAACTCTTGCAGCTTTGGCTCTCTCCAAGCCCCAAGATGCACGTCTGCGATATGGGCAAATTTCATGTTTATAATCCCTCTCCCTAGCTGTTATCCCAAGCAAATTTAGCTATAAAAATTTATGGTTGGTTTTTCCTTATGTCAGAAATGCGTGGCATTTCTGAGCACTTGAAAATCTTTCAGATTTTCTGTGCAGGAAATTTATAGAATTTCCTTGCATCCTAAAAACAAGTGCCTGCCTGATTTTGCAGCCTCTTTTGCAAGCATTATGGAATCCTCTGCAGGCAGATAAAGACTATTTTCCATTTTATAGGAATAGAAACATCAAACTAAATATACAACCAGAAAAGTTATAAGCGCGGCTGCTATTACACCCAGGATAATTATCCTCGTAATAATCTTTTTTGTACTTTTGTCCATTGCCTGCTGGTTTATAGGAATTGAAGGCAGTTGCAATTGCCTGTTTGGTTGAACAAGCATATGAACTTGCCTTGATGCCTCTTCAACCTCCTCTCGGGGATAACCGGCATTAACAAGGCTGATTACTGCCTGTTCAATATGCTGCCCTCTTTCAAGAGCATTTTTGATTGCAATAACCAAATCATTGTTTACCATTTTAGAATTTGAACTTTTGGTTTACTATGATTATATCACCAGTTTTTGCATGTCCTGCTTTAGATGGCAGTCTTTTCCAAGCCGGTAGCCAAGCTCTGATGCAAGCTCTGCCATGCTGCTTAATTTCTGCATGTCTCCATGAGCAGGGATAATATGCTCTGGCTGGAGCATGTTTATGAAATCCCTTAAATCTTCCCTTGCTGCATGCCCCGAAACATGCACATCTGTGAATATCCTAACGCCTTTTGTCTTCAATCTTTTTTCAAGCTGCTGCTTGTTGGCTACATTCATTGCCGTAGGTATTGTCCTGCTGCTGAAAATAACATGGTCCTGGCTCATGAAATTGAAAGGCAGCAAGTTCTTTGACAGTCTGTCTAAGATACTGCCTGGCTCGCCCTGGTGCCCTGTGCAGACAACGAGGTATTCCTTCCTGTTCTTTGAAATTTTTTTCAGTATTGATTCTACCTGGTTTTTGTATGTGCATATGGGAATGCCCCTGCTGAATGTCTCAAGTTTTAAGCGCGAAGCAACATTGACATATTTTGCAAGGCTTCTGCCCAGAAAGACAATCTTCCTGTTTAGCTGCCTGCCAAAATCAACAATGCTCTTCAATCTTGCTATATGCGATGAAAATGTTGTGACAATTATGCAGGCATCCTCGTTGCTTGTTGTTAACAGCACATCCTCAAGCAAGCCCCTCGCGATTTTTTCGCTCGGCGTTTTTCTTTCCTCTGCTGAATAAAGGGAATCAACAATCAATGCCTTGACACCCTCTTTTGCTATCTCTTTCAATTTTTCGTAATTTGGCTTCTTGCCAAGTATCGGCGTGTTGTCAAACTTAAAGTCATTTGCATAAAGAATAACTCCTTCAGGGGTATGAACTGCCATCAATGCTGTTTGGAGTGTTGAATGCGTCACATTGATGAAATCAACCTTATACTGCTTTTTGCCATTTACAGTGTAGGATGAATTAGGGGTTACTGGCACAATTGGATTGGGGATATTTATTTTCTCATCCCTCATTATTGTGTTCAGTACTTCAATTGAGAAGGGTGTTGCAACAACCTCTGCCCTGTATCTTGGCGCGATATAAGGAATCGCCCCTATATGGTCCAGATGGGCATGGCTTGCGAGAATAGCCCTTACCTTATTTCTCAAGCCAAGTCTCTCAAGCAGAGTATCCTCAGGCAGCGCCCCTATGCCCCTTAATTTCTTCTCATTCATGACAAGCTTTTCTCTCTCCTCTACTTCAACAAGCGCTGGCATATACAAGCCGCAGTCAAGAATAATTACATCATCACCTATTTCGAGGGCAGTCATGTTCTTGCCGACTTCGCTATAACCTCCTATTGTGTATATCTTCACCATTTCATCTTTTTTATTTATATCGCAGATTAGAAAATTAGCATGTATTTAAATATCTTATGTCAGAAATGTCACGCATTTCTGAGCACTTGAAAATCTTTCAGATTTTCTGTGCAGGAAATTCATAGAATTTCCTTGCATCCTAAAGTCCTAGCAAAGGACTTTTTGATCTTAAGAAACAACAAGGATTTGCCGCTGTGCCTTTTTCCTTATTCTGGCTGGTTTTCTCCTGCGGGAGTTTCTCCTGCTGGCTTTTCTTCCTCTCTCCTTATAACCCTTATATTGTCAAATTTTACTGTTACTGGGATTGGGACTGCGGCTCCCAACAGCTCAACAACAACCTCCTCTTTGGCTTTGTCAACCCTGATAATCTTTGCCTTTTCTTTTTTGAACGGCTCTGCGATTATCTCGACTATGTCCCCTTTTTCCATCTTTACTGTTGCAGGAGTGTATTCCAGAAGGTTCTTTATTTCATCATATGAAACTGTCTTGGGGATTATGCCCTTGACATATGACAGATTAAAACATGCTTCCTCTACTGTCTCCTTGTCAATTGCCTCTATAAGGATATAGCCTCTCAGCCCATGCGGCCGGATTATGCTGTAAACTGACAGCTGTTTTTTCCCGGCTTTTTCAGCTATTGAATCCGCAACCTGGTCTTCCTTGTTTGTTGTAACCTTAAGCACAAAAATCATTTCTGTTTTTTCCGTTTATTTTTTCTCTTTCCGAAGTTTCTTAGTTTCTTCTCTCCGAAGTCTCTTCTTTTCCGCGAAAAGCCGTGCTTTTCGGGGCATAGGAAATCTTTGATTTCCTCTGCTAAAGAAGAGAGCTCATTTTATTTTCATTAATGTCATTATTACGCCTATAACAAATCCGAGAAAGCCGATTATAAGCATTCCTATCATTGAAACCTTGGCTATGATTTTGAATTCTTCCTTGCTTGGCTTTCTTAATACTCGCCATACCCTCGCGCATTTAAGCATAAAATCTTTAACCGAAACTAGAAATTTCATTTTCCTAATGGATAAAAAAGTTAAATTACAGGTGTTTTTAAAGGTTTTGCTTGGCTGGGCTTTGCACATTTTCCTCTTATAGATTATTGCCTCTTACGAATGTTTATGTGCAAAGCCGCTTGGCTGTTTTTGCTTTTAGTTGTTCTATATTAAACAAGTGGTATGCTTCATCAAGAAGGCAATTCCCATGAACTATTGCACGAATAGATTTTATCATCGCAGCTGGATTTTCGGACTGCCAAATATTCCTGCCCATGTCAACTCCAATAGCCCCTTTCTGAATAGAATCATAAACAATTTTTAATGCATCAAGTTCATTGTCTAATTTCTTGCCGCCAGCAATGACTACCGGGACAGGGCATCCCTTAACAACCTTTTCAAGCTCATCGCAATAATATGTCTTGACAAAACTAGCGCCAAGTTCTGCAGCAATTCTGCATGATAAAGCAAGGTACTTTGCATCCTTGCCTTTTTCTTCAAGCTCCTTGCCCACTGCTGTTACTGCTAAAACAGGCATCCCATACTGCATGCCTTCATCAACAAGCATTGCCAGATTTTTAAGTGTCTGGTGCTCGTATTTTGTGCCAACATAGATAGAAAGAGCAACTGCACTTGCATTTAATCTGACTGCTTCCTGTGTTGATGTTGTTATTGTCTCATTTGCAAGCTCTTCTGGACTTTTTTCTTTATTTGAAATGCTGTTTCCTCCAGAAACCCGCAGCACAATAGGCGTTTCAGTTTTTGCATCTATGCAATTTCTTAATATGCCCCTTGTGAGCATTAAGGCATCTGCATATTCAAGCAAGGGAGAAACTGTTTCCCTCGGATTCTCAAGTTTATTAATTGGCCCGAGAAAATAACCATGGTCAACTGCAAGCATTACTGTCCTTCCTGTTTCTGGCTTTATTATCCTGCTTAACCTGTTTTCCAAACCCCACTCCATTTTTTATTACAAGAAATCTAGATTTTGATAGATTTAATTTAAACTTTTTTCTCTTGTAGTTTTCTTCTACCCAAGGACTCTTCTTTCCGCGAAAAGCAGGCAAGGCTCACCGAAGCGGGCTTACTCAATAAACTCAATCCCAAGCTCGTCTGAAATTTCCCTTTTCTTTTTGTCCAGAGTGCCCTCGCCCGGGCCTAAAATCTGGGGGGATTTGACGCCTGTAACAATCAGCATAACCCTTACTACTTTTTCCATGTCCTCGCTTATCTGCGCGCCCCATATAAGCTTCGCCTCTGGATTTAATCTCTTGTTTATTGTTTCAAGTATTTTTCTTGTCTCATCCAAGCTCAAATCAGGCCCGCCAATAATATTCACCAATGCCCCTGAAGCGCCTGAAACATCAACATCAAGCAGTGGATTCTGCAATGCCTTCTCAACTGCTTCCTGAGCCCTATCCTGGGAATCTGACTCGCCCAAGCCGATTAATGCAACCCCTCCGCCCGACATTACTGCCTTGATGTCTGCAAAATCCAAGTTGACTAATCCTGCCTTTGTTATAACCTCTGTTGTGCCTTTGACTGCATTAGTCAGGATTTCATCTGCAACCTTAAATGCAGTATGCAAAGGAAGTTCAGGTGCAAGTTCAAGCAGTTTGTCATTGGGTATAACAATCAAGGTGTCAACAATTGACTCAAGTTTTTCCAAGCCAAACAATGCGTTTTCATATCTTTTCTGCCCTTCAATGGCAAATGGCATTGTGACAACAGCGATTGTCAATGCGCCTTGCTTTTTTGCAAGCTCTGCAACTACGGGAGCCGCCCCTGTTCCTGTGCCCCCGCCCAGGCCGCATGTTATGAAAATCATGTCGCTGCCTGCGAGAACCTGTTTAATCTCATGTTCAGATTCTCTTGCTGACTCCTCCCCTATTCTTGGATTGCTTCCAGCCCCCAAGCCCTGTGTCAGCTCTTTTCCTATAAGAATCTTGTAATCAGAATCTGTATAAAGCAAATCCTGCGCGTCTGTGTTTATGGCAACAAATTCAGCCCCTTTAATGCCGATCTCCTTCATCCTGCTGAGTGTGTTGCCCCCGCCGCCTCCGCAGCCAACAACCCTTATATTTGCTCTTCTCTTAGCCAAGATTTCTTCCAGCTCCTTGTCTATCTCCTGGACTCTTGAATCAACATCTCTCGCCTCTTTTGCTTTCATATCAGCCATTTTAAAGAAAAACGCTCCAAGTTTATAAAGTTTATTGTAATTTTTGCCCTTGACAGCCTGTATAATCCTGCTATTATTTCCCTTTGCCTTTTCGTGCTGCTTTTTTCTTTGCCTTGGGTTTTTGTTTTGCAGGTTTTGCCTTGATATCCTGTGGAATCTGCTGCCTTATTATCCCCGCCTGCCTTAACTGATTCTGCAGGATTGTATTCTCTATTGTCAGGCTTTTTGCTATGGCATCATAATTATGCAGCCTTGCAACCAGCAGGTTGAGTATGGCATTTGCATCATTCAACGTCATTTTCAGCTCATATGGATGCACAATCTCAACCGAACTTGGCATATATGAGAAGCATATTTCTGCAAGCCGGGTTATGGTGCTTGTCTTTATTTCAATCTCGGCAAAGGCAAAGAACATGCCTTTTGTTTTTTCTGACTCTTTTGGCTTGTAGAATTTTTTATTTACAACCTGGATTTCTGATTCCTTGCCTAATCTTTCCACAAGCTGCTCTAAAGCAGATGCAACATGTTCTGCAGGCCTGCCAAGCACTTCAATAACCAGTACAGCAGTAATCTCAGACTCCATTTTCCCTCATCATTATTATTTTCTGCCTGAACAAAAAGTAAAGCGCTGCCAGCAGCACTGTTGAAGCAAATATTATTTCAACACGCTTTTTATTAAACTCAATCTTGGACTTGTATATTGCTTTTCCTGTTACGCTTTTGTTTGTCTGGCTTGCATTAGCAATATTTTGTGCATTTAAATTAGTTTCTGCCTGCGTTTGGCTTGAGGCAGTTTTTACCTCTGCTTTTGCCTCAAGCACTATTTCAGATGTATACTCTTTTGGTGTTTTAAGATTTTCTTTCAAAATTTTAATTTTGAGGGAATAAGCCCCTGGCTCTGCATCCTTTACAATGTTGGAAAGCAACACTTCATCAGAGGATTTTGCCTTAACTGCAAGATGCTGCTTGTTTTCCTCTCTGTCATCTGCGATACATGAGTAGCACTTGCTGCCCCTGTAAGCATAGCTCCATACATCAAATTCTGTGTCAGTATCCTTGTTGTTTATAATTTTTACCTTGGTTTGGAAGGTTTCATTTATTTTCCCTGTTTCTGCTGGCGTGATGAAATATTCAAAATCAGGCAGGCAGAGAGTATCATTTTCCTTAAGTGTTATTGATTTGTTTATTTTTTCATCCAATCCTTCAAGCACTATCGCAAAACTAAGGTTTGCAATATCGCACATTTCATCTATTTCAAGGGATGTGTTGAATGTGTAATTTGAGGATTTATTATCTGCATGAAATGTTATCTTGTCTGTGACTTTCTCCCCTTTGCTGCTCTCTATATAAAGATAAACAGCGTATTTGTTCGTGCTATTCCTGTAAACGCTTATGTTTATATCTATTGTTGAGCCAAAGTACGCCTCTGCTGGCGAGGAGGTTATTTCAAGCAGGGATGTTTTATTTTGCTGTGTTTGGTTCTGCGAAACAGGGATGGTTTTTGCTGAAGAAGCAGAGGCATTATTGCTGTCTGTTACAGTCAGATTGACAGAATAATTTCCTGCTGTTGCGTAGGCATGCTGTACTGTAATCCCTGCTGCAGTGCTTCCGTCACCAAAATTCCAGCTGTATGCTGTTATATTGCCATCTGCATCTGAACTTGAACTGGCATCAAATGTTATATTTTGATTTGTTATTAGATTTGCCGGCGAGAAAGTGAAATTTGCAGTTGGCGGCTGGTTCGGGCTTGGGCAGTTGTTTGTTGCAGCTGGTGTTGGATTTGAGCATAAAGTCCATGTTGAGTTTCCATCTGTTGCCCTTGCCCATGATCTCTCTGAAGCTGAACTGCTGTAAGTAAAATTTGTTGAATAATTTAGATTAAAAAAACTTAAATTCTCCCCATTATTATTCAATCCAGAACCCCCTAATGCATTGTCATCAACATAAAAATAATTTATTGTTAGATTTGTTATTTGTGAGATATTTATATTCCTATCAATTATAACAAAGGATGTAGCATTTGTTAATAAAGAACAATTTGTGATAGTATAGCAGGTTATATTGTCTGTAGCTTGGTTATCCTGTATTTGCCATTCTGAAAGATTCAGTTCCTCATTCTGGGAGTTGTAAATTTCTATCCATTCTACGCCTTGAGGCATCACCTCATTTATCACAACTGACGCGGAAACAAATGAAATATTTACTAAAATAATTAATAAGAATATTAATAATACCCTCTCCCTTTTCATACCAACAGAAAAAAATGTTACTATTTAAAAATTATTGTAGAATAATGGATATTATCTGCAAATGTTTTTTATTTTGATGACATTGAATAAATGTAAAAAAGGGCTGAGAAAATCCCCCTAAGTTAATCAGGGTAAGGCAGTATAATTAAAAATTAATTTAAATTTTATTCCCACACGCCTGCAATTTTCTCGTTGCAGAATTTGCATTTTCCTTTTTCTATGAGATTTTTGAAAACATAATTCCCCTGCCTGACTATCAATGGCTTTTTGCATTTTGGGCAGAAGGTTGTGCTTCCCTCTTCATTATCTACATTGCCTGTATAAACGTGTTTTAATCCTGCTTTTAGCGCAATCTGCCTTGCTTTTATCAGTGCTTCTTTTGGGGTTGGGCTGCATTGAACCAGCTTGTATGTGGGAGAAAAAGCAGAAAAGTGCAATGGCATGCTCCTGCCAAGGTCTTTTACCCATTGCACAAGCCCCTTGATTTCCGACTCCTTATCATTAAAGCCAGGAATTATTAAATTTGTAATTTCTGTCCAGATTTTGTTTTCGTGCAGGATTTCTATTGCCTTTAAAATTGGCTGAAGTGAGCCATCGCAAACCTGCCCGTAGAATTTATCTGTGATGCTCTTTAAGTCTATGTTCGCAGCATCAATGTATTTGCAAAGCTCTTTCAGCGGCTCTGGGTTTATGAAGCCATTACTAACAATAACATTTTTTATTCCCTGTTTTCTTGCTAGTTTTGCTATGTCAAGCATGTATTCATAGAAAACAGTCGGCTCTGTATAGGTGTATGCGATAATTTTGCATTCTGCCTCCATGGTTTTTTCTACAACTTCTTCTGGAGTTAAGGAGATTGAGGGATAATATTCTACTCTTACCTGGGAGATTTGCCAATTCTGGCATTGCTTGCAGTGGAGATTGCAGCCTACCGTAGCCAGACTCATTACCTGCTCGCCCGGCATAAAGTGGTAGAATGGCTTTTTTTCTATTGGGTCAAGATTTGCAGAACATGCTTTGGCATAAACTAAGCTGTAAAGTGTGCCATTTTGATTTTCCCTTACCCCGCAGTTTCCTCTTTCACCATTTTTGATTGTGCAGAATTTTGGGCATAACTGGCACTGCACAATCCCGCCTTTCAGCTTTTTGTAATAAAGCGCTTCTTTAAGTTTTTCTTGCATAATCCTTTATATCCTGCCTGTATTTAAAATGTTTTTGTCAGGGATACTTTTATAAGTTTTAATTGTAACGCTGTTTGATGGCTGGAGAATTACCCGAAGTTGCAGTAGGTGCATTGATTTTTAATTATGATGGAAAGCTCTTTCTTGTCAAGTCTCACAAGTGGCATGGCAAGTATGCCATCCCCGGAGGGCATATTGAACTTGGCGAGACTGCTGAAGATGCCCTGAAAAGGGAGATAAAAGAGGAGACTTGCTTGGATATTCATGATATCAAGTTTCTTGGGTTCCAGGAGCATGTGTTTGACAATGCATACTGGAAGAAAAAGCATTTTATCTTTCTGGATTTTGCATGCAGGACAGATGCCTCAGAAAAATCAGAAATAAAACTGAACCATGAAGGGCAGGGGTATGCCTGGGTTTCTGTTGATGAAGCGTTAAAAATGGATGTTGAGCCTTACACGAAAAAGACGATTGAAAGTTATATTGAGAAATACCGGAAAAAATAGCCAGAATAAAAAATAAACTTTTTTGCTGTCTTATTCTTGCTCTAATAAGCGCTCTGTGTTCGTGCTGTTTCCTGAGACATCTGCGTTGTTGGCTTTTCTGCTTCCTGGATTGTCCTTTCCCCTTTCTCTTCTTCCTTTCCTGATTCTTCTGATGCCTGCTCCTTTATCCTGACAGATGCCTTTGTCTCTCCTGCTTCTTTCAATTCTCTCAATGCCTCAATTCTCTCCCTTTTTACCTCTTTCAATCCCTGCAGTTTTTCATTTATCTCTGCCCTTTTTTCCCTTGTCTTTTCTATCTGCTCTTTTATTTCTGCTTTCTCCCTCAATGATGCCCTTACTGCTGTCAGTTTTGTTATAACATTGCTTTTGTTTATCCCCTTAACGCCTGCTTCTTTCATTTCTTGCATTCTTTCCAAGATTTTTGCTATTGCTTCAGCAGCTCTTTCTGTCCCTTCCTCCTCAAGCTCTGCTGCATCTCCTGCAATTTCTTTTGCATCCTCAGCAAGTTTTTCTGCTTCATCACATGCCTCTTCTCTCTCTTCAAGCCTTTCTTCTGCTTTTTCTTTTATTTCCTTAAGCTGCTCAAGAGTTTGCTGCAAGGCAGTTGTGTTTATTCCAGAAAGCATTTCAGCTTCAAGCCTTTCCTCAATTGCCCCTATTCTCTCTTCCAGATTCTTGATAAGCATTTTGTTTCTTGTTTCACAAATCTCTATGGAGCCAGTTTCATTTCTTATTTTCTGTATTCTTTCTTTTATTTCCTCTTCGCTTTTTCCTGTCCTCTGCCTTATCTTAAGCTCAGTTTTTCCTATGCTAATCTTTATTTGGATTTTTGCTCCTGCTGTTGAGTTTTTGAAAGATGCTATTAGCTTGTCAAGCGATTCCTGCTGCTCTGCTGTCAGATTGCCTTTAATTTTTATTCCACTTTCTACTTCATCCAAGGCAATTTCTTGTTGCCTGATTTTCTTTTCTATCTTTATTTTTTCTTCTGCTTCTCTTGTTTCATTTTCTTCTTCTACCTCTTTGATTCTATCTCTCACTTGCAGCATCAATTTTTGATGCTCCTCTCTTGCCCTTTCAGCAGCCTTTAATTTTTTTGCTTCTACAAGCAATTTCAATTCAGAAAGTCTTTCCTCTGCATATGCCAAGCCAAGCCTTGCCTTCTCTGCTTTGTTTAATGTCAATGCAAGCCTTATCCTTTCCAATGCCATCTCCAGTCCATAGAATGGGGAATCAGGCATGACTCCTGCTGAAGGCAATGTAATTGTTGAATTCTCTGCTTCCTGCGCTGAAACGCTGGAATTCAGCAATGCTGCTGCAAGAATTAATGTTATGGATACTGCTGCATAGAATAAAATCTGATTTTTGCCCATTTTCCCTCTTTTATTTTTTAGTGTTATTTGATTAAAGTTTTATATATTCTTAAATCTTTGGTTTATTTTACAAACTTTTCAAATGTTTTTCCGTGCTTTTTTGCTGTTCTAAGCGAGATTGCCAAGCCAGTTTTTGTTTTTTCAATATGCTGCGGTTTTAAAAAAAACCATCCCTGCCTGCTGAATTTTACTGCTATTACCGGCTCCAAGCCGAAAATTTCAGAGAAGATTAGAAAATTCTCAATCTGTCCTTTAGAGAGATATTTCTTTTTTGCCTTGCATGATTTCACCTCAATTGCATATTTTCTTTTGAATTTTCCTGCAAGCAAGTCACATGAGTCATCTGATGCCTGTGAGGAATGCGACATCAGGCCGCTTCCTGCAACTCTCACGCAAGCAAATCCTTCCTCGCACAGCATATGCAAAAGCTCTCTTTCCGCAGCAGCCCCTTTTTCCTTGTTTCCCATATTATAACCAAAATGATTGACCGCAAAAATCTTTCGCTTTTTGTGGCTCCGAAAACCTTTGGTTTTCGCTGTAAGGAAATGTGTTCCTTATATTTTTAAATCTTGCCAAAATAGATGATGCTAACTTTATAGCTTAACAAATCGATAGATTTTAAAACCCTGATTTATGTGATTATTGGTAGGGTTTTGGCTGAACAGGCAAAAGCCCTTTAGACAAGATATAAGGAGGATTTAAATGGCAAAAAAGAAGATTGAGGAAGCTTCAGTTAAAGAGGAATTCGGAAACGAAGAAAAAGCAGAAGAGACAAGTGAAGAGCCTGTTGAAGAGACAAGTGAAGAGCCTGTTGAAGAGGAAAGTGAATCAAGTAAAGAAACAAGTGAAGAGCCACAGAGAGAGATGTTCACGATAAAGTGCTCTGAATGCGGAAAGGATGCCGAGGTTCCATTCAAGCCTACTGAAGGACGCCCTGTATACTGTAGGGATTGCTTTATGAAGCACAGGCCGCCAAGAAGAAGCTTTGGTGATGGTTATAACAGAAGGTATTAGTTTAGCTAAGAACTCTGTATAAAAGTCGAGCGAAGAAGTTTATTTTTTCTTTTATTTTTTATTTTTTGGTTAATTGGGAATTTTTTACTTTTAATTTTCCTTTTTATTGATTTGGGGTTTCTGATGGGAAAAGGGTTAAAAAGATTAGGGGATTCTTTCAAAAAATCTATAAATTGCCTATTCTTAAAGTTTATATGAACAAAAAACAGATGTCTGAGGAAGACATAAAGCTTAATTTTATTACCCACTATAATTGAGAAAGCAAGATGGGATAAAAAGCAGGTAAGGATATAAGTTAGAGCTGAAGAAAGAAAGGGGGAGATAAAACTTAAAAAGAAACAAGTGGTAAGATAAAGGAATTTTAAGGTGAAAAAATCGAATTTTGCCAGAGTAAAGGCGTTGCTGTGATTGAAGTGGGAAAAGCTGGGGCAAGAATAGACAAAGGGTTAAGGCAATTCTGGGTGATTAAAGGTTTTGATGAGAATTTATTTCAATAATGCGGGGTCTAGTTTCAGAACTTTCAGAATAAAATCTCTGATTTCTTTGCTCTTATGTGAATTTAGGCTTATATGCTCTTCACCTGTTGAAATTTTAATATGAATCCAGCCTATATTTGCCAATTCTTTTGCTACCTTCCTTGATTCTTTAATGCTTGCATTGTCCATCAGATGAAAAAGATTTTTAATAGGAGTATGCCTGCCGCCCCAAATCCCTTTTCTATAAAGCTTAAACAATAATTGTGCTTTTAATTGGCTATAACCATTCATTCTCTTTTGGAGTACTAAAACCTCTTTATAATCAGCCAGAGAATATTTATAAATCTTATGTTCTTTGTAATTAAAATACATTAAAAATAAATTAAATACTAAAAGCGAAAGATTTAAGAAGTCTATATATCTATATAGTACTAAGGAAATTTAAATTAATTATGGAATGGGGATGAGGAAAAATGGAAGAAAAATCATTTTTTTTGCAATATTTAGGGGATAATCCTAGAATAAGGATTTTAGATTTCCTAATGGCCAATTTTGCCTTGGATTTTTCCTTACCACAGATAGCAGAAGGCAGTAAGGTAGCATATACCACATTAATTGATTTGTTGCCAAAACTGATAAAACAAGGAATAATAATAGAAACAAGAAAAATAGGGAAGAGCAGGCTTTACAAGATAAACCTTGACAGCCCAATAGCAAAAGCATTGTTCGCCATTGACTTAAAATTGTCAGAGGCTGCAATTCAAAAAGAAGTTCTTGCTTGATTCTTCTCTCTATCTCTAATTCTTATATTCGGTTTTGGTTGTGGTGCAGTGAGAGGGAAGGGGGAGCCGAACACTCTTAAAGGGAAAAGTTCGGAAGAAAAACCGTAGGTTTCTTATACCAATAGGGTTAAAAAGATTAGGATTTTTAGTTAGAATAGGTTAGTAAAAAAGGGGGAGATAAGGCTGAGGAAGAGGAAAGGGGAGAGGAAACATTTATAAACTAAAGTTAAAATATATTAATTATGGTTAACATGTATAAACTAAAGTTAACAATACTTCAGCAGGAGATTCTAAGATTTCTCTTCATAAAAGCTGGAATGTCTTTTAATGCAAGAGGGCTGGCAAGACCGCTTGAAGTTTCCCAGCCAGGGATAATGAAAGCATTGCCAGAATTAGAGAAAGAAAATCTTGTTAAGGCGCAAAAAGACAAGGATTCTGGAAGATGGTCTATTGAGCTAAACCGGGATAATAAAATGGTTATAGAATTAAAAAGAGCAGAAAATCTAAAAATGCTGTATGAATCCGGGCTGGCAGATTTTCTAGAAGAAACATTTCCTGGGTGCACTATTATTCTTTTCGGGAGTTATTCAAGAGGGGAAGATATTTTGACAAATGAGACAGATAAGGAAAAATCAGATATTGACATTGCGATTATTGGAGCAAGAGAAAAGGAAATTGACTTGACTAAATTTGACAAACGTCTTGAAAGAATAGTGTTTCTTCATTTTTATCCGAATTTAAAGGAAGTTCATAAGAATTTGAGGGAAAGCATCTTAAATGGCATTCTCTTGGCGGGAGGAGTTGAAATATGAAATCATTTGAGGAATTTATTAAAAAAGGCGTAATTAAGAGACAGGCTGTGCAGGTTTCAAGAGCAAGAGATTTGGTTCAGGAGGCTGAACGCAAAGAGAACAGCTTGAAGGAAATGCTGAAAAAAATCGGGCTGAAAAATGAGAATGCAAATGATATTATAGAAGACTATTATGCTGTTCTTATGGCTTTAATCAGGGCAAAGTTGCTTCTTGAGGGGTACAGCGCGCATGAGGCAGAGGTGGCTTATCTCAAAAAGCTGAATTTTTCTGAAAATGAAGCTGAATTTATGGACAAACTCAGATATTTCAGAAACGGCATTCTTTACTACGGAAAAATATTCAACACAGAATACGCTGAGAAAGTTATGGCATTTATGGATAGGATTGTTCCGAAGTTAAAAAAGATTGTTGAAGAGAGCTTGAAGGCAAGGCAAGAAAGGGGGAGATAAAACTTAAAAAGAGGGGAAGATTATTACTAAGATGATTAGTCAAAAGAGTATTGGTTTTGCGATTATTGGAGCCGTGATAGGTTATGCGGCAGGATCTCTTGAAGGAGCTTTAATAGGAGGTTTAGTGGGTTTAGCTATAAGTTTTATAAGATGAATATAAAATTTAGTGCAATATATATTTTGATTGTAGTACTTGTTTTTTTTGTTCTATCTATTTTTAATAAACGCAAGAAACTAAAAAAGAAACCATTAGATTTGTCTATAGATTCTATAACCTTTACTTCGGGGATTATCTTATTTTTATATTTAGTAGGACTTGCCTTGGAAATTAATTACTTAAAACAGATCGACGAATTTTCTTTGTTTATTGCTCTATTTATCGCAGGTATATCTTTAATCTCTTCTGCTACAGATAAATACAAAACAAAGGGAGGTAGAAAGCATGGTAGAACATAAAACAGAGATGAGCGGGAGAGCGATGGCTGTGATAATTGGAGTTATCTGTTTGATAGCACCTTGGTTTTCTCCTATAGGGATAGGATCAAAGCTACTAATCTCTGCTATAGGGATAGGATTAATATTTTTGGGAACTAAAAGTTAATTTCTGTCTATCCCTCTCTAATGTCTGAAACCTGCTTCCTCAAGTCATGAAGCCAATCGGGCTTTGGCTTCATGAATTTTTCCGGATTGAAGTTCTTTGCAAGAGGTGTCTTGCTCATCCTGATTGCCTCCCGCAATAAATATCTGTCAAGGTTCCATGTTTCTGATGGGGTGATTGAGATGACAGGGATTCTTGCTTTCCTGTAATCCCTGTTCTTTTTCACTTTCCTTTGCCATGCCTTTGGATGCCCGCCGTAAATTTCAATTATTATGTTAAGTTTTCTCAGATAAACATCAGGAATCGGCTTTGTCCTGTCAAGATAAAGTGTGAATGGCTCATACTCCGGCAGCAGAATCTTGTAAATTTCAGGCTTGCTGAGATAGTCCAGAACTGCTTTCTCTATCCTGCTTTTCACATATCCTAAAGCAGTCTTGTATCTTGTCTTTTTTGCCTTGTAGCCAAAGAAATGCCTTCTCTCGTCAGGATGGGTTGCATAATACAAATCCGCAACCGCCTGTCTTTCTCTCCGCATTGTCGGATGGTTTTTGTAAAGCTCTCTCTGTTTTTTCCCCATCATCATTCTGGCTTCGGGATTGAGCCTGTAATATTCCCTGACTGCTTTCCCTATCTCCTTCTCCCAGTCGCTTGTCCTGTACTTCAGCATTATCTTCTGCCTCATGCTTTCCAGTTTTTCAGGATTTTCATGCCAGAATTGTTTTATTCTCCTGCCTTGCTCTTTTTCCCTTGCTTTTGTCCAGTATGCCCTCTTTACTTGGCTCATTAACTTTCTCAATTCTGGATTTTTCCATTTCAGGATGTTGCTTGCCTGCAGTTTTTGCTTATGCTGTTTTGTTAATGGCTGGTTTATGTTCCATGGCTTCCATTTGCCCTCTTTCCACAATTTCTTGATTGCCTTGCTCCTCTTTTTTCTTGTGCTTTCTGGCTGCTTTTTGTTGAGCCAGAATTTTGATATGTCAAGCCTGCCTTTTTTCATTTTTCTGACTTTGGGAATGGCATTTTACAGAGAGAGAATTAGATGTTAAAAAATCTTGCTAAATAGCCTGCTCTAATAAATTTTCTGGCTTTTTGGCTGTTTTGGGCAGTTACTTCTTGTACTCAAGTTTTGTGCCGTCCTTTTGGCAGTACTCGACTGATTTGTCATAGGATTTTCCGCATGCAGGACAGTATTTTACATCCATCTGCTCGCCTATAAGGGCGCCGCCTGCTGCTCCAACCGCTCCGCCTATAAGAGCCCCTACAGCGCCATGGCCGCTTTGATGGCCTATAATCGCGCCGGTTCCAGCCCCTATCAGAGTGCCTATTCCCGCACCCTTCTGCGTTGTTGTGCAGCCATTTGCTGTAACGACTGCTAATGCAACCAATGAGCCAACCACCACTTTTTCTATATTTTTCATTTTTAATAGAAGAAAATAATGTTTATATAATTTTCTATAGAAAACGGGAAATCTAAAAGAAGGGAAGTACAAAAGAAACCGTAGGTTTCTTTTTAAATATCCCTGCCTTGCAGAGTTTTCCTGCTGTTGGCCCTCGCCCTTGCAACTGCCTCTTTTATAATCTGCTCTATCTTTTTGTTCAGGGCCTCTGCCACGTCACTTGCAATATTTATGTTTTTTGCAGCCTTCTTTATGCTGCTCACAACAACAAGCTTGACCATTTTCAGGCTGATTTATTTGCCCAAAATTCTGCATACAGTTATAGAACATGCAGGGCACTTTCCTTTCAGTATCCTAACGCCTTTTGACGTCTTGCTTTCCTTGCCGTCCTTTATCTCAACCTTCTTTTTGCACTTAACACAGTAACCTTCTGTCATTTTTTCCTCCTGTTTTTGTATTTTCCAAATAAGATTGCAAATTTATAAATGTTTGCTAATCACCAAAAATGGATTTTCAAATTTCATCAAGCAGCTTTTTCACCTTGTTTTTTTCAAGCATTATCAGGCTGCTTAATCTTGGCCCCTGCTCCTTGCCTAATAAAACAATATATGCTGCCCTGAAGAATTCCTTTGGCTCTGTCTTCTGCTTATCGCAGATTTCTCTGAATCCTTCTATAAGCTGCTGTTCTGAAAGGTCCCTTGCAAGGACTTTTGCAAGCTCTTTTAATGCCCCAAGAAGTTTCTTGTCAAGCTTTTTTGCCGCTTTTTTGTCTAACTCTCCCTGAATTTTGAAAATAAATTCTTTAGGGGCTTGCTTCAGCCAGTTTCTCACGAGCCCTGCCCTGTTAATGGTTCTGGCTTCATCCTCTTTTGTTTTTATCTCCTGCCTGTAATGGTCCAGAATTCCCTTGCTGTCCTTTATCTGAGCAAGCTCTGCTAACTGCCTGAAATTTGGAGCAAAAATTTTCTTTGGCTTTTTTCCTGCATCAATCTGCGAGAGCTCATATATTCTTTTCTGCTTTTTTGCCAGCTTATTTTCAAAATAGGCAATTTCAAGATCGTCATATTCTGCATAAATCTTTAAGACATCGCCGTCAAATGCTATTGAAAACTCTGTGTTCGGCCTTGCCTTTACAAACATATACCTGAGAATTTGCGGCTCATAGATTTCAAGGCATTGTTTTAAGTTTATGACATTGCCCAGAGATTTTGACATCTTGCCGCCCTGCCCCTTTAATGTTATAAAATCATATTTTTGGTATAACGGCGGATTTTCCCTGTAAACTTCTTTTATTATCTCTGAGGCGGTTGTATAGCTTCCTCCTGGTGTTGAATGCTCTTTGCCGCCTGGCTCAAAATCAACTCGATAATAGTGCCACCTCATAGGCCAGTCAATTCTCCAGGGAAGTTTCACAATTCCTTTCTTGCTGAAATCAGCCTTGCCCCTGTAATTGCATTCGCACGCATATTCAATAGTAAAGCTGCTATCCCATGACAGAATTCTTGTTGTGTCTTTCCCGCATTTTTCGCAATAAATCTGGACTGGCCACCAATTTTCTGTTGCTGGCTCTGTTTTGAACTTGTCCAGTATCATCTTTATTTTTTCCCTGTTCTGGAGAATGAATTTAATCTCATTTGCATATCTGCATTTTTCATATTCGCCTGACTCATAAATAAATTCTGGAGAAATCCCTACTGCAGGGAGATATTGCTCCACTTCTTTCTCAAAATGCTCTGCATAGCTCTTGTGGCATCCAAATGTGTCAGGGGTTTTTGTCAATGCCATGCCTATATGCTGCTGCAGGGTTTCTGGCTTGGGCATGTTTGCAGGGATTTTCCTGAACCTGTCAAAATCATCCCAGCTGTAGACAAACCTGACATTTTTCTTTTTGTCTTTTAATGCCCTGGCAACAAGTTCTACTGTTACCATCTCGCGAAAATTGCCAATGTGAACTGTTCCGCTCGGCGTTATGCCTGCCGCGCACACGAATTTATCCCCTGATTTTGGCTTTGTTCTGCAAATCTGCCCTGCTATGCTGTCAGCCCAGTGGTATTTTTCAACTGCCTCTTTCCCTGCTGGTTTTGCCTGCTCTTCAAATTTTGCCGCTTGTTCTGCCTTTCTTTCCTGTTTTTTTGCCATGTTAGTATCAGCAAACTCTTAGGAGTTTGCGGAGAATAATTATAAAATTTTAGATAGACATAATCCTGAAATCCTTGAACTCTCCGGTGTAATTCTCTTCCTTGGAATCAACCCTTTCCACCTTGGAATATTTAGGCCCTTTTTTCAGGAATTCAAGCATTTGTTCAAGCTCTAGAACATTGCCCTCAAATACCGCCTCAACGCCCTCTCCTGTGTTCCTGGCAAAACCCTTTAGATTCAGTTTTTCTGCATGCTCTTTTGCCTGAACCCTGAAGAACACGCCCTTCACAACCCCATACACCCAGACATGCAATCTTTTTTTCATAATCAGAAATAAAATCAGGAAGGTTATTTAAGTTTTTGGTTGGCAGAGTTTGCAGATTATTTTGCCTGTTTTCTCTTTGCCACTTGCCTTTTTTCTGGCTTCGCTTTTTTAGATTTCCCTTTCTTTTTTATTTGTTTTGGTTTTGTTTTTTCTGCTGGTTTTTCTGGCTTTCCCGCTTTTCTCCTGAATAAAAGAGAGATTAGGAAAAGAATGATGCCTGCGGCAAGGAAAATTCCGAATATTCTCATTGAAATATCTGTCAATGGCGTAAATAAAGGCAGCAATGGATTAAAGTTTGGATTCTGCGAAATTTGCTGTGATATGCTATCTCTGCCTATCAAAAGGAAGATGTAAGGCAGCCCTGCTATTACAAGGTTCTTGGAAACTGTTTTAATCCCCCCAAGCAGGATAAGAAGTGCCCCTAGGATTATTGCGGCAATTATCACCTGCTTGCTTGCCGCTGTGAAGAATTCATTTGCAATCCTTGAGAATATGAACAAGGGAGATTCTTCTGGCTTTTCCCCTGATTTTTTGAAACATTCCAGGAAACTGCATTCATAATCCTTGTAATATGTCTTGTTGAACAAATCGCTTAATACCGCCCCCCATATAGATTTCCCATTTTTGATGTCATTGCAGTTTATTGTCACTGTTGAATTTTCCCCCGTTTCCAGAGGCAGCTGCAGCTCTGTCTTGTTTTTGCAGTCATATGCAATTTGGTTCTGCAGCTGGCTGCTCTTAGCATTATCTTTCTGAAGCGCTGGCATGAAAAGGGAAATAAAGAGCGGCTTGGCATTTTCCACCTTTGTTATTTCTGCAAATGACAGCGTGAATGGGATTATAAACAAAAGCGAGACAAATATGATTGAGAGAATCGTTACTGCAAGCCACTTCAGAATCCTGAGTATCATCTGCCAGAATTTTCCATGAATTTTTATATCTTCACGCCGGAATCTTTAACTTTCTCTGAATGCTGGTCAAGTTTCCCTGACGCAAGGCAGTCCCAGCATGTGTGTATTGTGCCGTCTTTTCCCTTGACTTTTCCAGTGCCCTTGCATTTCGGGCATGTGCTGTTTTCCATTAGTTTAGTTGTTTATTTTTGTTTATAAATTTATTTGCCTTTATACACAATCCTCAAAATTCCAGACGTTAACTTTACAGCCCAAGAAAAGATAAGATTTTTAAATGAAAAAGTGATGAATAATTTAGAGATGATAAAGGATGGCTAACGAAGAACTAAAACTGCTAGGAGAATTTGAAAAAGATAGTGGATGGTTTCATAATAATATAGATAAGTTACAAGAAAATAATTTTAGCGGGAAATTTGTTGCAGTGCATAATGAAAAACCTATAGCAGCGGATAAGAACATTGATGTTGTTATAAAGATGGTGGAAAAAGCAGGAAAAAATCCGTCATGTGTTTTCATAGAGTTTGTTTATCCAAAAGGATTTACGCTTCTTCTATAAAAAATGAGAATACCTCTGCAAGTTTATTTATTTGCTGGAGGTTTAAGGGCTATGACTAGGTTTTTATTAACATCTAAAGAACCACATATATTTGCTGTAGTTGAAGCTGTTGTTGATACTGGGAGCCCTTCAACTGTATTAGGACTCCCTGATTTAAAAAGAATGAGGGTATCACAAATACAATTACAAAAATTAGAAAGCAAAAAAGAACCAATAGCCTACGGCGGGGGTTTAGTGAAAACAAAAATCTTGAATGGCGCTAAATTAAAATTCGGTGATTATTTTGAATGTATTCTGCCAATTCAGGTCCCCGTAGATGAAATCAAAGAGTGTAACCAACCAACAATATTAGGCGTAGATTTCATGATTCAAAATAAATTAAAGCTTATATTTGACCCTGCAAAGAGAGAAGCATACTTTGAAAGTTCAAACTAAATCTCCTTTACAGTAAACTTGCTTTCCTGCCTTAAAGTTTAAAAACCAGAATAGATTGTTTTTAACATGAATACAGAAACAATCCTGGTTTTTGCAGGCGGCTTTCTTGGCGTGTGGGCGAGCATAATGATGAAATACTCAATCAAGGCGGCAAAGTTCAGGGACTGGAAGAACTATGTCCTGGCTTTCGTGCTGAGTTTTGCCATATATGGCGTTTATGTTTTTCTTGTTTCAGCTGGGTTTATACAGGTTGATTTTTCAAAGCTTGCCTTGTTCGGCATTGCTGTTTTTCTTGGCTTCAGCTTGGATGAATTGGCAAGGTATTTCTATCAGTTGTTAAAAAAGGCAGCATAGGGATAGATTTTTTAATTTGATAAGATTTATAAAAGGGAATATTGATTCCCTGCAATGAAAACAAAAACTAAATTGGGCATTGCTGCGGTTTTGGCAGTTTCAGCTGTTTTCGGGTTTAATTCCCTCAAAGAGTTACAAAGAACAGCTGAATGGAAAACCCCTGCTGGTTATTATGACAAAAAGCAGCTTGATGAACTGGTTAATGAGATTGAAAATGTAAGGAACGAACTTGGCAGCTGCCCTAACACAGAAAAGGCAAGGGAGAGGGTATACGCGGCTATAATAAATCTGCGCAAGCAGGGGATAGTGCACGAGAGGCTGGCTGATGTCTACAACTCTCTTTCTAATAAGAACAAAGCCATGGAGTATGGCAATACCCCAGACAATTTTGCAAAGGAGATTGGGTATATCGACGAGGTTGTAGGGGATATTAATTCATTGAAGTAAATCTCAACTGGATATCCCGGACTTCTCTTTTCAGCTGTTAAAAAGAAATAATAATGGCTGATTCTATTGAGTATAATAATCTCCCAAAGCAATCCTGGCAACCCTTTCCAAGCCGAGTTTCTTCATTACCCTAACTGTTTCCTTCACACTTTGTGAGCCGTACAAGAAAGCTGCCTGCTCAAACATCTCTGATGCTATATGGGGCTCTATTTTTTCATCCAGGGATTTTTCAGTTTTTGGCATTTTTCAGTTTAATACAGTCTTGGGTTTTGCCTTTGCTGCTAACTTTAACTGCCTTTTGTTTCATAAGGCATTATCTTGCTTTTTTCTTCCTTAAACAAGATAGAGGTTCCATCTATAATCTCTGAATTTTCAATGTAAAAATGTTCTTTTATTATTACAATCCTGTCTGTATCCCTTGTCTTGTTTAGAGCTATAGTCATATCCCCCATATCATCCACATCTGTTTTTGGGAGTCCATAAAAATTAAACTCCTGCTTTGCCCAAACTGCCACTTTTCCAGAAGGCAGTGTATTAGGGTTGATATATTCACACAAAGCCCCTGCAACAAAACATGAAAGGAAAAATTCCTTTGTATGGCTGGAATTTGAAAGAAAGGGTTTCATTTTCAGATTTTCTTTGAATTTTCTAAATTTGCCTTGTATGCCTGTTTTGTATATAAAATAAGAATCAATATTTTCTCTGGCTGGCTGGACTGGTGGTTTTCTTGAACATCTCCTCAGCATTTCAATAAACTCTTTCTTGTCTGGTTTATAGTTATAGCCAGAACTTAAAATGGAGACATCCCCATTGTCATGAAAACCGTTCTGATGTTTTATAGACAGAATTTCATCGTATGAAGTTAAAGATTTGAATTTTATGTCTAATTTGTGCATGTATGCATATGGGTCCACTTTAAAGAAATCCCATGAAGATTTTAAAGTCAAGGCGGCAAGGTGCATGCCCTGGACTACGCCTCCACTTTTGTGGATATCATTTGTGTCATGGAATATATCAACAAATTCAATCCCTTTCTCCCTTGCCACAGCAATGTCCTCAAGAGTATCCATTTTTTAATTCAAAACAGTCTTGGGTTTTGCGACAAGATTGCACTTCAAATCTTTTATGGAACTGCTTTCTAATTCTGCCTGCGCGATTTCCACAAGTTTGTCCTGGCTCATTACTGCCAAGAAATCACCTTTATTGAAATTTTCATGATTTTTAATCATCTCCCTAAAAAGGGGAGAGCCGTGCTTCAGCATCTCTATTGCTTCTGTTTTTACTTCAATTTTTGGCAGGATTTTTGTTATTATTTCAGCTGGATGAAGCATTCTGCTTAATTTTTCAGGATTTCCCTGATTGAATTCCTCTGCTGCTTTTGTAAAGTCATAGAGTGTTACCGCTTGGCTTTCTAGGAATATTGATGCCTTGGTTCTTCTCAATTCAGACATGTGCATGCCTATGCCCAGTTTTTCTCCTAAATTATGTATCAGTTTTCTGATGTAAGTGCCTGCCTCGCATTCTACCAGGAATAGAATATCCTTTTCATGCTTTTCAAGAATTTCAAAACTGACAATTTCTCTCTCGCGCTCCTGCCTTTTTACTCTTGATTTCACAGGCGGCAACTGCATTATTTTCCCGAGAAATTTTGCCTTGATTGTCTTCTTTATTTTCTCAATTTCCATGTCCTGATGCAAATGGGCTATGCCGACATACTCCTTATTCTGATGGATGAAATAGTCAAGCATTCTTGATGCCCTGCCTAGCAAAATCGGAAGGACGCCTGTAACTTCAGGGTCCAAAGTCCCTGAATGCCCTGCCTTGTTTATGCCCAGCTCTTTCCTTACAAAATCAGTAACCTGAAAGCTTGTCATGCCTGCCGGCTTGTCAATCACGATTATGCTTCTGTGCAAATCAATATCCTTTTCCATTGGGATTGCAGGAAAAAGGCGTTTATAAAAATATTTTAACCCCTTTTTCCTTTATTTTTGATGGCAAAGGCGTATTTGAAATGCAGGTATTATCCAACAGCGCCTATTTGTTTTTCAAGGGAATGTGTCCTAATTTTCAGGGCTTTATCAGAAAATGTATATGCTATTGATGAAAAAGCGGATTGGTGCATTATAAACAAAAGTGATTTGGTGAAGAAGATTGACGAGGAGCATGGCTTGGCAAAGGTGGATTTGCTTGATTCCCAGAAAAACGGCTTTCTTGTTGAGATAAACAACCCAGGAGACCACATGCTGTCAAGATTTTATGTTCCGCGAAATGAAGTGGTTTTTCTTGCAAAATAAAAAATCAGGCGAGGATTGCAACAAGCGTCCAGATTGCAATTGCCGCCCCGATAACCAGCTGAAGCCAGTTCTGCTTCAGGAATTTTTTCCTGCTTTTTGCATGCTCCCTTCTTATCTCAAGAACATGCTTATTATAGGGTATAAATGCCAATGCCACTAAAATCAGCGCAAAAAGCATTACCGCTGAGATTTGGATTATGTTCAGCTCTAAAAGCAGGTAGTATCCAGTTATTGCCAGAAGTATCAGGTAGATTATTCTCAAAACACCTGTGCCTTCAAGCATCATCTCGGCAAGCTTCAAATTGGACTTTGGATTCACTAAGACAGCAATAATTTTAACTAAAATCCCTATTGCAAATATCAACGCAAGAATTTCAATTGGTGTCATTTTAACCCCTTTTTATGCTTTATCATAATTAGTTTTCTTGATATAATTATTGTGTTCTTCTATCAAACTTTCATGAGGTATACTAAATTTTAGCATTTTACAGTATTTTTAACTTTTATCCCAGAATTTTCATAAAAGTCCAGCAGATTGGAAAATGCCCTGACAGGATTATTTCTCAAGCGCTTTTCTCTGCTGGACTGTTACCTTGGGCTTTATCAGTTCCCTCTCAATGTCCCGCTTTTCCTTCTGCAATAATCTTTCCTCTTCTTTCAGCTGCTCTGCTCTTTTTTCCTCTTCCGCCTTCTTCTCTGTTTCCTGCCTTGTCTCTGCCTGTTTTGCCTGCTCCTGCTTTTTGGCTTGTGCTTTATCCTGTTCAGATTTCTCCCTTGACTTTAAAATCTCCTCTTGCTTACCCAGCTTTGCAAGCTCTGCCTCAACCTCACCTGTAGAATATTTTGTTGCCTTGACTTCTATTTTTGCCGGCGGTTTTTTAATGCTTCTTCTCCAGACTGCCTGGTTTAGAAATTTGCTGAGCTTGACTGATTTAATGCCATCCCTGACTTTCATGTGCCTTGCCAGGAATTCCCTTACTGTTTTGATTGCCTTGTTTGCCCTTTTGTATCTTGGGACATTCTGCCACGCCCTTCTTAACGGGATTATGTAGTTTCTTTCCAAGACAGCTGTTTTTTCCTGTTTTTTTGCCATGTTAGATTTGTTGGTTACTTTTTAGTTTGTTGGAGTTAATTTATGCTAGGATTTTTTCTTAACCTAGATGCCCTGGTTTTAACCTCCTTGGCGTTAGATGGATTTTTGTTTTTCTCCAGTTTCTCTTTAACCTAGTTATTCTTGAGGGGTGTATCCTCTTGCCCTTGCCGAACACTTTGGGAATAAGCCAGAACGGAGCCCAGTTTGTCCTTTTTCCATGTTTGGCAAGATGCCTTTTCCTGCTTGTTATCTTATTGTGTGGCATTTTTTAATTCATTATTTATATCTGTTCTTCATAAACCTTTTCCCTGTTATTATCTGCCTTGTTTACTTTAAAAATTTTCCATACTGGCAGAACCTCTGCCATGCCTATATTTAATTTGTTTTTTAGCAGTATCTTGTCTGCCTTCCCCTTTGACTTGAAAATGTCTTCCAAATGTTTTGTGTTTTCATTGTAACTTACAACCATGTGGAATCTCGACTGCCGGATTGCATCTGCAGGAAATAGCTGTATTTCATAAATCTCCTCGAGTTTTCCCGCATTGCCTTTTGCCTGCTTGAGTGAATTGTAAAATGATTTCCATTGGTTTCTTTCATAATCAGGGCATAACCCAAATTTTCTCATTTTATTAGTTTTCTCCAAGGTCTTTTTTAAAGAGCTTATTTTTTGAACTTGAATTCCTTTTTGCCCTGCTGGATTGCCTGCAGCAGAGTCTTGAATTCCTCATCGCCCATTGTTTCCTTAATCTGCCCTGCTGAAACCGCCTGCGCAATAAGCGAAATTGCCCTGACTGCTGTTTCTGGATGGGCAACTTTTATGTTGCCATACCTCGTTATTGCCTCCCTGCTCATCTTCTGTTTTGCTACAGACTCTATAGCCGCAAGCTGCTGCTTCAGCTGCTGGGTTAACGCAACCTGCTCCTGCAATTGCTTTTCTATATCAGCGGTATTATTATCCATTTTTGTCTTGGAGAGAAATGCCTCATTGCTTCAATGATTTTGCCAAATTATCAAGAAATTCATGGCCATTTGCAGTTAATCTTCTTCCAGACCTCCTGCTCTTTATCTTTTCAACAAGCCCGGCTTGCTCTGCCTGCTGTAAAATCATCCGGATATTTTTTCCAGCTGATTTCTTGAATCTTGGGGGCTTCATTCCCCTGTTTTTCTTGCTTCCATATTTATTCCTTAGCCTGTTCACTCCAACAACCTTTCTTGTGTATAATTGCCTTAATATGCTCGCGGCCCTTATATGCCACCAGTCAGCATTTTCCGGAGGCCTCGCTTTTGCAGTGCCTGTCTTGACATAAAGGGCCCAGTCAGGCACCTTGAATTCCTCTTTCTTTTTAAGCTCTGAAGCTAATGCTGCTATAAACTTGTCTGCCCTAACCTCGTAAACAATTTCTACTGGCATGTCTAACTCTAAAAAAGAATGATTTAAAAAGGTTGCCATTATCTCTTGATTATGGATAAAGTAAGGGGGTTTGTGCATTTTGAGGAGAGGAATATTGATGACGTAAGAGAGGATTTCAAATATTTCAACATCCCGGGCTTGAGATATGCCTTTTTTAATGGGCTGGCAAGATTGAAGAGAAAAATTGAAATGCCCGGCGTGTTTATAGACGGTGACTTAGATCTGGAGGGGCAGAAGGATTATTCTGGGGAGATTGTTGAATTGTTGAGAAACAGGGTTGGATTGGCTGGGCATGACAAGAACTGGGATGTTTCAGGCGCTGCTGCGAATGAAGATTATATAATCCACATAAAGAAAGGCGATTTATTGGAAGGCAGGTATGTTGGCGTGAGAATTTTGCCGCCATATCCTGATGCAGGGAAACTTGGAGGGATTGCCTCCAATTTGAGGAATGTAATAAGGGCTGATGACATCTTGGTTAGGGGTGTTGAAAAAATTCTGTATAAAGACGATTTAATAGATAAGAGATGCATTGATTTGATTGGAGAGTTTGATTTTTACTCAAAGAAAAAAGAGCTTGAGGATTTTCTTGAATCCAATAAGGTTGTGTTAGAGGGCTATACCTTGATTGATTTATTGGGTTGATAACTCATCTTCTCATTGGTTTTTTCCATTTTTTGAGGAAAATTGTGTGCCCCACAACCCTGTATGTGAATTTCCTGCCCAATGCCGTGCATATCTCCAATGCCATTTTTTCAATTTCTCTTTTATCCTGTGTTGCTGACTTGAACACAGAAATTTTTATGTTTCCATGAGCTGCAAAGGCGTCACCTATCGCCATTATAATATTTTTTGTCAGGCCGTTCTTTCCTATCTGCATTGTGCATATCCCAATTGGCTTCATGTTCAGTTTATTTTAAATTTTGGAGAAATGGGTTATTAAAGTTAGTGCTGCAATAATAAGGCAATAATAAGCAAAATAATGCAATTTGTTTTTTAGCAATATCCTTCTTAATGCTGCAAGGGAAACAAGGCTGGCTAAAAATGCTGCAATAAATCCTGCCGCCATGGTGGCTGCTGGAATGCCGCTGCCTGCCAATTCCGGAATTTTTAATACAAATGCCCCTAAAATTGCGGGCAGGGCTATCAAAAATGAAAATTTGAATGCCTCCAGTTTTTTTGTTTTTAAGAGCAGGGCAGTCGAGATTGTTGAGCCGCTCCTTGATATCCCCGGCAGGAACGCAAGCCCCTGCGCAATGCCAATCAAGATTGCTGACTGGCTGTTTATTTTTTTGTTTCCTTGTCTTCTGCCTGATAATAAGAGAAGCATGCCTGTTGCAAGAAAGCCAAATGCAACTGCAGGCAAATTAGAAAATGCCCTCTCAAACAAATTCTTGAAAGGAAAAACAACAATTGCTGTGGCAATTGTCGCGGTTATCATATAGATTGCAGTTTTGAATTCTGCTGTCTTTGTCTGCCATTTTAATGCTGCATTGGAAATCTTTTTTATGTCCTGCCAAAAGAACAGGAAAATAACGAGCAAGGTTGCCAAATGCAGCCAGATGTCAAAGGCAACTGGAACGTCTATGCCAATAAATTTTTGTGCTAGAACAAGATGCCCTGAACTGCTTACCGGAAGCCATTCTGTTATTCCCTGCACAATTCCAAGAAGGATTGATTCTGGAAGGTTTAACATGTCTGGTCATTGAAATTTTCTATCTCTTGCTTTTTCACTTTAATCCTGCTTCTGATTTTCCTTACTCCAAAAGTTCCTGCCTTCATGCTTTTGCCTTTGTAAACGTCCTTGCCGATGAATGCATGGACCTCAACATCCCTTTTGTTTTTCTTAAAGTCACGGCTGTATTTTGCGCAGAAGATTGCAGTTTCATGCAAATCCTTTTTGCCTGGTTTTTTTGGCTTGTCCAAGAGAATGCAGAAAGGGCTTCCTGCCTCTTTTGTATGAATAATGAGATTATCCTTCCCCATAAATTTTTTTACAACTTCCTCGTTCTGCTCTGCATTCTTGCCGCATACCACAAGATTGCCTAGGGATGTTGAGAGCAATCTGTATCTTTTCCAGTTTTCTGCCCTAATTGATTTAGTTTCTGCTGCCATATATTAGCAAATATTTTTAAGGATTATAAATTTAATTAATTCATGAAAGTTGCGTTGTTGTGCAATATAAAAAAAAGGGCGGGAAATGGAAAAGGGGAGGTTCATGACAAGTATGCAGAATTTGACTCTGTTGAGACTGTCAATGCGATAAAGAAAGCGGTTGAAGCCAGCTTTGCGGGGAAAAAAACAAAGAGAATTGACACAAAGATTATAAATGCTGATGAAACCGCATATTTCAAAATCAGGGAAAGCAGGCCGGATTTTGTTTTTAATATAGCCGAGGGGCTTTACGGCAGAAGCAGGGAGGCGCAGATTCCTTTGCTGCTTGAATACATGCAAATCCCGTATTCTGGCTCCAGCCCCCTTTGCCTTGCAATATGCCTTGACAAAGCCATGACTAAGAGAGTTTTGTTGTATCATGGCATTCCAACTCCCAGATTCCAGGTTTTCTCAACAGGCATTGAGAAGCTTGATTCAGGAATGAAGTTTCCT